>CAYNLB010000082.1:0-20628 GCA_964397935.1 uncultured Mycobacterium sp.
GTTCCAGTGCCAGCAGTTCGTTTTCGGCCTCGGCCAGCCGGGCAGCGAACAGCGGGTCTTCGAGTACCCTGCTTTCGGCGGCGCACTTTTTCACCTCGGCGAGGCGCACCTTGGTCCGGCCCACCCCGGCGATGCCGGTGCGTTCGTTGCCCAGCAGGAATTTCGCGTAGGTCCAGCCCTGATTCTCTTCTCCGACAAGCTGATTAGCGGGAACGCGAACGTCTTCGAAGAACAACTCGTTGATTTCCCGGCCGCCGTCGATCGTCTTGATCGGCCGCAGCGTGATGCCCGGCGACTTCATGTCGAAGAGCAGAAAAGAGATCCCGGCCTGGCGCTTGGGTGCCTGCGGGTCGGTTCGGACCAGGCAGAAGATCCAGTCCGCGTATTGGCCGAGTGTCGTCCAGGTCTTCTGGCCGTTGACCACGTAGCTGTCGCCGTCCCGGACGGCGGTGGTGCGCAGTGAGGCGAGGTCGGAGCCGGCCTCAGGCTCGGAGAATCCCTGGCACCACCAGATGTCGAGACTGGCGGTCGGCGGCAGGAAGCGCTGTTTGATCTCCTCCGAACCGAATTCGGCGATCACGGGGCCGACCATCTTGGTGTTGAAGTTCAGCGGCTCGGGTACGCACGCCAGTTGCATCTCGTCGGCCCAGATCTGGTGCTGAGTGGGTGTCCAGTCCTTGCCGCCCCATTCGACCGGCCAATTCGGCACCGCCAGACCGTGCTCGTGCAGGATCTTGTGGCTGGTGACGATGTCGTCTCGGCGTACTGACGACGAGCCCTGGCGCACCCGCTCGCGCAGCTCTTCGGGAATCTGGGTGGTGTAGAAGGCGCGAAGCTCGTCGCGGAACTCGGCTTCCTCCGGTGTGAGCGCCAGTTGCATGGCAGCCTCCTATCGTCTGGGTGAACGCGACGACCCGCTCCGAACCGGCGAGTCCGGGCCCGGGCGTGCGCCCCGGACTACATCTTGGCCCATCGCCCGCGGCGCTTGTGCACAGCCTCGGGTTAGTCCACAACCGGCCGCCGCACCGCCGTTGGGCGGGATCGTCGTGGCGGTCGGCTCACCTACTTTCGGCGCATGCAAACAGAACTTCCCGCCGAGCGACTGCATCGACGACTCGGTGCCGAACCCGATGGCGATTCGCCTGCCGAGTCGGCGGAAGCACCGGATGAGGACGCGAACTCGCTGCTGCCGCGGTGGCTTCCCGAGGTATCGGAGAACCGGGGCTGGGTGGCCAGGGTGCGCGCCGACCCCGGGCGCGCCGGTGCCATCGGCTTGGCGATCGTGGCTGCCCTGGCTGTGCTGGTCACGGTGTTCACGTTGGTGCGCGACCGGCCGGCGCCGGTGATGTCGGCCAAACTGCCGCCGGTGGAGAAGGCGTCGACGGTGAGCCCCAGGTCGTCGGCCAGTCCGAGTGCCGGGGAACCGGGCACTCCTGACCGGCCGGTGGTGGTCAGCGTGGTTGGGCTGGTGCGCGCTCCCGGGTTGGTCACCCTGGCGCCCGGCGCGCGTATCGCCGACGCGCTACAAGCCGCCGGTGGTGCGGTGAACGGTGCGGACACCATCGGACTGAACATGGCCCGCCCGCTCGGCGACGGCGAGCAGATCGTAGTCGGGCTCGCCCCACTTTCGGGGCGGCCGACGGCACTGGGTAGCTCCGTGGCTGCCGGTTCGACACCGATATCGACGGCGCCGGTACCGGGACCTGGGCCGGGGAAGCCGAAGGCGGCCGAGGTGCTCGACCTCAACACCGCGACGGTCGCGGAACTGGACGCTCTGCCTGGGGTTGGACCGGTCACCGCCGCCGCGATCGTGGCCTGGCGACAGGCCAATGGCAAGTTCACCAGCGTCGACCAGCTGGCCGATGTCGACGGCATCGGCCCGGCGCGGCTGGACAAGTTGCGCGCCCTGGTCCGTGTCTGACACCGGTGCACCATCCCGGATTGGGTGAATCGTCCCAGGCGCACGTCGATGTGCGCCTGGTACCTGCCGCTCTCACCGGTTGGGCGGTGACCGCTGCCGGGATCTGGTGGCCGATCGGCCAGGTGATCCCGTTGTGCTGCGTCGCGCTGATCGCCGCCGCCGGTGCGCTGGCGTGCCACTCGGCACGCCGGCCCGGCGCGAGCGCCTGGCTACAGGCCGTCAGTGCCGGCCTGGTCGCGATTGGCGTTGTGGGCGCGGGGTTCGGGTTCGCGATCGCGCTGCGCGTCGACGCGGTGGGGCACCACCCGATTACCAGGGCATACGGGACTGTCGGTCTGGTGACGGTCACCCCCGACGAGAGTGCGGTGTCGTTGGGCAGCGGCCGGCTGATGTTTCGCGCCACCCTGCAACGCCTGCGTGCCGAGGAGATATCGGGTCGGGTCGTGGTATTCGCTCGCGCCTCGGACTTCGGCCCCCAAACCGGTGCAGTCATGGTGGGCCAGCCGGTACGGTTCGCCGCGCACATCACCCGCCCGACCCGCCGCGACCTGACGGTCGCCGTGCTCAACGCGTCGGGCCGGCCGACCACGGGCAGCGCGGGTGCGATCCAGCGGGCCGCTCATGCCGTGCGCAGGCGGTTCCGCGCCGCCGTGCGCGACACGCTGCCCGCCGGGCAGGCAGCGATGCTGCCCGCACTGGTGCTCGGTGACACCTCGGCGGTCACCGGCGAAACCAGCCGTGAATTCCGCGCGGCGGGCATGACGCATCTGATGGCGGTATCGGGTGCCAACGTCACGATCGTGTGCGCCGCCGTGCTGTTCGCGGCCCGATTGGTCGGCCCGCGGGCGGCCGTCGCGTTCGCCACGCTGGCGCTGGTGGCGTTCGTCATCGTCGTGCAACCGACGGCAAGCGTGTTGCGGGCGGCCGTGATGGGCGCCATCGCGTTGGCCGGGATGCTGTCGTCACGTCGGCGGCAAGCCATTCCCGCTCTGTCGGCCACGGTGCTGCTACTGCTGGCATTCGCTCCCCAGCTGGCCGTCGACGTCGGGTTCGCGTTGTCGGTGGTCGCGACGGCCGCGTTGATCGCCATCGCGCCGTCCTGGTCCCGGGGCCTGGCGGGAAAGGGCTTACCCAAACCGCTGGCCGATGCGCTCGCGGTTGCCTGGTCGGCCTACCTGGTGACCGCACCACTGGTGGCGGGTATCTCGGGCCGCCTCAGCCTGGTCGCCGCCGGCGCGAATCTCGCGGTGGCCCCCGTGATAGCACCGATCACGGTGCTGGGCAGCGCCGCGGCCGTATTGTGCGTGTGGTGGCCGGCCGGTGGGCAGCTGTTGATTCGTTTCACCGGCCCCGAACTGTGGTGGGTTCTGCGGGTGGCCGGGTGGTCGGCCGGTGTGCCCGTGGCGACGCTGCCCGTTCCGGCCGGTGTGGCTGGGGTGCTGGTGGTCGGTGGGGGCGTTGTCGTGGTCCTGCTGCTGGCAATGTTGCTGTGGCGGCGGCGCCGGTTTCGTACGGCGGTCGGACTGGCCGGTGCGGTGGGCGTCACTTGCCTGCTGGCCTGGTCGATGTCGGGACTCGTCGGCCCGTCGTGACACCATCATGGGGTGCCCGATGATGTCTCGCCGTTACACCTGATCCTGGGCGACGAGGAGTTGCTGGTCGAGCGGGCGGTGGCCGATGTGCTGGCGGTGGTGCGCAAAGAGGCCGGCACCGACGACATCCCGGTCAACCGAATGCGAGCGGGTGACGTGGGTACCTACGAGCTCGCCGAACTGCTGAGCCCATCACTGTTCGCCGACGAGCGCATCGTTGTGCTGGAGGCCGCCGCCGAAGCGGGTAAGGAGGCGGCCTCGGTTATCGCCTCGGCCGCCCGCGACGTTCCGCCGGGCACGGTGCTGGTGGTGGCGCACTCGGGCGGCGGTCGCGCCAAGACACTGGCCGGCGAGCTGCAGGCGCTGGGTGCTGTCGTGCATCCGTGCGCGCGGATCACCAAGGTGAGCGAACGCGTCGATTTCGTCCGCAAGGAGTTTCGTGGCCTGCGCGCCAGCGTGGACGAGGAGACGGTGACCGCTCTGCTGGACGCGGTCGGTTCCGACCTGCGGGAGCTGGCGTCCGCCTGTTCGCAGTTGGTCGCCGACACCGGCGGGACCGTCGACGCCGCAGCGGTGCGGCGCTATCACAGCGGCAAGGCCGAAGTGAAGGGTTTCGACATCGCCGACAAGGCGGTGACCGGCGATGTCGAGGGAGCCGCCGAGGCGCTGCGGTGGGCGATGATGCGCGGTGAACCGCTCGTGGTGCTGGCCGACGCGCTGGCCGAAGCCGTCCATACGATCGGCCGGGTGGGGCCGCTCTCGGGCGACCCCTATCGTCTGGCGGCGCAGCTGAAGATGCCGCCCTGGCGGGTGCAGAAGGCCCAAAAGCAGGCCCGGCATTGGTCGCGTGACACGGTGGCGACGGCGATGAAGGTGGTGGCTGCGCTCAACGCGAATGTCAAGGGCGCCGCGGCGGACGCCGATTACGCACTGGAATCCGCGGTCAGAAAGGTCGCCGAGCTGGCCTCCAAATGAAGCGAGACCGGCGCCGCCGAAGGTGGCTTGCGGTTCTCAGAGCTTGTTGAGGGCCCGTGCCAGCGCCGACTTCTTGTTGGCCGCCTGGTTCTTGTGGATCACACCCCTGCTGGCCGCTTTGTCCAGGCTGCGATTGGTCGACACCAGCAACTCCGTGGCCTTCTCTTTGTCGCCGGCGTGGGCGGCCTCGCGGAATGCGCGGACGGCGGTGCGAAGCGAAGACTTCACCGACTTGTTGCGCAGTCGGGCGCGCTCGTTGGTGCGATTGCGCTTTTGCTGCGACTTGATGTTGGCCACGCGTTAGTTCCTTCTTCGATTGCTTCGGTTGTTTGGGGGCGCCGGATATCACCACAGCGACTGCTCAGGTTATCAGTCGGTTACGTTTTCTCCCAAAACGGGAACCCGCGGGCCGCCGGTACTTCGATTTGAGGCAGCATCGGACACGTGAGCGTTACGAACCATCTTGAGGACACCAGATGGCGGGCGCGCGGTGCTGCGCGTTCTGAACGCATTTTCGGCGGGTATAACGCGTCGGACGTCTATTCGACGGCCTTCGACGAGATGTTCGACGCCCAGGGCAGCGTGCGTGGTCCGTACAAGGGGATCTACGCCGAGCTCGCGCCGTCGGACGTCTCGGACTTGAAGGCCCGCGCGGAAGCATTGGCCCGTGCGTTCATCGACCAGGGCATTACCTTTTCGCTTTCGGGCCAGGAGCGGCCTTTTCCACTGGACCTGGTACCGCGGGTTATCTCGGCCGCAGAGTGGACGCGGCTGGAGCGTGGCATCACCCAGCGTGTCAAGGCGCTCGAGATGTATCTCGACGACATTTACGGCGATCAAGAAATACTGAGTGACGGGGTCATCCCGCGTCGGCTGGTCACTTCTTGCGAGCATTTTCACCGCCAGGCGGTTGGCATCGTCCCCCCCAACGGCGTGCGAATCCACGTGGCCGGCATCGACTTGATCCGCGACGAACGAGGCAACTTCCGGGTCCTCGAGGACAACCTGCGTTCGCCCTCTGGGGTGTCGTACGTGATGGAAAACCGGCGCACCATGGCGCGCGTCTTTCCCAACCTGTTCGCCACCCATCGTGTGCGCGCCGTCGACGACTACGCTTCGCACCTGCTGCGGGCGCTGCGCAACTCCGCGGCCACCAACGAGGCGGACCCCAACGTGGTCGTCCTGACCCCGGGTGTCTACAACTCGGCCTATTTCGAGCATTCGCTGCTGGCCCGGCAGATGGGGGTCCAGCTGGTCGAGGGGCGCGACCTGTTCTGCCGGGACAACCAGGTATACATGCGCACCACCCATGGGGAGCGTCAGGTCGACGTCATCTATCGGCGCATCGACGACACCTTTCTGGACCCGCTGCAGTTCCGCGCCGACTCGGTGCTGGGGGTGGCCGGTCTGGTCAACGCCGCCCGCGCCGGCAACGTCGTCATCTCCAGCGCGATCGGCAACGGTGTCGGCGACGACAAGCTCGTCTATACCTACGTGCCCACCATGATCGAGTACTACCTCGGTGAGAAGCCGCTGCTGGCCAATGTGGAGACCTATCGATGCTGGCTGCCCGACGAACGCAAAGAGGTGCTCGACCGGATCGACGAATTGGTGCTCAAGCCGGTCGAGGGATCCGGCGGTTACGGCATCGTGTTCGGCCCGCAGGCCTCCGCGAAGGAGTTGGCCACGGTCGCCAAGAAGATCCGCGACGATCCACGAAGCTGGATCGCGCAGCCGATGATGGAGCTGTCGACCGTGCCCACCCAGATCGACAGCACGCTGGCTCCCCGCTACGTCGACCTGCGGCCATTCGCCGTCAACGACGGTGACGACGTGTGGGTGCTGCCGGGTGGACTGACCCGGGTGGCCCTGGTCGAGGGGTCGCGGGTGGTCAACTCCAGCCAGGGCGGCGGCTCCAAGGACACCTGGGTACTGGCAACCCGGGCGTCGGCAGCCGACCGTGAGTTGGGCGCCGCCGAGGTCTTGCGTTCGCTGCCCGATTCCCCGCCGGACCCGCCGGCCGACGGGCAACACCAGTCGCAGCGGTCCGAACGGTCGCAGCATGAGCAGCCGCAGCAAAAACAACAGCAACGGCAGCGCCGGAAGAAGGCGATCCGCTGATGCTGGCCCGCAACGCCGAGGCGCTCTACTGGATCGGTCGCTATGTCGAGCGGGCCGACGACACCGCGCGAATCCTGGATGTCGCACTGCATCAACTGCTCGAGGATTCCAGCGTCGATCCCGACCAGGCGTCTCGGCTGCTGTTGCGGGTGCTGGGTATCGATCCCCCGGAGCACCAGCTGGACGTCTGGTCGCTGACCGATCTGGTGGCCTACAGCACCGATCTTTCCGGTGGGTCCTCGATCGTTGACGCGATCACGGCGGCGCGCGAGAACGCCAAGTCGGCGCGCGAAGTGACATCCAGCGAGATCTGGGAGTGCCTCAACACCACCTACCATGCGCTGCCCGAACGTGAACGTGCCGCAAAACGCCTGGGGCCACATGAGTTTCTGTCGTTCGTCGAGGGCCGCGCGGCGATGTTCGCCGGCCTGGCCGACTCGACGCTCTCGCGTGACGACGGATACCGTTTCATGGTCTTGGGCCGCGCGATCGAGCGCGTCGACATGACCGTGCGGCTATTGCTGTCGCGGGTCGGGGACAGCGCGTCGTCGCCGGCGTGGGTGACATTGTTGCGTTCGGCGGGTGCGCACGACACCTACCTGCGCACCTACCGCGGCGCGCTGGACGCGGCCCGGGTGGTCGAGTTCATGCTGCTCGACCGGCTCTTCCCGCGTTCGGTGTTCTACTCGCTGCGACTGGCCGAACACAACGTCGAGGAATTGCTGCACAAACCGCACAGCAGGGTCGGGGCGACCACCGAGGCGCAACGGCTGCTCGGCCAGGCCCGTAGTGAACTGGAATTCGTGCAACCCGGCGTGCTGCTCGAGTCACTGGAGACACGTTTGGCGAGCCTGCAGCGAACCTGCCACGACGTCGGTGAAGCGTTGTCGCTGCAGTACTTCGACGTCACCCCATGGGTGGCGTGGTCGGATGCCAACCACGACGGCTGGCTGGTCGCCAGGCAGGGGGAGGCCTGATGTGGCGGACGCGGGTGGTGCACATCACCGGCTACGCCTATCAATCGCCGGTGACCGCCTCCTACAACGAGGCCCGGCTGACCCCGCGGTCGAACAGCAGGCAAAACGTCATCGTCAACCGTGTCGAGACCATTCCGGCCACCCGGTCCTACCGCTACATCGACTACTGGGGCACCGCTGTCACGGCGTTCGATTTGCATGCGCCGCACACCGATCTCACGGTCACGTCGTCCTCGGTCGTCGAGACGGAGCCGCAGGAGCCGCCGGTGACCGAGGCAAGCTGGGGCGACCTGCACTCCGAGGCCGTGATCGATCGGTTCGACGAGTTGCTCCGCCCGACCCAGCGCACCCTGACGAGCAAGCGCGTCAGGTCCGCCGGCAAAAAGATCGCGAAAAACCACGATCCTGCCCAAGCCGTCGTCGCCGCGGCCGCCTGGGTACGCGACGCGCTCGATTACCTCCCGGGAACGACCGGTGTGCACTCGTCCGGACTGGACGCGCTGGACGAGGGTAAAGGCGTTTGTCAGGATTTCGTGCACCTGTCGCTGATGGTGCTGCGCGGCATGGGAATTCCGGGCCGCTACGTATCGGGTTACCTGCACCCCGAGCGTGATCCCGTCGTCGGGGACACCGTCGACGGGCGAAGTCATGCCTGGATCGAGGTCTGGACCGGTGATTGGTGGAGCTATGACCCCACAAATGCCACCGAGATCAATGAGCAATACATCAGCGTGGGCGCCGGCCGCGACTACACAGACGTTGCGCCACTGAAAGGCATCTACTCCGGCGAGGGGGCCACCGACCTCGACGTCATCGTGGAGGTCACCCGCCTGGCTTGAGCATGGCGGGCGACGGTTACCGGCGTGCGTCGACCTCAACCCGGTGCAGATCGTCGCCGAGCTCGATCCGCCCGCCGAACGCGCCGGCCGCCAGCGCCCGCCACTGTTCTTCCTGGCCGGGCACCAGCGCCGGCACATAGTGCGTCATGACCAGGGTGTCCACCCCCGCTCGGGCCGCGGTGGCCGCCGCTTCCTCCACCGACGAGTGGTAGTCGCAGATATCCTTGAGCCGCTGTTGGGGGATGTTGGCGACGATGTCTTTGCGGATCACGGTGTGCACCAACGCGCCGGCGCCGGCTGCCAGCCGGTCCAGGCCGGCGCACGGCACGGTATCTCCGGCCAGCACCACCGACGCCGTCCCGCATTCGATGCGGAACCCAATGGTCGGCGCCACCGGCCGGTGATCGGTCGGGGCCACCCGGATCGACACGCCGTCGCGGTCCCACACCGGACCCTCGGTGTATTCGTGAACCTCGACCGCCGGCGGCGCACTCAGGTCGGCGTGATGCGCGATCCGGTAGCCGATGTCATGGTGAAACGCCTTCAGCGTCGCTGCGACGGTCTCCGCGGTGCCGGGCGGTCCGATGATCGGCAGCGGCTCGGGATCGGGTGCGAAGGTGCTGATCCACCTCGTGATCAGGACGTCGCCGAGGTCGCCGATGTGGTCACTGTGCAGGTGTGTGAGCAGCAGTGCGGACAAGCCCGCGGCGCCTACGCCGACGGCCGCCGCGCGCTGGAGCACGCCGCGCCCGCAATCCACCAGGAACACCTGGCCGCCGGCGCGCACCAGGGTGGACGGGCCGGCGCGGTTCGGGTCGGGGATCGGGCTTCCGGTTCCCAGCAGCGTGATCTCGATCATCGCCTCATCCTCGCAACCGGCACTGCGCGTGGTGGCTCAATCGGCCGATTGGCCGGCGCTTCCGGCCAGTTGGCCGCCGTCGGCGTTTACCGCGTCGACCAGAGGTCAGCGACCCTGTAACCTGGTGTGAACCAGATCACCACCGGCAGGAGGCTTGATGCGCATCTCGGACGTCTTGCGGAACAAGGGGGCGGCGGTGGTGACCATCAACCCGGAAGCGACGGTCGGGGAGCTGCTCGCCGGCCTTGCCGAGCAGAACATCGGCGCCATGGTGGTGGTTGGCGACGAGGGGGTGGTGGGCATCGTGTCGGAGCGCGACGTCGTGCGTCAGCTGCATGCGCATGGACCGAGCGTGTTGTCCCGCCCGGTGTCCAAGATCATGACGGCCACGGTCGCGACCTGCACGAAGTCCGACACGGTCGACTCCCTCAGCGTGTTGATGACGAAGAACCGGGTGCGCCACGTGCCCGTGCTCGACGGGAAGAAGCTGATCGGCATCGTCAGCATCGGCGACGTCGTGAAGACCCGTATGGAAGAGCTCGAGGCCGCGCAACAGCAGCTGCACTCCTACATCACGCAGGGCTGAGCGGGCGGGGGCTGATCCGCCGCTTCGCCGAACGTGTACTCAGCGCGAAAATCCTGCGGTTTTCTCGCAGTGGTTACCCGCTGGGCGGCCTGAGCGGGGGCTAGCGCCAGGAGTAGTCCGCGCGCAGCCGCGCCGCCACCACATCAAAGATGTCGCGGTCCAAAATTGCGCCCTCGCGGCGGATGCCCTCCTCGGGCACGTCGAGCACCCGGTCCAACTGGACCCAGCATTCTCTGCCCTCGTAATCCCAGTTGCCAGAACCGATCCCGACCCAGTCCGGGTCGGTGGCATGCCGCTCATAGCTGGATACCATCAAGCCGAGCAAGGCGCTGCGGTCGCGCCCCACGACGAGGACCGGTCGGTCTTTGCCGCGGGTGGGATCGTCCTCATAGACCACCCACGTCCACACGATCTCTCCGGGATCGGCGCGGCCATCGAGGTTCGGCGCGTACACGACCTTGCGGGCCCGCTGCGCGGTGGGGAAGCTGGCGCTGGTCACCGGCCGGCCCGCGGTGACCGCCGCGGGTGGTTGCGGCGCGGCCGCGGCGATGACGTTGGCAGTGATCTTGACCGCTTGCTGGAGTTCTCGCAGCACGGTCTGGGAGTTCTCCAGGTGTCGGGCCAGCCGCGGAGCCCCATTGAAGACCAGGTTCTCGGCAAACCGCTGGAACGTCTTCCACTGCGATTTCCGGGCAGACGCCATATTCGCAGCATAGACGTGAACCGCCGGGCCCGATTGTGTCCAACTGTGTCTCGGCCACCCTGCCTAGATACCCTGGACATGCCCGTGGACACCGCCCGATGGCGGCCTCGAAGCGTCCCGAACTCAGTAGACCAGGAGATTCCCATCAGCAGTTTCGCCGACAAGACCTTCACCGCGCCGGCGCAGATTCGGAACTTCTGCATCATCGCCCACATCGATCACGGAAAGTCCACGCTGGCGGACCGGATGCTGCAACTCACCGGCGTCGTCGACGAGCGGACGATGCGGGCTCAATACCTGGACCGGATGGACATCGAACGGGAGCGCGGGATCACCATCAAGGCGCAGAACGTACGACTGCCCTGGCGGGTTGCCGACAACGACGGAGCCACCGACTACGTGCTGCACCTGATCGACACCCCCGGCCACGTCGACTTCACCTACGAGGTGTCGCGGGCGCTGGAGGCCTGTGAGGGTGCGGTTCTGCTGGTCGACGCCGCCCAGGGCATCGAGGCGCAGACCCTCGCCAACCTCTACCTGGCGCTGGACCGCGACCTGACCATCATCCCGGTGCTCAACAAGATCGACCTGCCGGCCGCGGACCCGGATCGTTACGCAGGCGAGATCGCCCACATCATCGGATGCGAGCCCGACGACGTGCTGCGGGTATCCGGCAAGACCGGCGAGGGGGTGGCCCACCTTCTCGACGAGGTGGTCCGGCAGGTGCCGGCTCCGCAAGGCGATGCCGACGCACCGCTGCGCGCCATGATCTTCGACTCCGTCTACGACATCTACCGGGGTGTGGTGACCTATATTCGCGTGGTCGACGGCAAGATCAAGCCACGAGAACGCATCGCGATGATGTCCACCGGCGCCACGCACGAACTGCTCGAGGTCGGCATCGTCTCGCCCGAACCGAAGCCCAGCGAGGGACTGGGCGTGGGGGAGGTCGGCTACCTGATCACCGGAGTCAAGGATGTCCGCCAGTCCAAGGTCGGCGACACCGTGACGACGGCCCGCAACGGCGCCACCGAAGCGCTGACCGGCTACCGCGAACCCAGGCCGATGGTCTATTCGGGGCTGTATCCCGTGGACGGCTCGGACTATCCGGATCTGCGCGACGCCCTCGACAGGCTGCAGCTCAACGACGCGGCCCTGACCTACGAGCCGGAGACCTCGGTGGCCCTGGGCTTCGGGTTCCGGTGTGGCTTCCTGGGCCTGTTGCACATGGAGATCACGCGGGAGCGCCTGGAGCGCGAGTTCGACCTGGATCTGATATCGACGTCGCCGAACGTCGTGTACCGGGTGATCAAAGAAGACGACACCGAGATACTCGTCACCAATCCGTCGGACTGGCCGGAGGGCAAAATCCGGACGGTTTACGAGCCCGTCGTCAAGACCACCATCATCGCGCCCAGCGAGTTCATCGGCACCATCATGGAGTTGTGTCAGTCGCGCCGCGGCGAACTGGGCGGCATGGACTACCTTTCGCCCGAGCGCGTCGAACTGCGCTACACCATGCCGCTGGGCGAGATCATCTTCGACTTCTTCGATTCACTGAAGTCACGCACCCGCGGCTATGCCAGCCTCGACTACGAGGAGGCCGGCGAGCAGGAGGCCCAACTGGTCAAGGTCGACATCTTGTTGCAGGGCGAGGCGGTCGACGCATTCAGCGCGATCGTGCACAAGGATTCCGCGTTCGCCTACGGCAACAAGATGACCACCAAACTCAAAGAGTTGATCCCGCGCCAGCAGTTCGAGGTGCCGGTACAGGCCGCCATCGGGTCGAAAATCATTGCGCGCGAGAACATCCGCGCGATCCGCAAGGATGTTTTGTCGAAGTGCTACGGCGGCGATATCACCCGGAAACGCAAACTTCTGGAGAAGCAGAAGGAAGGCAAGAAGCGGATGAAAACCATCGGGCGAGTAGACGTGCCGCAGGAGGCTTTTGTGGCGGCGCTGTCCGCCGACGCCGCGGGCGACAAGGGCAGGAAGTAGCCGTGGCATTGGCGCGGGCTGTTGTCCTGCTGGTCATCGGCGTGGTGGGCGCAGGGTGCGTCAGTACCGTCGACGGGACAGCCAGGCGCGCGGGCCGTTCCGGCGGAACTGTGCTTTCGCTCGAAGAGATCCTGCCGGACGAAGACGAGGTCAGGGCTGCGATGGGAAACGACCTGCCGCCGCACAGTCCGCCGGAAGTTGGCGGAATCGATATGCTGCCCAATGGGATTCGCGACAACGACCGCGCCGCGCCCATCGAGTGCGTCGGAGCCGTCACGACGGCCGCGCGGATCGTCTATGAGAAGGGCCCGGTCCGCGCCGCGGCGATTCAGGATTACTGGAATTACGACGTCGGCGTCGTGGTGTCCAGCGCAACGGCAGCGGCGATCAAACTGGCATCCTCGGCGGACGCGCAGCGACTGTTCGCCTCCTTCGTGCAGCAATGGCAGCATTGCGCGGGCACCACGGTCATTATGCGGTTGCACGACTCGAGCGACACGGAGTTGTACTCGGAAGTGACCAATCCGCGTGTCGACGGATCGATCCTTTCCGCGACTATCCTCAGTTGGGACAATCACCACACTCCGCAGTACCCGCTCGAGCGGGCCGTGGGCGTCCAGGGGGATGTCATTGCTGATGTCAAGCTCGCAGTCCGGCCCCGCTCGCAACCCGGGACCCGCGCGATCGATCTCGTTGAGGTGATGTTGCGGAAAGTCTCGAGCGCGAATTGATACGAACCAGCCGCTCGGTGTTGGCCTGCCTGGCGGCCTTAACGCTGGCAACCGGCTGCACGTCCGTCGTCACCGGCACCGTGCGACCCGCGGTGGGGCTGAAGCCACGCCCGGTCACGGGGCAAACCGTCAAACGTGTGCTCCTCGACGAGGCGGCGCTGTCGAAGCTTCTCGATCAATCCTTCACCGCCAAATCCGAATTGCCACCGAGGTTTGGCGGTCCCGAGACGTTACAGCGGGCCTTCGGGCTGGTCACACCCGAAGACTGTGTGGGCGTCGTCACGATGCTGGAGAAACGCGCCTACCGCTCCGCCCAGATCGAAAATGTTGCGCGGGAGACGTGGTGGAACGCGCGCGGGCTGGCGAAGGTGATCGACGTGGCGGAGGGCGTGGTCGCGTTGTCCACGGCCAGTGAGGCCGCCGCGCTCTTCGCGAAGTTCTCCGCCCAATGGGAAAGATGCGACGGCACGACGGTGACCCTGGATGCCGGCAAAATCGTCTTCTCGGACAAGGTCTCCGAGGTACGTGTCACCAATTCTGTACTTGCGGCGACCCTTTCGATTGCGACGCGAATGCCCGGCGCGCCGTCGAGCGGATCCAGGCCGGTGGCGCGGGCCATCGGTGTCCGCGGGAATTGCCTGGTCGAAGTCGACGTCGCGTTCTTCAGTACGCGAAGGCCGTCGGACCGCGGGACGGGCGATCTCGACACCACGGCCATTGACATCGCGCACGCCATGATGGAGAAAGTCAGCGCGTTGAGCTGACGCGGCGCCGGGCTACGAACCTGAGACGTCGCTGCCGTTGACCTGTGGTTTCGGTGTGGCCTAAGGCGGCCACCTCGCTCCAAACGTAAACTTCTAATCAAGCAGAAGGTAGGGCGAGAAGCGGATGGAGAGCGTCTGGCGGGTCGAGATGCCCCAGTGCGATGACCGCGTGAGAGGCCGCCGGCGCCTTGCGGCCCTAGTGGCAGCCGTCTTGTTGGCGGCGGGCTGCTCCGCGACGGTCGGCGGCACGGCACAGCCGGCCCCGAACCTGACGCCGCGAACGCTGCGTGGGCAAACCATCGAGCGGGTGCTGCTCGGTAGGAGTGCGCTGTCGCGAATTGTGCGACAGCCCCTGAACCTTGATCCTCAATTCCCACCCCGTTTCGGGGGGCCCGAGGAACTCCAGGGCGATCGAACGGCCTGGCCCGTCAACTGCATCGGAGTCGCGGTGATGATGCATCAAAGCGTCTACCGGTCGAGCCACGTCAAGGATGTTGCGCTGAAGACGTGGCGGCCCGATGCCACATTCGCGGCGGTGACGAGGGTAAAGGAGGGTGTGGTCGGCTTGCGCAGGCCCGCCGACGCCGACGCCCTGTTCGCGAGATTCTCCCGGCAGTGGCGAAGGTGCGATGGAAAGACGCTCCCCGTTGCGGGCGGGGCGCTCCGGCTCAAGGTGAAAATCAGCGACGTGCAAGTCGCCACGTCCGTTCTCGCGGCAACGATGTCGATCGAGTTGAACCTGCCCGGCCCGGCTTCCACGTCCATTCCCGTAGGGCGGGCCATCGGTGTGCGGGACAATTGCCTTGTCGAAGTCGAGGTCGACTTCTTCAACACAGCGAACCTGCCGCGCAGAGGTCGAGGCGATATCAACACCACCGCGCTAGACGTTGCGCAAGTCATCCGCGACAAGGTCAACGCACTGAGCTGACCCTTGCCCGCGGTGGCTACACCTGCCTGTTCGCGATCAGTTCTCCGGACGCCGCGTTGATCGTGACCTTGTGTTCGACGATGTAGGTGTCCCAGACGTCGGCTTCCCACGCGACGCTGCCGTTGCTGTCATCGAGGTTCATCTCGGTGATGGCGCCGTTGGGCACCGCGGCCAGGAACTTGTCCACCGCTGCGCGGTAGTCCAGACGCGCGGCCTCCACGCGGGCACGGTTTTTGGCTTTGTCGGCGTCACTCGCATTCTTCGGGGTAGGTCCGACCAGCAGGGTGACGCCGTCGGACGACACATCCATCGCTTGCTCGGTCCCGTCCCGGGTGACCACCACGACCCGCCAGGCCCCGCTTTGTTCGGTTCGGATCGAGGTCAGCGTGCCGTTCGGCACGGCCGCGACGGCACTGGCTCCGGCGCGTTCCAATGTCGCCGGGTCGGGGGGAGCGGACGGACGCGACCAGGTGGCATGCGGGGTGCTGGTTGTCGTCGGCGTCGCACCGGGCTTGCTGCCATGACCGCATCCGGCCAGCGCCACGATCGCAACGGAAGCCAACGCGGTTCGAACCCAGGATCGACGTGTCACAGCAGTCACCGGCGCATGGTACCCCGGCCTTTCTTGCCACGGCCATCGGGCGTTGACGAATCACTGTGTCATGTCACGACTTTGACTTGCGACTTTGACTTGCGGCGATAGGTCTACATCGGCGCGTTGGCGGGCTGGAACATTCCAGAGCCGTCGGCTTCCTCCTCGGCGCGGATCACGTGCACCACCGCGTTGATCAGTGCCAGGTGGGTGAACGCCTGCGGGAAGTTGCCGAGGTGCCGACCGGTGCGCGGCTCGATCTCCTCCGCGTAGAGGTAGAGCGGGCTGGCATAGGACAGCAGCCGCTCGCACAACCGCTTGGCGCGAGTCACCTCACCGATCTCCACCAGCGCAGACACCAGCCAGAACGAGCAAATCGTGAAGGTGCCTTCCTCACCGGAGAGCCCGTCGTCGGTTTCTTCGACGCGGTAGCGCAGCACCAGGCCGTCCTGGGTGAGTTCGTCGGCGATGGCAAGCACGGTGTTGCGCACCCGCGGATCGTCCGGCGGTAGAAACCTGGTCAGCACCACCAGGAGCAGCGAGGCGTCCAGGGCATCGCTGCCGTAGCGCTGGGTGAACACGCCGCGGGTATCCACGCCGTGTTGCAGAATGTCGCCCTTGATCTCCTCGGCGATGGCCCGCCACTGCTGGGCATAGCTCTTTTCGCCCTGCCGCTCGGCCAGCTTCGCCCCGCGGTCAAGCGCCACCCAGCACATCACTTTCGACGAGGTGAAGTGCTGCGGTTCGCCGCGGACCTCCCAGATTCCGCGGTCGGGCTCACGCCAGTGCTTGATCGCCTCCTCAACCTGCCTTTTCAGTACCGGCCACAAGCTTTCCGGGATTTGCTCACGGGATTTGCAGTGCAGGTAGAACGAGTCGAGGATCGAGCCCCAGATATCGTGCTGGTCCTGGTTGTAGGCCCCGTTGCCGATGCGCACCGGACGGGCATGTTCGTAGCCGGACAGGTGGTGCAGTTCTTCTTCGACCAGGCTGCGCTCGCCACCGACGCCGTACATCACCTGCAGCGGATGGCGTTCGTTGCTGTTGGCGCCGGAGACGTCGGCAATGAACGCGAAGAAGTCGTCGGCCTCGCGGTCCAGCCCGAGCGTGTAGAGGCCCCACAACGCGAACGTGGAGTCGCGCACCCAGGCGTAGCGGTAGTCCCAGTTACGCTCGCCGTGCGGTGTTTCCGGAAGCGAGGTGGTGCTGGCGGCCAGCAGCGCACCGGTGGGCGAATACGTCAATCCCTTCAGCGTGAGCGCGCTGCGCTGCAGGTATTCCCGCCACGGGTGGTCGGGGAAGTTGCCGATGTTGATCCACTGCCGCCAGCACTCGGTGGTCTGCCACATCTTGTCGGCGGCTTCTTCGTAGGTCTGCGGCGCTGCGTGTTTGGTCCAGCTCAGGGCGACAAACGCATTGTCACCCTCTTTCATCCGGGTGCGTGCGCGGGCTTCCCTGCCCTCCAGGCCGATCCGCAGGTTGGTGGTGAGCCGCAGCGTTGGGTGCGCGTCAGGCTGTTTGGTGGCACGTGCAATCGCCTCGCCGTACGCGTTGGCCGAGTATTCCCAGGTGGCGCCTATCCTGTGATAGTCGAATGCCGGCTCGCAGCTCACCATCAGCTCGACGGTGCCGCTGACGCAGCGCACGGTGCGTAGCAGGATATGTTCGGCATCCCAGTCCATCGGAGTGCGGCGATGTGTCCGCGATCGGCGCTCGATGTCGTGCCACGGTCCCATCACCAGCGCGTCACGCACGATCAGCCACCCGGTATGGGTCTGCCAGGTGGTTTCCATGATCAGGCTGCCCGGAAGGTAGCGGCGGGCCGAGGGTACCGAAACGCCGTAGGGGCCCAGCCGGAAATGACCGGCACTACGGTCGAGGATCGCGCCGAAAACACTCGGCGAGTCCGGCCGTGGCACGCACAGCCACTCCACCGATCCCGCCGGAGAGATCAGGCATGTCGTCTCCCAGTCCGACAGGAATGCGTAGTCGGCGATCGGCGGAAACGGATTACGCAGAGCTGCGCTCTGACCAAGGGGCGTCAGCGCTCTGAAATCGACGGGCGAAGCTATGGGCGCCGCGGAGGTCGTTTCGGGGCCTGATTCAAACACCTGTTCGGGCACGGCGTCGGCGGGTTGCTCGTCGGGCTGGGCACGCAGGACCATCCCGACATCATCGACTGTCGACCGGCCCGCCGTCCATGATTTCGCCGAGGTGGCTTGCTCTCACCCACGAGGGGTGGCTGGCATACCCGGCCGCATGCTCGGGCAGCGGCCCGATTGCGATCAGGTAGCCGACCAGTAGCCGAAACATCGCGGAACGGTTCACCAGCCCCACACCCGCGACGCGCGATCGTCGTCTCCGGTTACCGCGACAGCGACCACTCTGGCATGGATCACCCGTTGTGCCGCCTGCAGAACTGCGGTTGGTCCCCAGCGGCGGACCTGCACTCGTGCCAGCTGCCGAACGGTCACCCGACCGGTGCTCAGCGGGTCGGCCAGTATCCGCGCGGCGGCGACGGCGTCGGCCACCGCCAGGTTGATGCCGCGCCGCCGACCGGCGACATCGCGTGTGCTGCGTCGCCGATGCACAGCACGCCGTCCGTATACGGACGGCGAAGCCGATTGAGTTGTACGTCAAGCAGTTTGACGTCGCCGAACGAACTCACTGTGTCGACGCGGTCGGCGGTCCAGGGCACCATGCCCAGAAGCACGCGGTGGAATGCTTCGATGCCCTGTGATCGCATCTCCCTGACACATTGGTTTTCCGGCACCGGGCCGAATAGGGTGAGCACGGTGAACGCGCTCCTGAATTGGTGGGACGGTATCGAACTATGGCTTTCCGGGCTCCCATTCGTGTTGCAGGCCATGGTGGTGATGCCGGTCGTGCTGGCAGTGGCCTACGTCACAGCGGTGTTGCTGGACGCACTGCTCGGTAAGAGCATCGGGTTGCTGCGCCGCGCTCGCCATGCCGACCGCGCGCCGGGATAACGCGCGTATGCCTCGGTCGCACGTCACGCTGGTTCTGGTAGTGCTCTTGGGGCTGGTGATCGTCACATGGCTGGTAACGCACCTGATGCACCGCTGAGGCGCACCGTCATCTGCTGACGTACGGGTCCGGTGGCGGGCCTGTCGATTCCTGTTAGGCTTCCCGCCATGCACGTGGCACCCGGCGTCGTCGAGCCCAATGTCTGCGTGCACTGTTGTCGCTGACTCCCAAGCCCGTGCGCGGTCTGGTCTGGAGTTCGTGAATTCTCGTTGAAGCTTTCGGCGCCTTTCCGTAGCGATGGGACGGATATCCGTAAGTTCTTCGCACCGGAAGGCCCCAATGCTCAACGACATCGCCTGCGTGCAGCGCTGGCGGCCGGCGATCGCGCTCGTCTTGGTCATCGCTCTCGTCGCTGCATGTCGTGGTGGTGCCAGCGACGTCGTTGGCGGGGACGGGCCGGCCAACGCGCATACGACCATAACCCTGGTCGCCTATTCGGCCCCAGAACCCGGTTGGAGCACGGTGATTCCAGTGTTCAACGCCTCCGAGGAGGGCAGGGACGTGCGAGTGATCCCCTCCTACGGTGCCTCCGCTGACCAGTCCCGCGGAGTGGTCGACGGCAAACCGGCCGACGTCGTCAACTTGTCGGTCGAACCGGATATCGCCCGGTTGGTCAAGGCCGGTAAGGTTTCGCCGGATTGGGACAAAGACGCCACCAAGGGCATTCCGTTCGGTTCGGTAGTGGTGTTGGTAGTTCGCGCGGGTAATCCCAAGAACGTCAAGGACTGGGACGATCTGTTGCGGCCGGGAGTCGAAGTGATCACGCCGAGTCCATTGAGCTCGGGCTCAGCCAAGTGGAATCTGCTGGCACCGTACGCCGTCAAGAGCGGTGGCGGCCAAGACGCCCAAGCGGGCGTCGATTTCGTCAGGAAGCTGGTGAGCGAACACGTCAAATTGCGCCCGGGCTCGGCACGGCAAGCTACCGACGTCTTTGTCCAGGGCAGCGGTGACGTGTTGATCAGTTACGAGAACGAGGCGATCGCCACGGAGCGGGCGGGCAAACCGGTCCAGCATGTTGTCCCGCAGCAGACGTTCAATATCGAAAATCCCCTCGCGGTGGTGAGCACCAGCGCCCACCTGGCCGCTGCGAATGCCTTCAAGAATTTTCAGTACACGGCCGCTGCGCAGAAAGTCTGGGCGCAGGCGGGTTTCCGGCCGGTCGATCCGGCCGTCACCGCCGATTTCCGGAACCAGTTCCCGGTGCCCGCAAAGCTGTGGACCATCGCCGATCTGGGCGGTTGGGACACCGTGGACCCACAACTGTTCGACAAGAACACTGGCAGCATCGCCAAGATTTACCTGCAGGCCACCGGATGACGGGGTCCTTCTTGGGTGCAAGCGCCGCTCCGCGCGCTATGCGGTCCGGGCCCGACGACGCCGACGGTGTTGCCCCAGAGGGCTTCCCCGGCGCGTGGCATGTCCTGGGGTCAGGCGGCACAGCACTCCGGTTCGGTGTGGCGACGGTGTGGCTCTCCGTGATTGTGCTGTTGCCGCTGGCCGCCATCGCCTGGCAGGCCGCCGACGGCGGCTGGCGGGCCTTCTGGCCGGCGGTCACGTCGAATGCCGCGCTGCAGTCCTTCCGGGTGACGCTGACCATTGCCGCCGGAGTCACCGTCGCCAACCTGGTCCGCGACGAGTTCGTCGGCAAGCGGCTCGTCGACACGATCATCGATCTGCCGTTCGCGCTGCCCACCATCGTCGCCAGCCTGGTGATGTTGGCGCTGTACGGCAACAACAGCCCGGTCGGTCTCCATCTGCAACACACCGCGGCCGGTGTTGCGGTGGCGCTGGCCTTCGTCACGCTGCCATTCGTGGTGCGCGCGGTCCAGCCGGTGCTGCTGGAAATCGATCGTGAGACCGAAGAGGCGGCAGCGTCACTGGGCGCCACCGCGCCGAAGGTCTTCACCTCGATTGTGCTGCCGTCGCTGACGCCTGCGCTGTCGCTAAGAGGCGTGCAAGCCGCATTCCGTCTTGTCGAGCCCCTGCCAGCGTCC
>CAYNLB010000083.1:0-4825 GCA_964397935.1 uncultured Mycobacterium sp.
GACAGCGGAATGAATCCGCCCGGCGGCAGGACCTGGTCGGCGCCCTCACCCTGGCCGCGCTTGAGCTCCACATAGCGATTGCCGATCAGGTCGAGATAGCGGATCTGCGCGGTCGTCGACCGGTAGAGCGGTATCGAGCGGTCGACGTCGAAGTCCACCCGTACTCGCGTGCCGCCGTCGATCAGCTGGATCTTTTTGACCTTGCCGATCTCCACTCCGGAGGCGCGAACGAACTGGCCGTCGCGCAAGCCGGTGGCATTGCTGAACTCCGCGGAATAAGTGTTGTTGCGGTTGAAGCGCATCTGACCGAACACCACGACGATCGCCACGGTGATCAGTAGCAGCACCAACGAGATGGTGCCGAGCTTGATAGCGGTGCCGGTGAGTTTCATGGGTTGATCGTGTTGTCCCCGACTTGGCGGCCCCACACATACTCGATTGCGTACGGTGAGCCGGTATCTACGTGGTTGTACGGCGCGAGACTGGCACCGGTGTCCATCACCAGAGCCGGCGCCGGCCACAGATCACGGGTGATGGGCTGCCAGCAACCCGGCGCACCCCCGGGCCCGCCGCGAGCGTTCACCCGCGGCAGATTGTCCGGGTACACATAGGGATTCGGCGCCCCACCTATCAGTCCGGCCAGGCCCAGCAGTCCCAATGTGCCCGCTGCGCCGGCCAGCCCCGGAAGAGTCAGTACGCCGCCCAACCCCGACGTCAGCTCGGTCATGGTTCTCAGCGAGTAGCCGTTGCCCCCGCCCGTCGTCGCATAGCCCGCGGGTTCGGCGTCGTAATAATCGTGGATGGTGCAGAAGATCTCGGGACTGTAGGTGTCGAACAGTCCGGCAGTGGGCACCAGATCGGCGATGCCCCTCTCTAGGTAGGGCCCGCCGCGGGCGAAGATGTCTTCGCCGGTGTTGCCCAGGCCGGCCGCGGCCAACAACGCGGCATCCAGGTCGGCTTCCTGTCGGTGCAGCGTGCGCGCTGTGATCACCGCGTGGTCGAGCGAGTTGAACAGATCCGGCGCGGCGTCCGTGTAGATGTCGCCCAGGGCCGCCAGCTGCGCAATGTCATGTCGGAGCTGCGGCATTTGCGGATTGATGTCGTCGAGGATGGCGTTGCCGTTGACGATCGACTGCCCGAACTTGTCGCCCAACCCGGTCAATGCCTCCGCAGCCGCGCTCAGCGTCAGGTTCAACTTGACCGGATCCACCTTCTCGGCGATCGAGGTAATCGTTTCGAACAACGTATTGAACTCCGTCGTCACCGATCTCGCGTCAATCACCTGCTGCGGTGTGATGCGTTGCGGCGTAGGGTGTTTCGGCGAGGTGAGCGACACATACTTGTTGCCGAAGACCGTGGTGCCCGTGATGTCGGCGTCCACGTTGGCCGGAATCAGCGAGATGTACTTGGGATTCACGTTCAAGATGAACTTGGCCGCCGGCCTGCCGTCGCGCTCTACCTCCGAAATGCTGGCCACCCGGCCGATCTCCACCCCGTTGTAGGTGACCTTCGACCCAGGATCCAGCACCAAACCCGCCCGGGCCGCCACCATCGTCAAGGGTGTCTTCGGTGTGAGCCGGCCACGAAACTGCAACCACACAAACGCCAACACCAGCGCAGCGACCAACAAGAACACCACAGCCGCCGTCTTGTACGGCGGTATTCGTGGCGGGTTCTCCTTCGCTGGGGTTGTCATGACGGCTACACGGTGAGGGCGAAGTTCGGGTTTTTGCCGTAAACCGCCATCGCGGTCAGTACCACCACGACGACGACCGTGACCAGCGACAGGCGCATCGATCGGCCGACCGCTTCACCGACGCCGACCGGACCGCCGCTGGCGTTGTAGCCGTAAAAGCAGTGGGTGGTCATCACGACGACCGCAATGGTGATCACCTCCATGAAAGACCAGCCCGCGTCGTTGAGCCGCAGGAATGTGTGGAAGTAGTGGTCGTACGTGCCGGTGGACTGCCCGTAGAGGAACACCGTGGTGACCTGCTGGGACAGGAAGGCCATGGTGATTCCCAGCGCATAGAGCGGGATGATGACGACCAAGCTCGCCACTACCCGGGTGGACGAGAGGAAGGCGATCGACCTGATGCTCATCACCTCCAGCGCGTCGATCTCCTCGCTGATGCGCATGGCGCCCAGTTCGGCGGTGGCGCCGGCACCGACGGTGGCGGCCAGCGCGTGACCGGCGGCCACCGGCGCCACGAACCGCACGTTGACCATTGCGGCCACAAATCCGGTGAATGCCTCGACGCCGATGTTGCCCAGCGAGGCGTAGCCCTGGATGGCGACCAGCGAGCCGGTGGCCATAGTGATGAAGCTGACGATGGCGACGGTGCCACCGACCACGGCCATCGCTCCGGTTCCCATTCCGAACTGGGCAACTATGCGCAACATCTCGGTGCGGTAGCGCCGCAGGGCGAAGGGGATCAGCCCGACTGTGGTCAGCGCGAACCAGACCATCTGCCCGAGTTCAATCAGTAGCCGGGCCGGGGCCTCCCCGTATCCACGGACGGTGGCGGCCGCCCGCGGGAAACGGACCCGTAGCGCGGCGGTCGCTGGAGCCCCGGTCATTTCAGCGCCCCGTTCCGAACCGGACACCGATGGTGGTCAGCACCACGTTGACTGCGAACAGCGCGATGAAGCACAGCACCACCGTCTCGTTGACGGCGGTGCCCAGACCTTTGGACCCGCCACGGACGATCAGTCCGCGATAGCAGCCCACCAGGCCGGCGATCAGTCCGAACGTCGCGGCCTTGATGATCGCGATTACTACCTCGGGCAGGCCGGTGATCGCTGTCAACGTGGAGAGGTACGCACCGCTCGAGACGTTCTGCAGGTACACGCTGAACAGGTAGCCGCCCACCAGGCCGACGGCGACCACGAGGCCGTTGAGCAGCACCGCGACCACCGTCGAGGCGACGACGCGAGGCACCACCATCCGGTGGATCGGGTCGATGCCGAGCACCTCGAGCGCGTCGATCTCCTCGCGGATGGTGCGGGCACCGAGGTCGGCGCAGATGGCGGTGGACCCGGCGCCGGCGACCACCAGCACCGTCACGATGGGGCCGAGCTGGGTGACCGCGCCGAGCGCGGCACCGGCACCGGAGACGTCGGCGGCGCCGATCTCGGTCAGCAGGATGTTGATGACGTAGATGAGCAGCACGGTTTCCGGGATGGACACCGCGATGGTGGGCAGCAGCGATACCCGCATGATGAACCAGCCGTTCAAGATGAACTCGCGCCATTCGAACGGCTTCATCAGGGCCTTGCCGGTCAGTACGCACATCCGGAAGAACCCGCCGACCACCTCCGTCCCCGATCGGAGGTGTTTTTCTAGATTGCCGGCGACCACGCTCGAGGTAGTCATCGGCCCGGCCCCCGACGCGGCGCATGAGTTTGCCACGTTGACCGCCCGGCGGCACGGGTCCGGGTCATCGTGTGGCAAGCGACCGGAGCGCCGAGTCGCAACGTTTGGACTGTTTGCCCGAGCGGGCCACGCACCGTCGTGGATCCGGGACGGTGACGGCGGTCGCGATCTCGGTCCGCAAGCGCGCTCGTGGCGTGAAGGGGCGGCGAAAACCGCTTAGCTAGAACATATTTCGCGCTTTGCGAGAACGACGATTCCCGGCCACCTTGTCCCGGGTTCCGGCGCGAGCGCTTTGGGTGTGGCCCGCGGCGTAGCGCATCGCATCGATCCGGGCGCCGGGAGACCACCTGACCCGCCCGACCGATGGCCGCGGCCCCGCCCCGGCTCCATGTCGCCCACGTTTGCGCCACTCGGCAACTATGGCATCGGACCGTACGGTCAGTCAATACAACCACCCCGCCCGGGGGTCGGCCCGCGGGCGGCCGCGGAATCCTTCTGAGCTGCTCCACGATCCGCGCGGCCAGTACCAGGACTTTTGCATTTCCCCGGCGTGATTGGCGCGTGTTCAACCGTATTCGCTGACGAGGGAACTGACTATACGTACAGTCGAATCATCGGGCATCCCGTGCGCTCGGCGAAGTCCCGGCCGGGGAACGTTGAGCGCGTCAAGTGGTAATCGGTTGCGACCGATTACCCGCCCGCGCAACGTATCCTGTCGCTACGCGGTCAATCTGTCGCACCCGCCACCGCGGCGAGTGATTCGCGCACCACCGAGGCGATGTCCGTGGCAGGATCCGCCCACTTGCTCAGCCCCAGGCGGTCGAGCAGCAGTCCGCCGAGGAACACGTCGACGAATGCGGCCCCGACTTGTTCGGGTGTCCGGGGGCCGGCGGGATCGAACCATACCCACATCCACTCGAGTGATCCCCACAGTTGGAGTGCCGCCAGTTCGACGTCCACACTTCGGAACACACCGCTTTCCACCCCGGTGCGGATCTCGCCAATCGTGAGCGTCTGCAATTGATGGCGCAACTCGCGCACTTGCCGCATCGCCGGCTCATCGGACAACTGAACCACCTCGCGCTGGCTCGCTACCGTCGCGTTGCGTTCGATCACCTGTAGCAGTGCGGAAGTGTAGATGATTGCGGCGATGCGTTCGTGCGGCGCGACCAGGCGATTCCATACCATCCGTAGCACATGGAGCTGGCGGGCCAGATGGGTCTCTTCGAGCTCCCGCAACATCTGCGCTTTGGTTCCGAAGTGATGAACGATGGTGCCCTTGGACATGCCAAGCTCGTCGGCGATGTCGCCGATATTCGTTCTGTCATAGCCACGTTCGGCGACGTAGCGGACAAACGCGTCAAGAATCTCGCTACGTCTGCCGGGTGGTCGGGGCATCTTCAACCCTTTGGCGTCAACTAACCGTACGAACGGTCTATCATAAACCCC
>CAYNLB010000083.1:4925-20609 GCA_964397935.1 uncultured Mycobacterium sp.
GCAGTGACGACATACATGTTCGCGCCGGGTGCGGACTTGATCTCACCGGCTGTGTACATGGTCATGAGTTCTCTGCCATCACCGTCGGCGATGCACACATAGGTGTCGGTCTCAGCGTCATAGTCGAAGCTGTCCCAAGCCAAGACGAACGCTAAGCAGTTACCGTCGCGGTCCGCCACGACGAGCTTGTGCGCGCCTGATTCCTTCAATAGCTCGGCATCATGCGCGTGTTGCTGAGGGACTCGGTTGTTGTGGACCGTTACGCTGTGTGACATCAGTGCACTCCCTTGGCGAGGTTGGCTCCTCTAGTTCCTGCGCTCCAATACTCGGAACCTATCCAGACAGTGTCTCTCCGGATAGCGCCATTAACCAGGGCATTACGGCCCTTCGTCAAAAGGTCGTAAGTCGGTTGGCAAACAGGCCGTCATTTAGGGGGCTTTGGGATCTGACAACGTCGCGCACCGCGGGGTTACCCCGCCGCCCGACCTCCCAACGCGTTGGTTGAGAATCGAGACAAGACCCAGTCAAAGGAGGACATCACCATGCCTGAAGCCGTCATCGTCGAGGCAGTGCGTTCACCGATCGGGAAGCGCAACGGCGGGCTGTCCGGGGTGCACCCGGCGGACCTGTCCGCGCAGGTCCTCAACGGTTTGGTCGACAAGACCGGCATCGACCCCGAGATCGTCGACGACGTCATCTGGGGCTGCGTCATACAGGCCGGCGAACAAGCTCTCGACATTGGCCGCACCGCGCTGCTGACCGCCGGCTGGCCGGAAACCGTCCCGGGCGTGACCGTCGACCGCCAGTGCGGCTCGAGCCAGCAGTCCATCCACTTCGCTGCTGCCGGCGTGGTTGCCGGGCACTACGACGCCGTCGTCGCCGGTGGGGTGGAGTCCATGTCGCGGACTCCCATGGGTTCGTCGCTGGCCAACGGCGGTCGGCCGTATCCGGAGGCGTTCATGGCGCGCTACCAAGGCAAGGTTCCCAACCAGGGCATCGGCGCCGAGATGATCGCAGAGCAGTGGGGCCTGAGCCGCACCGCGCTCGACGAGTTCTCCCTGGGCTCGCACGAAAAAGCCGCAGCCGCACAGGATTCGGGTGCCTTTGACGATCAGATTGTGGGCATCAAGGACCAGGACGGCAACATGATGCTCAAGGACGAAGGCATCCGCCGCGGTACGCCGATGGAAAAGATGGCGTCGCTGAAGCCGGCCTTCAAGGAAGACGGGGTGATCCACGCCGGCAACTCCTCGCAGATCTCCGACGGTTCGGCGGCGCTGCTGTTCATGTCCGCGGAGAAGGCCAAATCGCTGGGGCTGAAGCCGATTGCCAAGGTGCACACCGCGACGCTGGCCGGGGCCAATCCGGTGATCATGCTGACGGCGCCCATTCCGGCGACACAGAAGGTGCTCAAGAAATCCGGGCTTAGCATCGGCGACATCGGAGCCTATGAAGTCAACGAGGCGTTCGCTCCCGTTCCGCTGGCGTGGCTGAAGGACATCGGCGCCGACGAGAAGAAGCTCAATCCCAACGGCGGGGCCATCGCACTGGGCCACCCGCTTGGCGGCTCGGGGGCACGGTTGATGACCACGCTGCTATACCACATGCGGGACAAGGGAATTCGTTACGGCCTGCAGACGATGTGCGAGGGCGGCGGCCAGGCCAACGCCACCATCGTGGAATTGTTGTGATGGACGATCGGGCCGGCCAGCCGGCGGTGCTGGTCGAACGCCGCGGCAACGTCATGGTCATCACCATGAACCGGCCCGAAGCCCGCAATGCGATCAACGGCGCCGTCAGCATCGGTGTCGGGGACGCGCTGGAAGGAGCCCAACACGACCCGGACGTGCGGGCCGTGGTGATCACCGGCGCGGGTGACAAGTCATTTTGCGCCGGGGCCGACCTCAAGGCGATCGCCCGCCGGGAGAACCTGTATCACCCCGACCATGGCGAGTGGGGCTTCGCGGGTTATGTGCACCACTTCATCGACAAGCCCACCATCGCCGCGGTCAACGGCGCCGCACTGGGTGGCGGCACCGAGATCGCGATGGCCAGCGACCTGGTGGTGGCCGCCGCAACCGCCAAGTTCGGGCTGCCGGAGGTCAAGCGGGGACTCATCGCGGCCGCCGGCGGGGTTTTCCGCGTCATGAACCATCTGCCCCGCAAAGTCGCGATGGAACTGTTGCTGACCGGCGAGCCGCTCACCGCGGCCGATGCCTTCGAATGGGGCCTGATCAACCAGGTCGTGACGGATGGCTCGGTCCTGGACGCCGCCCTGGGGCTGGCCGCCCGGGTCACCGTCAACGCGCCGCTGTCGGTGCAGGCCAGCAAGCGCATCGCCTACGGGGTCGACGACGGTGTCATCACCGACGAAGAAGCGGGCTGGGAGCGCACCATGCGCGAGATGCGTGTCCTGATGAGATCCGAAGACGCCCAGGAAGGGCCCCGGGCTTTCGCCGAAAAACGAGAGCCGGTCTGGAAGGCCCGCTAGCTGCCCAGGATGTTCACCCCGCGCTCGAACACCGCGGGCAGCAGGGTGCACGCCGGCACGATGGCGCGCCGGACCGCGCGGGGTGTGCTGGCGAGCACCAGCCCGCGGGTGAGCAGCCGGTAATCGCGGGTCGCCCGGTGCCAGGCAGCCTCATACGACGAGGGTGCGTCCTTGACGATCGCATCGACCGCTGCGGCCGCTTGTTTGACCGCGAGACTGATGCCCTCGCCGGTCAGTGCGTCCTCGTAGCCGGCGGCGTCGCCCACCAGCAGCACCCGCCCCGCGACTCGGCGGGAGACGACCTGACGTAACGGGCCGCAGCCGTGCGCCCGCCCCCGGCCTGCGCCCCGCAGCCGGTGGGCCAGATGCGGGAACCAGGCCAGGTCGGGTCGCCCCCGCGACAGGATTGCCACGCCTACCAAATCCGGTTCCACGGGCGTTACGTACGCCTCACCCCAGCGTGACCAGTGCACCTCAACAAATTCCGACCACGCTGGCACCCGGTAATGCCAACGCATGCCGTAACGTCGCGGCACTCCTGCGGTTGCGGTGATCCCGACGGCACGGCGCACCGCCGAATGCAGACCGTCAGCTGCCACCAACCATCGCGCGCGCACACCGGCGGCCGTCACTGAATGCGCATCTTGTTCGACGCTCGTCACCCGCGTCCGGACCCATTCTGCGTCTTGCTCTTTGGCCCGGGCCGCCAGGGCTGCATGCAAGGTGGTGCGTCGCACGCCACGCCCCGGTCCGCTACGAAACCTCGCCTGCGCCCGACGACGGTCACTCACGTAGGCGATGCCGTGAAACGGCATGCCCGCCGGATCCACGCCGAGCGACGCCAACTCGGCCAGTCCGCCGGGCATCAGCCCCTCGCCGCACGCCTTGTCGATGGGGCTCTCCCGCGGCTCGGCCACGATCACCGAAAGACCTTGGCTGCGAGCGTATAACGCCGTGGCCAGGCCGCCCGGGCCGCCGCCGACGATCAGCAGGTCGGTGTCGTAGTTCGTCACGTGTAGCCCAGAACCGAGTTCTCCACCTGTAGACGCACCCGCAGCAACACCGCGTTGGCGATCGTGAAGACCGCCGCGGTCAGCCATGCGGTGTGCACCAGGGGGAGCGCGAACCCTTCAGCCACCACTGCAACATAGTTCGGGTGGTGCAGCCACCGATAGGGCCCCTTTCGCACCAACGGGGCATGCGGCAGGACGATCACCCGGGTGTTCCACCGGCGACCCAGTGTCGCGATGCACCACCAACGCAGCGCCTGGCTCAGCGCCACCACCCCCAGCATGGGCCAGCCCAGCCATGCGATGAATGGCCGGTGCAGCGCCCACGGTTCGACGAGGCAGCCGACCAGCAGTGCGCTGTGAATGACGACCATCACCACGTAGTGCGATCGGCCAAACTCTTTGCCGCCCTGGTTAAAAGACCATTGTGCGTTTCGCTTGGATACCACCAGCTCAACGAGGCGTTCGATCCCGACCGCCAGGACCAGCAGGTAATACATGTCTCCACTATCTCTTGAATGGCCACTGCGCCGCTGGCTTCATTCTGGGTTGTACCGGTTGACGGTGCGGCCGCCGCATCGGTTCAAACGCGCCGACGGCGGCCGGACGGGCCGTGGTACTCGCCGCGAGCGTAGCGGCACGGCGAGGATTCGGGCCGGAAATCGCAGTGGCGTTACGTACGCGGCTAGGGTCGAGGTATGCGAATCCTAGTCACCGGTGCCACTGGCTACGTGGGATCGCGGCTGGTCACGGCGCTGCTGGCGAACCACCACGACGTCGTAGCCACCACCCGGAACACCGAGCGCCTCAGGCGGTTGGGTTGGTTCGACGACGTCGTACCGGTCACCCTCGACGTGTCCGATCCCGCGTCGGCGCGGGCGGCTTTCGCCGGCGCCGGCCCGGTTGACGTGGTGTATTACCTGGTGCACGCAATCGGGCAGCCGGGCTTCCGTGACGGCGACAAGGCCGCGGCGGCAAACCTTGCCGTCGCGGCCAGGGATGCCGGCGTACGACGCATCGTCTACCTGGGCGGCTTCGTACCCGCTGACGAGGTTCTGTCTGAACATCTGGCCAGCCGGGCGGAGGTGGCCGAGGCCTTGACCGTCCCAGACGGCCCGGAACTGGTGTGGCTGGGCGCAGCGATGATCATCGGCGCGGGCTCGACATCCTTCGAGATGATGCGTTACGTCGGAGACCGATTCCCGCTCATGCCGATACCGAGCTGGATGGACAATCCGATCGACCCGATCTCCATCCGTGACGTACTGCACTATCTCGTGGCCGCCGCCGACCCAAGCCTGATATCTGCCGGCGCCTACGACATTTCTGGTCCCAAAACCACTTCCTATCGGGAGCTGCTCAAGACGTATGCGCGCCTTTCCGGCCGGTGGCATGCCGGTTTACCGGTCGGCAGGGTCGATACCGGACTGGCATCGCTGATTACGGGCGTCGCGCTGCCGGTGCCGCAGGGACTGGCCGAGGACCTGGTGGAGTCGCTGGACCATCCGATGGTGGCATCGGTGAGCGATCTGCGGGATCGGGTGCCCGACCCGCCCGGTGGCCTGCTCGGCATCGACGACGCCATCGCCCGGGCCTTGGCCGATCCGTCGAACCGTCCGCCCCGGCCGGTCAACGCCCTGGCCGATCCGCATCACCTGGCCAACACCGATCCCGCCTGGGCCGGCGGTGATGCGCTGCGCCTGCGCCGACTCGCGCGGGCGGTCACCCCGTCCGTCGTGCGGCCGACCCTGGAGCTGGTGAACATGGTCCCCGGCCCGCTTGCCGGAGTGCTTCGAACCGGCCTCGACGTCCTCATCGCCATGACCCCGAAGGTGCGTCCTGCATGAGCCAGTCGACTGGTCCCTACCAAGTCGGCGTCTTAAGCGAACTGCGGCGCGCCGTCACCAATGTTGCTGTGCCGCATAACGAATCACCGGACGTCGTGCGGCGGCGGCGTATCATCGTCGCGATCACGCTGGTAGTCGGCGCCGCCGTGCTGGGGTTCTCGCTGCGGCGCCATCCGGGGGAGTCCAGCTTCTACTGGTCGACCCTGGCACTGGCGGCGGTGTGGACCACCGGAGCGCTGATCTCGGGCCCGTTACACCTGGGCGGTATCAGCTGGCGGGGCCGTAACCAGCGGCCGGTCATCACTGGCATAACCGCCGGCCTGCTACTCGGGGGCGTGTTCGTGCTGGGCGGGCTTGTCGTCAAGGAGATTCCGGCGGTCTCGGACCTGATCACCCGTGTGCTGCAGTTCGCCCGCGGGTCTTATCTGTTCATCGTGGTGATCACCATGGTCAACGCAGTAGCCGAGGAGGTTTTCTTCCGCGGCGCCCTCTACAGCGCGCTGGGCCGTCACCACCCGGTGGTCATCTCGACGCTGTTGTACGCGCTCGCGACCATGGCGAGCGGGAACCCGATGCTCGGATTCGCCGCGATCATCCTCGGCACGGTATGCGGGTTGGAGCGGCGAGCCACTGGCGGTGTGCTGGCCCCGGTACTGACCCACTTCGCGTGGGGCCTGATCATGGTCCTCGTTCTCCCGCCGATGTTCGGCGTCTGACATCGCCTAGCTGGCCGACTCGACGATCTGGCGCGCCAAGCCGCGCAGCGCGGCGGTGTGCAGGGGCCGCATCAGCAACCAGTACAAGCGACCCACGACACCGCTCGGCAAGAAGATCACTCGCTGCGTGTATGTGCTGCCGCCGCCGTCTTGCGGTGTCACCGAGATTTCGAGCCACGCTCGCCCCGGTAGGCGCGTCGTCGCGCGTAGCCGCAGCTTGCGGCCGGGCTCGCGGTCCGTCACGACCCAATGGCCGCTACGGCCGGCGGCGTTCTCGGCCGCTGTCCAGACGGAGTCGGAGTGGGCGCCGATGACGGCCGTGCGGACGTCGGTGTAGACGACCTCGCCGGCCCAGTCCGGGTCGCTGGGCAACGCCTCGGCGGGCTCGGTATGCAGCGAGGCCCACGTGGCATCGACAAGACCACGCTTTGCGCGCGCGAGCGCCAACTCGACGGCGCGGCGGTAGTCGGTGAGTCCACCCGGGGGCGGTGCGATGATGTCGTCGATGTCCGAGTTGCGCATCACCGCATCGCATTCCAGCGATTCGATCAGCGGCCGCGCCAGCCCGGGCGGGATCGGCGTCACGGTCCCCACCCACAGGCTGGCAATCGTCGGCGTCAGGAACGGCAGCACGATCAATCGGCGCGTTCTCAGGCCGGCCACCTCGGCGTAGACCCGCATCATGTCGCCGTATTCCAGAACGTCGGGTCCGCCGATGTCCCAGGTGCGCGACGACGGCACTTCCGCTGTCGCCGCGGCGACCAGGTAGTGCAGCGCGTCGCGCACGGCGATGGGCTGAATTCTGTTGTGCACCCACTTCGGCGTGGTCATCACGGGCAACCGGTCGGTGAGATGACGGATCATCTCGAAAGAGGCCGACCCCGACCCGACGACGACCCCGGCCTGCAGCACCACGGTCTCGACGCCGGACTGGATCAGTGCCTCGCCCACCACCTTCCGCGACTCAAGATGTGGCGAGAGTTTGCGGTTCTCCGGGTGCAAACCGCTCAGGTACACCACCCGTCGCAACCCTGCGCGGTGGGCGGCCGTCACCACATTGTGGACGGCCCGGGATTCCTCTGCGGCGAAATTCTTCGATGTACCCATCGAATGAACCAGGTAGTAGACGACGTCCATCCCGTCGAACGCGGCGACCAGAGAGTCCAGATCGCCCAGATCGCCGCGCGCCACCTCGGTGTGTTCGCGCCATGGCACGTCGGCCAACTTGTCGGGGTTGCGCGCCAGTGCGCGGACCTGATGGTCCTCGTCCAGCAGTCGTGGCACCAACCGGGTGCCGATGTAGCCGGTCGCTCCGGTCACCAAGCAGCGAACTCGCTCAGCCATCTTCTCCCTCGCGTGTCATTCGAACCTGATGCACCCAAGGATTCTCGCTTCCCCCGACCGATGAGCGATGCGGCCCCGGCCTCAGCGATCGGTGAAGTTGGGCGCGCGTCGTTGCTGGAAAGCCGTGACGCCCTCCTTCAAATCGTGTGACACCAGCAGGCGCGACTGTCCGTCGAATTCGAGCTGCAAGGCCGCGTCCAACTCGCTGAGCGTGGCCGCATTGATCGCGTGCTTGGTCCTGGCAAACGCCACTGCCGGGCCCGCCGCCAACCGGTCGATCACTTTTCGGACCTCGGCTTCGAAGCCGTCGGCCGGATAGACCCCGGTGACCAGGCCCCAGGACAGTGCCTGGGCGGCCGGCAGCCGTTCGGGCAGCAGCGCCATCTGCATCGCCCGGATCCGGCCGATCGCAGCTGCGACCAACGCCGACGCACCGCCGTCGGGCATCAACCCGATCTTCGTGAAGGCGAGCATAAAAAATGCGCTCTCAGAAGCCAATACGACGTCACAGGCCAAGGCGATGGAAACACCGACGCCGGCCGCGGGTCCCTGAACGACGGCGATCACGGGGTGCGGCAGCGCGGCGATGGCCCGTATCAGCCGGTTGACTTCCAGGATGATTTCATCCGGCGGGGTGCCGCCGCCGGACATGTCCTCGGCGCTGATGCCAGCTCCGGAGCAGAAGCCGCGGCCGGCACCGCCGAGCCGGACCAACTTGATTTCGGGGTCGGTGGCCGCGCGTTCCATCGCGTCGGCCATGCCGGTGATCACCGGAATGGTTAGCGAGTTCAAGCTGTCGGGGCGGTCGATGGTCACCGACAGCACACCGTCGGTCAGCGCGACGTCGAGACCTGCGACGGGTGCAAGCGTGGCGATTCCAGAATCCGGCATGGGGCAACCCTAGGCGACCGGGGTGCGCGCCCCTCGAGGGCGGCTGGGAAGATGCGAACGGCCGGTTGTTTCCCCCGGCCGGGCGTCAGGGCAGACGAAAGGTCGGTGGATCGTGGCGGCTCCGTTGAACGGACCTCTGAGCGGACTGCGTGTCGTGGAGCTGGCGGGCATCGGGCCCGGCCCGCATGCCGCGATGATCCTCGGGGATCTCGGAGCCGACGTGGTGCGCATCGACCGGCCCCTGTCAGGTGGCGCTGGTGGCGGCCCAGGCGGCGTGGCCAAGGACGCCATGTTGCGCAATCGGCGCATCGTCACAGCCGATCTCAAGTCCGACGAGGGCCGCAACCTGGTGCTCAAACTCGTCGCGAAAGCCGACGTGTTCATCGAGGGCTACCGTCCCGGCGTGACCGAGCGGCTCGGCCTGGGGCCCGAGCAGTGCGCCGGGGTCAACGACCGGCTGATCTACGCCCGGATGACGGGCTGGGGACAAACCGGTCCGCGCAGCCAGCAGGCGGGCCACGACATCAACTACATCTCGCTGAACGGGATCCTGCACGCCATCGGCCGTGCGAACGAGCGGCCGGTGCCACCCCTGAACCTCGTCGGCGACTTCGGCGGCGGCTCGATGTTCTTGCTGGTCGGCATCCTGGCCGCGCTGTGGGAGCGGCAGAACTCGGGCAAGGGGCAGGTCATCGACGCAGCCATGGTCGACGGCTCCAGTGTGCTGATCCAGATGATGTGGGCGATGCGGGGCATGGGCATGTGGTCGGACGCGCGCGGAACCAACATGCTCGACGGCGGCGCACCCTATTACGACACCTACGAGTGCGCCGATGGCCGCTACGTCGCCGTCGGCGCCATCGAGCCGCAGTTCTACGCGGCCATGCTGGCCGGGCTGGGGCTGGACGGCGCCGACTTGCCCCCGCAGAACGACGTCGCCCGGTGGTCCGAACTGCGGGCGGTGCTGACGGAGAAATTCGCCAGCCGGGACCGTGACCACTGGGCGAAGGTGTTCGCCGATTCCGACGCTTGTGTGACGCCGGTCCTGGCGTTCGGCGAGGTGCACACCGAGCCGCACATTACCGAGCGCGACACCTTTTACGAGGTCGACGGCGGCCTGCAGCCGTTGCCGGCCCCGCGATTTTCCCGCACCGCGCCGGAGACGCCGCGCCCGGCGGCGCCGGTGGCCGACGCCGAGACGATACTCAAGGACTGGGGATAGGCCCCGGCCCGCAGCTTGGTCGACACGATAGGGAAGGACTCGCATGCAGATCAAGGACGCCGTTGCCGTCGTTACCGGAGGCGCCTCAGGCCTGGGCCTGGCCACCACCAGGCGCCTGCTGGACGCCGGAGCGCAGGTGGTCGTGCTGGACCTGCGGGGCGAGGACGTGGTTCGCGAACTCGGCATTCGCGCGCGTTTCGCGCCGGCCGACGTCACCGACGAGGCCGCCGTCGCCAGGGCCTTGGACATCGCCGAGGCGATGGGGCCGCTGCGCATCGTGGTCAATTGCGCCGGTACCGGCAACGCCGTCCGGGTGCTGGGCAAGGACGGCGTGTTCCCGCTGGACGCGTTCCGCAAGGTGGTCGACATCAACCTGGTCGGCACGTTCAACGTGCTGCGGCTGGCCGCCGAGCGGATCGCCAAAACCGAACCCGTTGGTGAGGAGCGCGGCGTCATCGTCAACACCGCGTCGGTGGCGGCTTTCGACGGCCAGATCGGTCAGGCCGCCTACTCCGCGTCCAAGGGCGGCGTGGTGGGGATGACGTTGCCGATCGCACGCGATCTGGCCAGTCACCTCATCCGGGTGGTCACCATCGCGCCCGGACTGTTCGACACTCCGCTGCTGGCCGGCCTGCCGGAACCGGCCAGGGAGTCACTCGGCAAGCAGGTGCCGCACCCGTCGCGGTTGGGCAAACCGGACGAGTACGGGGCCCTCGCGGTGCACATCATCGAAAACCCGATGCTCAACGGCGAGGTCATCCGTCTGGACGGCGCTATCCGCATGGCACCGCGCTGAGGCGGGCCTGCGGGCCCGAAAACCCCGGGAAATCGAAAGCCCCCCGCAACGAGCGGGGGGCTTTCATCGAGCCAGATCAATGCGATCGACGGAACCATCGACTGACGGCGGGTTCGGCCATTAGCAGGCGCGCAAGCATACTCATGGGCGTAGGTCAGCTTGCCGTCTGCAGCCAGTCTTCAAACTGCTCTGAGGTCTCGCCTTCCACCAGCATGTCGCCGTGGTAGAGGGCCTCGAAGTCAGCCTTGATGACGTCGGCACTCGAGTCGTCGATCCACATGACACTGAGCGTATGGGCCACCATTAAGGAATCTTTGAGTCACGATTCGGAAAATGGTGGCAATTTACCGGCGGGTAGGTTCCTCCCCGCCGGGTGCGGGATTTGCCCCGTGAGCTGCTTACTTGCCGCACACAATTCTGGCCGGACTCTTAGCGTCGCGCCGGTTTGAAAACCGCGTTGAGCCGTCCGGCTTGCCGAGCGGTTGGTGACATGCTGGCGGCACAGCGGCCGTCGGAGATCTCCTCGGAAACAAGCCTATTCTGGTGCTCAACTGAGTTGAAAGGTTGACGTGTATGCCATCAGTGGCCGCATCTGGGGTTGAAAACCCATTCTTCGCGAGGATCTGGCCCGTCGTCGCAGCCCACGAAACCGAGGCGATCCGGGTCCTTCGTCGGGAAAACCTGGCCGATTTGTCGGGGCGGGTACTGGAAGTCGGCGCCGGTATCGGAACGAACTTTCCGCACTACCCGGAGTCGGTCGACGAGGTGGTCGCAGTCGAGCCCGAGCGGCGGCTCGCGGCACAGGCCCGCACCGCAGCGGACACGGCGTCGGCCCGGGTGACCGTGATCGGCGAGACGGCCGAGAGCTTCGGCGGCAGCGAGCCGTTTGACGCGGTGGTGTGCTCCCTGGTGCTGTGCTCGGTAAGCGATCCCGACAGCGTGTTGCGGCGGTTGCATGCATTGCTGCGCCCCGGTGGGGAGTTGCGGTTCCTCGAGCATGTGGCCAGCGCCGGTGCGCGAGGCCGGTTTCAGCGGTTTGTCGACGCGACGATTTGGCCGAGGTTGTTCGGTAACTGCCACACCCATCGCGATACCGAGCGCTCGATCCTCGACGCCGGATTCGAGCTGGACGCGTCCCGGCGGGAGTTGACGTTGCCGGCCTGGGCGCCGCTTCCAGTATCGGAGCTGGCGCTCGGCCGGGCGCGGCGGCCGTAGCCCTTTTGCGCCGAGACTGCCGTGACGGCGTGGCCCGGTGAGTGAATCGCGTCGCCGGTCGCTGCCCCCGCGCCGATTACCTCAGTAGAGCCGGGAACCGCTGCAGCAGCCCGGGCAACGCCTGGCTGGCAGTTTCGCGGATGCTGATCGTGGCGTTTCTGGACAACGGTGTGACTTCGGGATTGACCTCGATGACGGCCGTGCCGCGGGCCAGCGCCAGCTCGGCGAGCCCGGCCGCCGGATAGACGATCGCCGACGTCCCCACCACCACCATCACGTCGGCGGCTTCGGTTGCCTCGACGGCGCGCTGCCACGGCTCGTCGGGCAACGGCTCACCGAACCACACGATGTCGGGCCTGATCATGGCGCCGCAGTGGCAGACCGGAGGTTCCACCTCCAGCGCCGGCTCGAGCATTTCGGGAAGCACTCCGGAGTAGGGCATATCGCAACGCTCACAACGAAAGTCGAAAAGACTCCCATGCAGGTGGTGCACCGGTGTGCTACCGGCGCGCTCGTGCAAGTCGTCGACGTTCTGAGTGATGACGCTGACTTCGGCATGGTCTTGCCAGGCCGCGATGGCGCGGTGCCCCGCATTGGGTTGGACCTTGCCAACCAGATAGTGACGCCACAAGTACCACCCCCAGACGCGCTCGGGGTTGTCACGCCAGCCTTGGGTGCTGGACAGCTCGTAAGGGTCGAAGCGGGCCCACAATCCGTTCTTGTCGTCTCGGAATGTCGGCACGCCGCTCTCCGCGGAGATTCCCGCCCCGCTCAGCACCGTTACTCGCATCCCACCAACATAGCGGCTGGTCCTGATGGCTTGGCTTCTCAGCTGGCCGTTCCGGCCCTCATCGTCGCCGAGCCAGGGGATACTGGATGGGTGGAGCTCGGTGACTGGTTGCGGATCGACATGAAGGCGAGCAGGCCGTTGTTCGACCAACTGCGGACGCAGGTCATCGATGGAGTGCGGGAGGGCGCGTTGCCGCCCGGCGCCCGCCTGCCGACCGTGCGCGAGCTGGCCGGCCAACTCGGAGTGGCCGTCAACACGGTGGCCCGCGCATACCGCGAGCTGGAAACTGCGGCCATCATCGAAACCCGCGGCCGTTTCGGCACTTATGTCGCCCGCTACGACCCGACCGACGCCGCGATGGCGGCTGCGGCCCGGGAGTACGTCCGGGTGACGCGAGGATTGGGGCTGGGAAAGGCCGACGCGTTGGCCTACGTAGAGGCGGTGCCCGACGATGGAGACGGCGGCTAGTTCATCGTTATCCGCCGCGCTGCAACACTTTTGCCAGAGTGCGCAGGTTGCGAGTCGTGGTCGATGACTTGTAACGCGGCTTGCCCATCGTCTTGCCGATCGTGCTGTCCAGGGTGCTGCCCTTGGGCACCTGCCAATAGACGACGCCGTTGCCACGGCTGATCTTCTCTTCGGGACCGGCGCCCTCGCCCAGGCGGGAGAGTTCGTCCAGCACCGGGTCATCGGCGACGAACGTGACGTAGGACTGATACCCGTCGACCTCGCGCTCGAAAGGGTAGGCGGCGGCGACGGCGCGCACCGTGTCGACGTCGTAGACCAGCACCCACGCGTCATACCCGAACCTCTCGCGCAGCGTGACCTCGGCTCTCTTGCGTACCGTCGCCGGCCCATCGGGTGAGTCCAACAGCACGTTGCCGCTGGCCAGGACGGTGTGCACATGGGTGAATCCGGCGTCGGTCAGTGCGGTCGCCACGTCGGCCATCTTGAGCTTGACGCCGCCGACGTTGACGCCGCGCAGGAATGCCACGTACTTGGTCATACAGCGATTGCACCAGCAGTAGGACAAACGGGGCCGGTCGGGACCGGGCCCGGCGGGCTGCGACGTAGGCTTTCGGCATGGGACGCCAAGTGTTCGACGACAAGCTGTTGGCCGTGATCAGTGGAAACTCTCTCGGCGTGCTGGCCACCATCAAACGCGACGGGCGCCCGCAACTGTCGAACGTGCAGTACCACTTCGACCCGCGCAAACTGGTGATACAGGTATCGGTCACCGAGCCACGCGCCAAGACCCGCAACCTACGCCGCGACCCGCGGGCTTCGATCCTGGTCGACGCCGATGACGGATGGTCATATGCCGTCGCCGAGGGCACGGCCGCCCTGACGCCTCCGGCGGGGGCCCCCGGAGATGACACCGTCGAGGCACTGATTGCCTTGTATCGCAACATCGCCGGTGAGCACCCGGACTGGGATGATTACCGTCAGGCGATGGTCACCGACCGGCGGGTGTTGCTGACCCTGCCGATCTCGCACGTCTACGGCATGCCCCCTGGCGTGCGGTAAACGCGCTGTCTGACAGACGCCCCCGGCAAAACCGGGCTACGCTGCCCCTATGGCCGCATCGACCTCTCCGCGGGATTCGACGTCATCCCAGCCGTCAGGGTCAGACGACGAAACCAAGCGCAAGTTTCGTGAAGCCCTGGAACGCAAGATGGCGAAGTCGTCGAGCGGATCCGAGCACAAAGACAGCGGCGGCAAGCAGTCGCGGGCGCACGGTCCGGTGGAGAGCCGTCGGGAATTCCGTCGTAAGAGCGGCTAGCTCCTTGCAGTCGTTGACGGAGAAGGCTTTTCGTCCTGACTTGACGGCCACGGCCCCCGGTCCGGCTGCCGTCAACGCGGTATTTTCGCCACAGATCCAAACTGCCTGGGTGCCGAAACCGCAGCTTGTCCGAGATCCGGCCACCGACACGTTGCTGGATGACAGCCCGTTCGCGTTGGCGGTCTGCATGCCGCTCGACCAGCGGTTGCAACCATGCGTAGGCACCCATGCGCCATCGTCGATGGCGCGGTCCCCGGTAGCCGGGTGTTGGTCCTGACCTCGACGGGGGAAACAATGGCGGGTTTTCTCACCCGACGGAAAGGAAGTTCGCCCTTCGCGGCGTCGCCACACGGGCGGGGAATTCAGGGCCGCTGGGTCGCACCCGGCGGGTTACCTCGGCAACACCATGACAATCAGGACCGCGGCGAGATAGGTGAGAAAAAGCCGGAATTGGGTGGTTTCAGCCATTCGGTGAGAGATTCGGATGCCAATTGGTGAACCGAGAAGGGCACCTACGGTCATTCCCGTGAACGCTGGCAGGTATACGTATCCAATCGCGGCGGCGGGAAGTCCGGTGGCACCCAGTCCGCCGAGTATGTAGCCGGCACCTGCGCCTATCCCGATCACCGCGGACAATCCGGCCGCGATGGCAGATGCGCTTTGTATGCGGTAGCCCGCTGCTTGCAGATATGGCACCGTGATGGTGGCCGCACCGGCGCCGAGCAGTGCGCCGGTCAAGCCAGTGGTGATCCCGGCAGTCAACCGGCTGGCGGGGGACGGCATGACGGGCGTGGAAGCCGTCTCGTTGCTTGCCTCCGAATTTGTCGGCTTTCCATAATGCCGGTGCAACGCGCGGGCGATCATGTATGCGACGAAGCCTATGAAGAACACCCGTAGGAAGGAACCTGGCAGACGGCCGCCCGCGAATGCACCAACCGCCGTTCCGGCCACCACCGGCGGCAACATGCGCCAGAACAGCGGCCAGTTCAGGTCCCCGCGTCGATTGCGCAGAAACGTCGTATACAGCGCCGTGAAAAACACCACCGCAAGCGATGTCCCGATCGCAAGGTGCATCACATGGTCGGGTGCAACGCCCTGGAGCGGCAAAGCCACTGCGAGCGCCGGCACGATGGTCATGCCACCCCCGAGCCCGAACAAGCCCGAAACCAGTCCGGCGACAATGCCTGCGAGCAGATAGACGAGGTAGATCGCGACGTCGGTCATCCGCCGTCACGCAAAGTGAGGTCACCTGCGATGACTAGCTGAGAAATCAGGTCTCGTCCGATCACCGGCCAATCGTCTCCCATCGCACCGGCCAAGAGGCTCCATTTCGGCTCGATTCGGACCCACCGGCCAACTATTGGGCGGGCAGGGCGGGCCGTTCGACATCGCCGGGTGCCTACGGTGGATGACCACCGGGCTTGTTCCGGGAGTTTGTCAGACCGTGGTTCTCCTGCATGGTGGCCGCGGATAGGCTCTTGCCTATGACCGTGAAGCTCTGCTTGGCGCAGGACGCGGAGGCCGATCAACTATTGTCCGAGCATCCGTTCGCTCTGCTGACCGGCATGCTGCTCGACCA
>CAYNLB010000084.1:0-3023 GCA_964397935.1 uncultured Mycobacterium sp.
CTAAGCTGGCGCGCATGCGAATTGCGTTGGCGCAAATCCTCAGCGGCACTGATCCGGCAGCGAATCTGAAGCTGGTGCGGGAGTACAGCCACCGGGCCGTCGACGCGGGTGCGCGGCTGGTGGTGTTCCCCGAGGCGACGATGTGCCGGTTCGGCGTTCCGCTGGCGCCCGTCGCCGAGCCTGTCGACGGACCGTGGGCGGACGGTGTGCGCCGGATCGCGACCGACTCCGGAATCACTGTGATCGCCGGTATGTTCACCCCGTCCGGCGACGGACGGGTGAAAAACACACTGATCGCGGTGGGTCCGGGCGCACCCGACCAGCCCGACACCCACTACGACAAGATTCACCTCTACGACGCATTCGGCTTCACCGAGTCGCGCACCGTCGCACCGGGCAACGAGCCGGTGGTGATCACTGTCGACGGCATTCGGGTGGGCTTGACCGTTTGCTACGACATTCGGTTTCCGGCGCTCTACACCGAGCTGGCGCGCCGCGGCGCCCAGCTGATCGCCATCTGCGCATCGTGGGGCGCGGGCCCGGGCAAACTCGAGCAGTGGACGCTGTTGGCCCGGGCCAGAGCGCTGGACTCGACGAGCTATGTGGCCGCGACCGGTCAGGCCTATCCCGGTGAGGCACTGAGCAAAGCGGGCGCGCCGACCGGTGTGGGCGGCAGCCTGGTGGCCTCGCCGTTGGGCGAAGTGGTCGCTTCCGCCGGCTCCCAGCCACAACTGCTGTTGGCCGACATCGATGTCGCCAGGGTGGCGCAGGCTCGCGACAACATCGCGGTGCTGCGCAACCGCTCAGATTTTGCTCAGGTCGATACGGCAGAATCGGTCGGGTGACGAACCCGCAAGGACCACCGAACCAGGACCCGTCAGCGTGGGCCCGTCCCGGCAACCAGGGCGGCTTCGGCCAGCCCCCACCTCAGCGGCCTACCGAGCAAGTGGGCGGTGGTGGTCCAACACAGCCATCGCCGGCTGCACCCGGTCAGACGCCCGGGCGGACCGATCAGCTCGGCGCGGCACAGCCGAACATGCAGCGACCCGGTCACCCTCCGCCGGCGGGTCCGACGGAGAGGCTGGCCGCCGCCGACGAAGAGTCATCCCCGGCGAAAAGGAAGCGACGCTTTCGCGACCCGCTGTCCATCCTGCTGATCTGCATCATCGTTTTTTCGCTCGTCGTCGCCGGGCTGATCGGCGCCGAGCTGTATGCCCGCCACGTCGCGGACACCAAGGTCGCCGAAGCGGTGGCCTGCGAGGTCAAGGATCAGGCCACCGCGTCGTTCGGGGTGACACCGCTGATGCTGTGGCAGTTCGCAACGAAGCACTACACCAACATCTCGGTGTCGACGGCCGGCAACCAGGTCCGCGACGCCAAGGGCATGAAGATCGCCATCAACATCAACGATGTCCAGCTCAAGCGCACTGCCGACTCCAAGGGCACCATCGGATCGCTCGATGCGACCATCACCTGGACGTCGGACGGCATCAAGGAGTCGGTGCAGAACGCCATTCCCGTGCTGGGTCCCTTCGTCACCAACTCGGTGACCACTCATCCCAAGGACGGCACCATCGAACTCAAGGGCATGCTGGACAATCTGCTGACCAAGCCGGTGGTGTCCGGCAACGGCCTGAACCTGCAGATCATCAGCTTCAACGCGCTCGGCTTCAAGTTGCCGAAAGAGTCCGTGCAGTCGACGCTGGACAACTTCACCGCCAATCTGACCAAGAATTACCCGTTGGGTATCCACGCGGACAGCGTTCAGGTCACCGACACCGGTGTGGTGAGCCATTTCTCGACGCAAAACGCAGCCATCCCGACTGGTGGCGGCGGCCAGGACCCCTGTTTCGCCAACCTCTGACGCTTGAGCGCTAGCTGAACCCCTCGAGCACCGCCCGGGTACCCGACAGGCCCAGCCTGGTGGCGCCGGCATCCAGCATCGCGAGCGCATCGGCGGCGGTGCGGATGCCGCCGCTGGCCTTGACTCCGAGCCGCCCGCCGACGGTCCGGCTCATCACCGCCACCGCGCGCACCGACGCGCCGCCCGCGGGATGAAACCCGGTCGAGGTCTTGACGAAGTCGGCGCCGGCGTCCGCGGCGGCCCGACACACTTCTACCAACACGGTCTCGTCCGTCCGCGTCAACAGCACCGCCGACTCCACGATCACCTTGAGCAGGGCCGCGGCATTGACGTCGTGCAACGCGGCGCGCACGGCCTCGATATCGGACCGCACCGCATCGATGTCGCCGGCCAGCGCGGCGCCGATGTCGATGACCATGTCGATCTCGCCGGCGCCGGATGCCGCCGCCAATGCCGCCTCGCGCGCCTTCACCGCCGGCACATGCTTACCCGATGGGAAGCCCGCTACGCTCGCCACTCGCACGCCGCCGGCTTGTACCGCGACCGGCACCATCGACGGTGAGACGCATACCGCATACACGCCCAGTTGGGTCGCTTCGGCAACCAGGGCAGCCACATCGGCATGGGTGGCCTCGGGCTTGAGCAGGGTGTGGTCGACCAACGCCGCCACCTGTGCCCGGCTTGGTTGGCTTGCCACTAGACCGCTTCTTCTGGCCCACCGGGATTGCACCCGGTGGCGAGCATTTGGGCGTTGTCGACGACGGGCCGCCATGGTTCCAGGTTCCAGCTGGTCTTGCCTGGCTCCGCCAGCTCGGCGAATTGCCAGTGGCAGACGAACTGCGCTCGCATGCCGGCGGTGTCGGATTCCGGCGACAACGCGAGCACTTCGGCCCAGGCCTCGTCGGCGAAGGCAGCGGTCGCGGCCTGTCGGGGGGCCTTACGACCGGAGGCTGTCGGGAAAACCCGCAGACTGCGCAGCCCTCGCCACTGCGTCCACTCGGTGTGCTCGATGAACGGAGGCGACGGATTCGTCGCGCCGGCGCCAGGACCGCTCCCGGGTTCGGCAAGGGCGGGCGCCATCGCCGCTGACGTCCCCGAGATGCCGACAAGCACCACCGCGGACGTCGTCAGCAGGGCCTTCATCCCGCTAGCGCGACTT
>CAYNLB010000084.1:3123-20461 GCA_964397935.1 uncultured Mycobacterium sp.
GACAAGCACCACCGCGGACGTCGTCAGCAGGGCCTTCATCCCGCTAGCGCGACTTACCCTGAATCTCGAGAAGTTTCGGCCGCACGTCGACGAGGTACACGCCGGCAGCGCAGGCGGCGATCGCCATGCCGAGGACCCCGAACACGAAACTCAGGATGGAGGTCAGGGCGACCGCCCCGCCCAGGATCACCAACCACACCGGCTTGGTCAGCTTGTCGGCGGCGGTATAGGCGTCGGGTCGCTGCAGGGCTGCATGCACGAACGCGTACACCGCCGTGACCAAGACGGCGATCTGCAGGGCGAACATGACGGTAGCCACGAGGTGGTTCACGCCCTAAGCGTATGCGGCCCCCATCCAAAACGTCGACTCAGAGTTGCCCCGGGGGACAACTCTGAGTCGAGCGTCGTGCTGGTGGCCGGCTGCCCGTGCGGCAACCCGGTGATGCTACTTCTGGGTGACCTTCTTGGCCGCAGCCTTCTTGGCCGGGGCTTTCTTGGCGGCAGCCTTCTTTGCCGGCGCCTTCTTGGCGGGCGCCTTCTTGGCGGGCGCCTTCTTGGGCAGGTCGATGCCGACCAGTTTGGCGGCGCGCTCGCCGACCGCGCGGGTCTGCGTTGCGACCGTGCCGAGCGCTTCCTGCGTCAGCTCGACGGCCTGGTCCACGTAACCCTCCGCGCGCGCGGAGGCGTCCTCGATGCCGGACTGGCTGCGCAGCCGCTGCAATGCCGCCTCGCCTCGCTCGACGAGCTCGTTGTACCGGTTGGTCGCCGCATCCAGGTAGCCCTCGGCGGCCCTGCGCAGCTCGTCGCTGGTGAACCTTTCGCGAAGCTCGGTGAACTGCTCGGGCAGATCCTCCTGCAACTTGGTCAGACGAGCGCGGCTCTCCTCGACACGGCTGCGGGTGTCGACGCGAGTCTCTTCGGCGCGATCACGAAGGTTGGTGATCAGCTCGTTGACAGTGGCCAGCGCCAGGTCGGCCGCGCCCAGGGCTGCCAGCAACGGAGCCCGCAAGTCCTCGATGTTTGTGGTTTCCGCCATGGTGTTTCCTTTCATGGTGTGTTTTCGTTATCAGCCCTACTACGTGTCCGGTCTGGAAGCTAGGGCCAAGCGTCTCCGTTTTGAACCGGTAGACGTCGGATCCGGTTATTGGGTAACCCCTGGGGCCGGTTATCTATACATCACCCACTCACCAGCGCGGTGCGGGAGGTGTGCTCCGGCGATTCAATCGGACTGAATTCGCTGGCGATGCCGGCCAAACGGACTACTCACTCGTCGCTGTCAGATTCGTTCGACCACTCCTCGCTGATGGATTCATTTTGTTGAGTAAACGATGCATAGATGTCGAGCAGGATCTGCTTCTGGCGCTCGGTGATCGCGGTATCGGTGATGACGGCGTCGCGCACCTGACTTTTGTCGCTGGGCTCGAGGATCCCGGCCCGCACGTAGAGAACCTCGGCGGAAACGCGCAGCGCCTTTGCGATCTGGTTCAACACATCGGCGGACGGCTTGCGCAATCCGCGTTCCACCTGGCTCAGGTACGGATTGCTGACGCCGGATTTTTCGGCAAGCTGTCGCACCGAGACCTGCGCGAGCTCGCGCTGACTCCGGATGAAGCTGCCTATGTCAGAGGCCATGTCAGACGCCGCGCTGGACACCTTGGTGGAGAGCTTCTCCTCCGATGGCATTGCACGCTCCCGGGTCCGACGGCTGGTCTCGACAGGCACCAGCGTACGGACAAGCGCTTGCTATTGCAAGCAGTTGTTAGCGCTGCTAGAAGAGCAGCTGTGCAATCGCATAGATCGCCAGCCCCGCCAGCGCCCCCACCACTGTGCCGTTGATCCGAATGAATTGCAGATCGCGACCGACGTGCAGCTCGATCCGCCGACTCGCCTCCTCGGCATCCCAGCGCTCGATCGTCTCGGTGATGATCGCTGTGATCTCCACCCCATACTGGGAAACCAGGTGCTGGGCTGCCCGCACGATCCAATTGTCGACCTTGTCGCGCAGGTCGGCGTCATCACGCAGTGATTCGCCGATGCTGACCACCGTGTCGGCGATGCGGGTCCGCAACGCGCTGGACGGGTCGTCTACCCCGTCGAGCACCAGACGTTTCAGCGTCGCCCACGCCGTCGCGGCGGCGTTGGCGATCTCGTCGCGCGCCATCAGCTGCTCTTTGACGGCGTCGGCGCGTGTGATGGTGGTCGGATCGTGTTGCAGATCGTCGGCGAATTCGAACAGGAAGCGGGTCGCCGAACGGCGCAACTCGTGGTCGGGGTTGCGGCGCACCTTGTCGGTGAAGTCCATCAGCTCGCGATGAATACGGTCACCGACCAGGTGGTCGATGAATCGGGGCGACCAGCTTGGGGAGTCACGCTCGACCACCCTCTGGATGACCTCGCCGGCGTTCAGCGACCATTGGAACGCACGGTCGGCCAGCAGCTGGATCAAAGCCTCCTGGCGGTTTTCGGCCAGCAACGTCGCCAACAGCCGGCCCACCGGCGGACCCCACTGAGGTTCGGCGATGCGGCGCACGATCATCCGATCGATCACGTGCTGGACGTCGTCGTCCCGCAGCAGCTCCACGAGTACGCGCAGCACCGTCGCCGTCTCGCTGGCCACCCGCTCGGCATGCGCGGCCTCCGAGAGCCACTTACCCAGCCGGCCGGGCACCTGGGCATCCCGCAGCTTGATTTCGACGATCGGCGCCGACAAGAAGTTTTCCCGCACGAAGGTTCCCAGGCCCTCGCCAAGCTGGTCCTTTTTGCGCTTGATGATCGCGGTGTGCGGGATGGGTATGCCCAGCGGATGCCTGAACAGTGCGGTCACGGCGAACCAGTCCGCCAGGGCGCCCACCATCCCGGCCTCCGCGCCGGCACCGACGTAGCCGACCCAGGCGCCCAAACTGGCGTGCGCCTGGGCCCAGCGGCAAGCGAGGAACACCCCGGTGGCGCCGACCAAAAAGCTCAGTGCCACCATCTTCATCCGACGTAGTGCCACTCGTCGCTCGGCATCGGCCTGCGGATCGGCCCCGGCAAACGATTCCGCGAAAGACGTGTGGGTCCGCCGGTCCACGGGCAATGGCGGCACGGAATTCAGCCCCGCCGCCGACGAGCCCGGCGCTTCGCCTCTGGATGCGGCTCTGTGTACCACCACTCCATCATCTATCGCCGGAGCAGATGGTGTGGCGAACACCGCTCAGGGAGGTACATTCGCGCGGCATCGACGCCAAACAGGCCCCCAAAAGCCGTAGTATCAGGGGCGTCTACGGAATGGGAAATCGGCGGACAGTGATAGAGCAAATCTCGGCTGGGACGATCAAGACGGATGGTCGCAAGCGGCGCTGGCATCAGCACAAGGTGGAGCGCCGCAATGAGCTCGTCGACGGCACGATCGACGCGATTCGCCGACACGGCCGCTTCTTGAGCATGGACGAGATAGCCGCGGAGATCGGGGTCTCCAAGACGGTGCTCTACCGCTATTTCGTCGACAAGAACGATTTGACGACCGCCGTGATGATGCGGTTCACCCAAACAACCCTGATTCCCAACATGGCTGCCGCACTGTCGTCCAATCTGGATGGTTTCGACCTGGCCCGCGAGATCATCCGGGTCTACGTCGACACCGTGGCGAGCGAACCGGAGCCGTATCGGTTCGTGATGGCCAACAGCTCGGCGAGTAAGAGCAAGGTGATTGCCGACTCGGAGCGGATCATTGCCCGCATGCTCGCGGTGATGATGCGCCGCCGCATGCAGCAGGCCGGGATGGACACCGGCGGTGCGGAGCCGTGGGCCTACCTGATCGTCGGTGGCGTGCAACTGGCCACCCACTCGTGGATGTCAGATCCGCGGATGAGTCGCGACGACCTGATCGACTACCTGACCATGCTGAGCTGGAACGCCCTCAAGGGGATCGTTGAGGTCGGCGGATCGCTGGAGAAGTTCCGGGAAGAGCCACATCCTTCGCCGATCGTGCCGCCCCGCGACACCTGACCGGATGCGGCGCGCAGACGGTGGTGTGACGCGCTACGCACCGCCGGGGAATGCGACTTCGGCCGCCTCAACGGCTAGCATGCAGGGGATGCATCGGGGGTAAAGCAGGGCACGCCACTTGCTGCCCGCCTGCCACCGCATACAGAAAGGCTCCATCCCGTCATGTCCGTGCAGCTCACGCCGCATTTTGGAAACGTCCAAGCACATTACGATCTGTCGGACGACTTCTTCCGGCTCTTTCTCGACCCCACCCAGACCTACAGTTGCGCCTACTTCGAGCGCGACGACATGACGCTGGAAGAGGCGCAGATCGCCAAGGTCGAACTTGCGCTCGGAAAGCTCAACCTCGAGCCGGGGATGACGCTGCTGGACATCGGCTGCGGCTGGGGCGCCACCATGCGACGGGCCATCGAGAAGTACGACGTCAACGTCGTGGGCCTGACGCTGTCCGAGAATCAGGCCGAGCACGTCCAGAAGATGTTCGACGGGATGGACACCCACCGCACCAGGCGGGTGTTACTGGAAGGCTGGGAGAAGTTTCACGAGCCGGTGGACCGCATCGTCTCCATCGGTGCATTCGAGCACTTCGGCCGTCAACGCTACAGCCGCTTCTTCAAGATGGCCCACCAGGTACTGCCGGACGACGGCGTGATGTTGCTGCACACCATCGTGCGCCCGACCTTCAAAGAGGCCCGGGCAAGTGGCATGACACTGACTCACGAGATCGTTCACTTCACCCAGTTCATCTTGGCCGAGATCTTCCCCGGAGGCTGGCTGCCAACGGTCCCGACCGTCGAAGAGCACGCCGTCGCGGCCGGCTTCAAGGTGACCCGGATCCAGTCGCTTCAGCTGCACTACGCGAGGACGCTGGAAACGTGGGCCGCCGCACTCGAGGCCAACCGGCAGCAGGCCCTCGCCATCCAGTCTGAAGAGGTCTACGACCGGTACATGAAGTACCTGACCGGCTGCGCCCGGCTCTTCCGCCAGGGATACACCGACGTCGACCAGTTCACATTGGAGAAGTGATCGGCATTTCAGCGGGCTACCGCCGGCTCACTTCACGAGGGTGAACTGCCCCACGTTCGTGACGCCTTTGCGGAAGAAGTTTTCGCACCCGGTCAGGTAGTGCATGTACTTGTCATAAACCGCTTCGGACTGGATCTCGATGGCCTTTTCCTTATTGGCCTCGAGATTGGCCGCCCACATGTTCAGCGTGCGTGCGTAATGCGGCTGCAGCAATTGCACTTTCTCCACTGAGAACCCAGCGGTCTGCGCACCCTTGAAGATGTCCTCCTGGGCCGGCAACTGCCCGCCCGGAAAAATCTCGGTGCCGATGAATCGCGCGAAGTGGATATCCTTCATCGTCAGCGGGACGCCGCGCTCATGCAACTGCTTTTGGTTGTACGCCAAAATCGTGTGCAGCAACATCCGGCCGTCCTCCGGAAGGACGTCGTAGGCGCGTTCAAAGAACGCGGGCCAACGATCCGCCTTGAACGCTTCGAACGCGCCGATGGTGACGATCCGGTCGACCTTGTCGTCGAACTCTTCCCACCCCTGCAGCCGCACCTCGATGTTGCGTTCAGTCGGGATGCTGGCCAGCTTCTTCTTGCTGTATTCGAACTGATTGTGGCTCAGGGTAATTCCGATGACGTTGACGTCGAACTTCTCGACCGCTCGCTGCAGCGCTCCGCCCCAACCGCAACCGATGTCCAGCAGCGTCATCCCCGGCTCGAGGTTCAGCTTTCCCAGCGCCAGATCGAACTTCGCATTCTGGGCTTCTTCGAGAGTCATGTCGTCACGCTCGAAGTAAGCGCAGGTGTAGCCCATGGTCGGGTCTAGGAACAACGCGAAGAACTCGTCGGAAACGTCATAGATGGATTGCGACTCTTCGTAGTAGGGCTTCAATTTCGCCGTCATGCTCGCTATACGCCTTTCGCCTGTTGACCGCGTGCATAGTAGCCGGTTTGAACGGCACTGTCATGCGATGTCGAGCGTGCCATCGCGCCAACCTAATATCGTTGCCCCCGGGTCAGTAGGCGTAGAAGCCCTGACCTGTTTTCTTGCCCAGCCGACCGGCCTCCACCATGCGCAGCAACAGGGGCGGCGGACCGTACTGCGGTTCCTTGAATTCCTCGAACATCTTGTCCGCAATCAGCTTGAGGGTGTCCAGACCGACGAGGTCTGATAGCCGCAGCGGACCCATCGGGTGCGATAGCCCGGCGACGACGGCCTTGTCGACATCCTCGACGGTGGCGAAACCGGCCTCGACCATCCGGATCGCCGACAGCAAGTAGGGCACCAGTAATGCGTTCACCACGAAGCCGGACCGGTCCGAACAGCGCACGACCTGCTTGCCAAGAACCGCGCTGGCAAACTCCTCGGTGCGCGCGGCGGCGGCCTCGTCGGTAACCAGCGTGCTGACCAACTCGACCAGCGGGAGCACCGGGACCGGGTTGAAGAAATGCAAACCCAGCACACGTTGCGGATTCTTGGTCGCCGCGGCGATCTTCATGATCGGGATGCTCGAGGTGTTGGAGGCCAGCACGGCTGCGGGATCGGCGATGACCCGGTCGAGTTCCGCGAAGATCTGCCGCTTGATGGCCTCGTCCTCGACAATCGCCTCGATTACCAGTTGGCGGTCGGCGAGGTCCTTCACATCGGTGGTGAAGGTCAGGTTGCTCACCGCGCGGTCACGCTCCCGCTCGGTCACCTTGCCCGCGCTGACACCACGCTCCAGCGACTTCACGATGCGGCTGCGCCCGGCGGTGATGAGTGCCTCGGTGGTCTCGAAGACCGTCACGTCGACACCGGCGCGCACGGAGACCTCGGCGATACCGGATCCCATCTGGCCGGCCCCGATAACCCCTACCCGCTCGATCGCTGCATCGTTCACTGGTTTTCTCTCCGGTGTCGTATTGTCGTGCACCGCAATAGGCCCCGCCCAGCTCGGCTGGGCGGGGCCTATGCTACTTCAGCTTCCGTTCAGCGCACCGAGCGTGTAGTCACTGCGAAAAATCGACCGAAAACTCGCACTGGGTACACGTTCGGCGACGAGCTCAGTGGAACTGGCCCTCCTCGGTGGAACCGGTCAACGCGGTGGTCGACGAGCTCGGATCGACCGTGGTGGCAATGCGGTCGAAGTACCCGGCGCCGACCTCACGCTGGTGCTTGGTCGCGGTGTAGCCACGCTCCTCGGCGGCGAACTCGCGCTCCTGCAACTCGACGTAGGCGGTCATCTGGTTGCGGGCGTAGCCGTAGGCCAGATCGAACATCGAGTAGTTCAGCGCGTGGAAGCCGGCCAGCGTGATGAACTGGAACTTGAAGCCCATCGAAGCGAGTTCCTTCTGGAACTTCGCAATCGTGGCATCGTCGAGATGCTTGCGCCAGTTGAACGATGGCGAGCAGTTGTAGGCCAGCATCTGGTCCGGGAACTCGGACTTGACGCCCTCGGCGAACTTGGCGGCCAGCTCGAGATCCGGCGTGCCGGTTTCCATCCAGATCAGGTCGGAGTACGGCGCGTAGGCCTTGGCCCGGGCGATGCACGGTTCCAGGCCGTTGCGGACCCGGTAGAAACCTTCCCTGGTCCGCTCACCGGTGATGAACGGCTGGTCGCGCTCGTCGACGTCCGAGGTGATCAGGGTCGCCGCCTCCGCGTCGGTGCGGGCGATCACCACGGTCGGCACGTCGGCAACGTCGGCCGCCAACCGAGCCGAGGTCAGCGTGCGGATGTGCTGCTGGGTCGGGATCAGCACCTTGCCACCGAGGTGACCGCACTTCTTCTCCGACGCCAGCTGGTCCTCCCAGTGCGACCCGGCGACGCCGGCCGCGATCATGGCCTTCTGCAGCTCGTAGACGTTGAGTGCACCGCCGAAGCCGGCCTCGCCATCGGCGACGATCGGGGCCAGCCAGTTCGCCACCGAGGTGTCGCCCTCGACCTTGGCGATCTCGTCGGCGCGAAGCAGGGCGTTGTTGATGCGACGCACCACCTGCGGCACCGAGTTGGCCGGGTACAGGCTCTGATCGGGGTAGGTGTGGCCGGACAGGTTGGCGTCACCGGCGACCTGCCAACCGGACAGGTAGATGGCCTTCAGGCCGGCGCGCACCTGCTGGACGGCCATGTTGCCGGTCAACGCACCGAGCGCGTTGATCCACTCCAGGTCGTGGAGCTGTTCCCACAGCACCTCTGCACCACGACGGGCCAGGGTGTACTCCTCGACGACGTGCCCCTGCAGGGCGACGACGTCCGCGGCGGTGTAGGTACGGGTGACGTCCTTCCAGCGCGGGTTCGTATCCCAGTCTTGCTGGATCTGCTCCGCGCTCTTGGGGGTGCCAACGACAGACATCGGGCGTGCTCCTTAACGATCTTCGCTGTGGCATTGCTGAAGGCTTCACCGGCGGTAGCTGGAGGCTCAGCTTCACTGGTGTGCTAACTCGACGATGGCACAGCTTGTTGAACGGGGTCCATCCATTTCAATTGCCAATTTCAGCAACGAGCCAGGCTTATTTTGCGAATGCTGCGAATTTGCTGCACAACTTAACCGTTACAGAAGCTACCTGCCGGTAACCATAAAGCCGCAGGTCGCACAGGTAATCGACGGCGTCGTCGAAGATGCCCGTTTCGGCTAGCGAGCGAAGATCGCGGCGACGGCCTTCGCCTCGTCGCCAACCGCATATGTGAGCGTTGTAACAGTGCGATCGGCCAGGCTGGGGCCGAATTGATCGGTCGAGCCGGCCGGATGGACGTGCGAAATGATCTCCAATTTGTCGCCCAGCGCGACCGGCGCCTCGTGCTCGATCGTGATGCGCAGCCGGGGCTGCACCACGTCCGGGTGCGAGGCGAGGTAGTCCTCGACCACGCTCCAGTACACCGAGTTGTTCATGTGGTCGAACAGGTCGATGTCGGCGACCCGGACGGGGAACTCGTGGATCTCGGACGCGTCTTCACGGCTACCCGGCTTCAGATAGCTCTTCCACCGCAGCCGGTCGACGGAAGTGGTCTTGTGCAGGCCCGCAAGGAAGTCGTCGGAGATGCGCGCGGGCATCTGGGTTTCCCGGTTGATGTTGATCCAGAACGCCTCGGACTCGATGAGGCCGCCCTTGCGCCCGTCGACGCGAACCCGCATCTCGCACCACCGATTCGAGGTACCCGAACACCATCTGCGCATGCGCAGCATGTCCTGGAACTCGATGGGGCGGACCAGGTCGACCATGGTGCGACGAACGATCCACAGCGGATGCGTCTCTTCGAAGCCCATCTCGCGCAGTTGATCCTGACCGATGTCCTGGATGTGCCGGGCGGCAGCATCCAGCCGCAGCCGACCCTTGGGGTCGATATCGCCAACGCGCAGCGGCCATTCCCGATCGAACACATCGGGATGGCCGTCGGGCACCGGCATCAGTTCTTTGTCCAGGCTCACGGCTTGACTCCCCGCTTCTCGTCGGCACCCCAGATTAACTGCGGGGTCCCGCTGCGAATCATGCCAACGACGTGCGCAGAAAACCAACTGGGACGCGACTTTGTGTTGCCAACTCTGCGAACGCTACCTTCGCAGCGCCCGGTACGCTCGGTGCGTGTCCAAAACCTTCGTCGGGCCCCGCGTTCGCCAGCTGCGCAACGAACGCGGGTTTTCGCAGGCCGCACTGGCTCAGATGCTGGAGATCTCGCCGAGCTACCTCAACCAGATCGAGCACGACGTGCGCCCGCTGACGGTAGCCGTGCTACTGCGGATAACCGAGGTGTTCGGCGTGGACGCGACCTTTTTCGCCTCCCAGGACGACACCCGGCTGGTCGCCGAGCTGCGCGAGGTGACGATGGACCGCGATCTGGACCTCAACGTCGACCTGACCGAAGTCGCCGAGTTGGTCAGCGCTCATCCCGGCCTGGCCCGTGCGGTGGTCAACCTGCACCGGCGCTACCGGATCACCACGGCGCAGCTGGCCGCGGCCACCGAGGAGCGATTCTCCGACGGCAGTGGCACCGGGTCGATCACCATGCCGCACGAGGAGGTCCGCGACTACTTCTACCAGCGCCAGAACTATCTGCACGAGCTGGACACCGCCGCCGAAGATCTCACCGTCAAAATGCGGCTGCACCACGGCGACCTGGCCCGGGAGTTGACCCGCCGGCTCACCGAGGTACACGGAGTGCACATCAACAGGCGGATCGATCTCGGTGACACCGTCCTGCACCGCTACGACCCCAACACCAACACGCTGGAAATCAGCAACCACCTCTCCTTGGGCCAGCAGGTGTTCAAGATGGCCGCCGAACTGGCCTACCTCGAGTTCGGCGACCTGATCGACAGCCTGGTCACCGAAGGCAAGTTCACCAGCGACGAGTCGCACACCCTGGCCCGGCTGGGGCTGGCGAATTACTTCGCCGCGGCAGCGGTGCTCCCCTACCGCCAGTTCCACGACGTCGCGGAGAACTTCCGCTACGACGTCGAACGGTTGTCCTCCTTCTACTCGGTGAGCTACGAGACCATCGCGCACCGGCTGTCGACATTGCAACGGCCGTCGATGCGCGGCGTGCCGTTCTCGTTCATCCGGGTGGACCGCGCCGGCAATATGTCAAAACGTCAGTCCGCGACCGGTTTTCACTTCTCCTCCACTGGCGGCACCTGCCCGTTGTGGAACGTCTACGAAACGTTCGCCAACCCTGGCAAGATGCTGGTGCAGATCGCCCAGATGCCGGACGGCCGCAACTACATGTGGGTGGCCCGCACCGTGGAACGTCGCGCCGCCCGGTATGGTCAGCCCGGTAAAACCTTCGCGATCGGATTGGGCTGCGAGCTTCGCCACGCTCACCGGCTCGTCTACTCGGAAGGACTCGACTTGTCGGGTGAGGCCGCCACACCGATCGGCGCGGGCTGCCGCGTCTGCGAACGCGACAACTGCCCGCAGCGGGCGTTCCCGGCCCTGGGGCGCGCGCTCGATCTCGACGAACACCGCAGCACCGTGTCGCCGTACCTGGTGAAGCAACCGTGAGCGGCGCGCAGAACGGCCAGGCCGGCACTGGTCGCATCCCGTCGGGCAAACTGCGCCAGCTGGGCCCGATCAATTGGGCGCTCGCGAAATTGGCCGCCCGCACGACGCGGTCGCCGGAGATGCATCTGTTCACCACGCTCGGTCAGCGCCAAGGGCTCTTCTGGGCGTGGTCCGTCTACGGCGGCCGGCTCCTGCGCGGGCGGCTGCCTCGCGTCGATACCGAATTGGTGATCCTGCGCGTCGCACATCTGCGGTCGTGCGAATACGAGCTGCAGCACCATCGCCGGATGGCACGCGAAGCGGGCCTGGACGCAAACATGCAGGCCACCATCTTCGCGTGGCCCGACGTTCCGGAAGGCGAAGGACCCCGGAAAATACTGAGCGCACGGCAGCAGGCGCTGCTGAGAGCCACGGATGAGTTGATCAGGGACCGGTCGATCAGCGAGGGCACCTGGCAGCAGCTGGCGATGCACCTCGACCGCCGTCTGCTCATCGAATTCTGCTTGTTGGCAACCCAATACGACGGGCTGGCCGCGACGATAACCGCCCTCGAGATCCCGTTGGACAACCCGACCGGTTAGAAGTAGACGTCGGCCAGCACGGCCAGCGTCAGCACGAGGGGCAGTATCGGTAGCCCGAATCCGAACGCCGACCACAGATATTTTCTGCGCCGGCGCAGCACCAGGGCCCACAGCACGGCGCACACCGCCAGCACAACCGACACGATCAACACCGTCGGGCCCCATCGGCCCGCCGCCGCGTTGTCGTCGACCATCGAAACGGCCGTCAACCACAGGACATAACCGGTGGCCAAACCGCCGACGGCACCCACGATGGCCTGGGGGGTGACGGCGCTCCTCATCGGTACTCAGAAATTGATCATGTGGCCGGTCAGGCCGTGGAAGCACTCCTGCAGCGCCTCGGACATGGTCGGATGGGTGTGCACGTTGCGAGCCAACTCGGTGGCGGTCAGATCCCATTTCTGCGCCAAGGTCAGCTCGGGCAGCAGCTCGGACACGTCATGGCCGATCAGGTGCCCGCCCAGCAGCTCGCCGTGCTCGGCGTCGGCGACCAGCTTGACGAAACCGCTGGGGTCGCCCAGGCCGTGGGCTTTGCCGTTGGCGGTGAAAGGGAACTTGGCGACCTTGACCTCGTAGCCCTCGTCGCGGGCCTGCTCCTCGGTCAGCCCGAAGCTGGCGACCTGGGGCTGGCAGAACGTCGCGCGCGGCAGCATGCGACAGTCCCCAAGCGCCAACGTTTCTGCGCCGGCAATCGTTTCGGCCGCCACCACACCCATCGCCTCCGCGACGTGGGCCAGCATCAGGAAGCAGGTGACGTCGCCGATGGCGTAGATGTGGCCGACGCTGGTGCGCATGTAGTCGTTGATGCCGATGCCGCCGCGTTCATTCAGCGCGACGCCGGCCCGCTCCAGTCCGTAGCCCTCGACATTGGGCGCAAACCCGATGGCCTGCAACACCTTCGCGGCCTTGAGATCCTCTGACTTACCGTCCTTGCTGACGGCCACGGTGACTTGCGAACCATCGTCGGAGATCGACTCGACTTTCGTGCCGGTGAGGATCTTGACGCCGAGCTTCTTGAACTGCTTCTCGATCTCCTTGGACACCTCGGCGTCCTCGTGGGGCAGCGCGCGCGGCAAGAACTCGACGATGGTCACGTCGACGCCGTAGTTGCGCAGCACATAGCCGAACTCCATACCGATCGCCCCGGCTCCGGCGATGATGATCGATTCGGGCAAGTCCCGGGACAGGATCTGCTCTTCGTAGGTGACCACGTTGGCCGACAGCGAGGTGCCGGGAACCAGCCGGGTGCTGCTGCCGGTCGCGATGATGGCGTTGTCGAACGTGACGGTGTCCGTGCCACCCTCGTTGAGTTCGATCGACAACGTGTTGGCGTCGGTGAACCTGCCGTACCCGTGAATTTCGGTGATCTTGTTCTTCTTCATCAGGTAGTGCACGCCGGCCACGCGGCCCTCGGCCACGTTGCGGCTGCGGTCGTAGGCGATCCCATAATCGAAGGTCGCCTCGCCTTTCATCCCAAAGGCCTTGGCCTCTTTGGTGAAGATGTGCACGAGTTCGGCGTTGCGCAGTAACGCCTTGGACGGGATGCACCCGACGTTGAGACAGACGCCGCCCCAGTACTTCGGTTCGACGATTGCGGTGTTGAGGCCGAGCTGTGCGGCGCGAATGGCTGCGACATATCCGCCGGGACCGGCCCCGAGGACGACGACGTCATAGTGAGAAGTCACGGCCCCTACCCTAGTGGCCTGCCGGGCGAGCCGTTAATACGGAATGACGCCGACGAGACAGTGGCCCACTTGCCCGCAGTAGTAGTAGCCGTACAGGGGCGCCGCCGCGGCAACGGAGGCGAACGGCCCGGACATCGCCGCGACCGACAGCGCCGAGACCAGCGGCCTGCCCTGAACCATCGCCAGCAGCACGCCGGCCACGGTGCAGGCCACGACGTAGACCAGTACCGCGAACACCGGCAGCGTCTTGTCGACGGAGTGGAACCACCAATAGAACAGGCTCAGCCCCACCCAGGCGGCCGCGACCCATACGCCGACGATCACCAGGACCAACTTCCACCACTTCAAGTAGAGGTAGCGACCGGGGACGGTGACCGACTGGACCGGCGCGCCGCCGGCTTCGGCCCCCGGCCCCTGCTCGTCGGCGTCCGGCACGGGCTCGTCCGACTTCTCCGGCTCGGTCACCACCGCAACCGGCTGCGAGTCGGTGTCGTCAAAATCCGGAACCCAGGACTGGGTGCCGGTGTCCTCGAAATCCGAGGCATCCGAGAAATCCGGGACGAACGGCGCCGTGCCGGGGCTCGACTCGGGCTCGTGGGCGTCAGGCACCGGAGGCCACCTGGAGAGCGACCAGCACACCGAACCAACCCGGCGCCAGCGCCAGGATGAAGGCACCCGCCAGCGTGACCCATCGACGCCCGGAAAACAGAATGGTCAGCAGCCCGGTCACGCTGGGGATCCCAACCACCAGCGCGATGGCGATGTCCGGGCGGATCCTGGCGTGGACCGCCACCGTGACCGCGACTCCCGCCAATAACCCCACCGCGCTGCCGAGCAGCATGGCGCTGGCCAGCAACCAAGGACGCGGAAGCGGAACCACGGTGACGACTGTACTGCGGTTACCGGCGGGTGGCGCAGGTTCCCGGCGGGGTGTCAGCCACCACCTGGCCGCGCAGCGACGGCCGTTCGCCACGCTCGTAGTCGGCGCCGGTGATCACGGGCGTGGCCGCCAGCTCGGCCTTCTCTTCGTCGGTGAAGACCCGCCCGCGGCTGAGGAACCGGACACCCTCCGGTGCTTCCAGACTGAACCCGCCGCCACGGCCCGGCACCACGTCGATGACCAATTGGGTGTGCTTCCAAGCCTGGTACTGCGGACCCGAAATCCACACCGGCACCCCCTCGGAACCTTCCGGCCCGACGTCGAGCACCCCCAGCAACACGTCGCGGTCACCGACCAGGAAATCCCCGCGCGGGTAGCACATCGGGGAGGACCCGTCGCAGCAGCCGCCGGACTGATGGAACATCACCGGGCCATGGCGTTCCTGCAGTCGCGCCAGCAGTTCGGCGGCGGCGGTGGTGATGACCGCTCCCGGGATCATCGGTTCAAACCCCCTCAGAACAAGCCCAGCGCCTTGTCGGAGTAGGACACCAACAGGTTCTTGGTCTGCTGGTAATGCTCGAGCGCCATCTTGTGGCACTCGCGTCCGAAGCCGGACTGCTTGTAGCCGCCGAACGCGGCGTGCGGCGGATATACGTGGTAGCAGTTGACCCAGACCCGCCCCGCCTGGATGTCGCGGCCGGCCCGGTAGGCGGTGTTGCCGTCGCGGCTCCACACGCCCGCGCCCAGACCGTAGAGGGTGTCGTTGGCGATCGAGATGGCGTCGTCGTAGTCGGAGAACGACGTCACCGCCACCACCGGGCCGAAGATCTCCTCCTGGAAGATCCGCATCGCGTTGTCGCCGGAGAATATCGTCGGCTGCATGTAGTAGCCGCCGGATAGGTCACCGCCCAGCTCGGCGCGCTCGCCGCCGCAAAGGACCCTCGCGCCTTCATCTCTGCCGATGTTGATGTAGGACAGAATCTTTTCCAGCTGGTCGTTGGACGCCTGAGAGCCCAGCATCGTCTCAGTGTCCAGCGGATCGCCCTGCCGGACGGCCTTGGCCCGGATCGCGGCCAGCTCGAGGAACTCGTCATAGATGTCGGCCTGGATCAGGCTGCGCGACGGGCAGGTGCACACCTCACCCTGGTTGAGGGCGAACATGGTGAAGCCTTCCAGCGCCTTGTCCTGGAATTCGTCGCCCTTGGCCAGCACATCGGAAAAGAAGATGTTGGGGCTCTTGCCGCCGAGCTCCAGGGTGACCGGAATCAGGTTCTGCGAGGCGTACTGCATGATCAGCCGCCCGGTGGTGGTTTCGCCGGTGAACGCGATCTTGGCGATGCGGTCGCTCGACGCCAGCGGCTTGCCCGCCTCGGCCCCGAACCCGTTGACGACGTTGACCACCCCCGCCGGCAGCAGGTCGCCGATCAAAGACATCAAGTACAGCACCGATGCCGGTGTCTGCTCGGCGGGCTTGAGTACCACCGCATTTCCGGCCGCCAGCGCCGGCGCCATCTTCCAGGCGGCCATCAGGATCGGGAAGTTCCACGGAATGATCTGCCCCACCACCCCGAGCGGCTCGTGGAAGTGATAGGCGACGGTGTCCTCGTCGATCTGTGACAGCGAACCCTCCTGCGCGCGGATCGCCGCGGCGAAGTACCGGAAATGATCGGCCGCCAGGGGAATGTCGGCGCTCAGTGCCTCGCGGATCGGTTTGCCGTTGTCCCAGGCCTCGGCCAGCGCCAGCGCGGGCGTGTTCTCCTCGATCCGGTCCGCGATCTTGTGCAGGATCGCCGCCCGCTCGGCGGGCGCGGTCTTGCCCCAGGCCGGCGCCGCCGCATGCGCGGCGTCGAGCGCCTTGGCGATATCGGCCTCATCCGAACGAGCCACCTCGCAGAACGTCTGCCCGGTCACCGGCGTCGGGTTCTCGAAATACCGGCCGTGCACCGGCGCGACCCACTGACCTCCGATGAAGTTCTGGTACCGGGATTCATACGACATCAATGCCCCGGAGGCGCCCGGACGTGCGAAAACAGTCATCTGCTCGGCTCCTTGTTCACAGCTCATGTAACACACCTCACACTACCGCCGGGGCCACAATGGCTGCCATGACATCTGAGACTGCCCGGGACGGCGTCGACCCGTACCTGTGGCTCGAGGAAATCACCGGTGACCAAGCGCTGGACTGGGTGCGGGCGCGTAACGAACCGACCCTGGCAAAATTTTGCAGCGGCGAGTTTGAGGCGGAGTTCGAGCAACTGCGCACCGAGGCATTGGAGGTGCTCGACACCGATGCCCGGATCCCCTATGTGATCCGTCGCGGCGAATACCTCTACAACTTCTGGCGCGATGCCGCCAACCCGCGTGGACTGTGGCGACGGACCACACTGGACAGTTACCGCACCGACGCACCCGAGTGGGACGTGCTGATCGATATCGATGAACTAGGTCGCGCGGACGATCAAAAGTGGGTATGGGCGGGCGCCGGCGTCATCGAACCCGACCACACGCGTGCACTGATCGGCCTCTCCCCAGGCGGCTCCGACGCGTCCATCGTGCGTGAATTCGACATGCTGACACTCCAATTCGTCGCCGACGGGTTCGAGCTGCCGCAGGCCAAATCGCAGATCACCTGGGCCGACCCGGATACCGTCCTGGTGGGCACCGACTTCGGCGCCGGCTCGCTCACCGAATCCGGTTACCCGCGAGTGATCAAGCGGTGGCGCCGGGGAACGCCGTTGACCGACGCGCAAACCGTCTTCGAGGGCAGCCCGTCCGACGTCCGTGTCTCTGTGTCGGTGGACCGGACCCCAGGCTTCGAGCGCACCATCTTGGGACGCGCCCTGGACTTCTGGAACGACGAAGTCTACGAACTGCGCGGCTCGGACCTCATCCGCCTCGACACGCCCACCGATGCCAGCCTGTCGATACACCGCCAGTGGCTGCTGATCGAGCTGCGCACGGACTGGTACCGCGGCACCCAGACGTATGCCGCAGGTTCGCTGCTGGCTGCCGACTACGACGAATTTCTCTCCGGCACAGCGCAATTGCGGGTGGTGTTCGAGCCCGACGAGCACACCTCCCTGTATCACTTCGCGTGGACCAAAGACCGCCTGCTGATCGTCACGCTGGCCGACGTGGCCAGCCGCGTCGAGATCGCCACGCCGGGCACCTGGCAGCGCGAACCGGTCCCGGACATCCCGGACGCCACCAACACCGTG
>CAYNLB010000085.1:0-2675 GCA_964397935.1 uncultured Mycobacterium sp.
CCATCACAGTTTTCGCCCCGGCCCTTCCTCCTAGCTTTGAGGACACCGCACCCTGCCCTGGTTTCTATGAATTGTCGATGACTTTTGCGCGCGGATTTATCGCATCACGTGGGCATTGAGGAGCACTGACTTGTTTACGCGTTCCTCACGGGCGGGAGGCCCTTCATTGGCATAGTAGGTTCAAGCCGGTCGAGAACGTTTGCCACGGCCTTTCGATCGGTGTTGAGGATATTAAAATATGACCATCACTAGCAGTGATCCCGTGGACGCGCCCGAATCTCGTTCAATCCTGGCGAATCTGCGGTACGACGTTCCGGCGTCGTTCGTTGTCTTCTTTGTTGCGCTGCCCCTTGCGTTGGGGATCGCGGTTGCCGCCGGCGCTCCATTGATGGCCGGTTTGATCGCCGCGGTGATTGGCGGCATCATCGCGGGATCCTTTGGCGGGTCGGTGCTTCAGGTAAGCGGCCCGGCCGCGGGTCTTACCGTGGTGGTTGCCGGGCTGATCGATCAGCTTGGTTGGCCGATGTTGTGCCTGATGACCATCGGCGCGGGTGCACTTCAGATCGCGTTCGGGCTGAGTCGAATGGCTCGCGTCGCGCTGGCTATTGCTCCCGTCGTGGTGCACGCCATGCTGGCGGGCATCGGTATCACCATCGCGTTGCAGCAGGTACACGTTCTGATGGGCGGTTCGTCGCACAGCTCAGCCTGGCAGAATATCGTGGCTTTGCCGAGCGGCATCCTTCATCATGAACTGCATGAAGTGATCGTTGGCGGGACCGTCATCGCCATTTTGTTGGTGTGGTCAAAACTGCCTCCCAAGGTACGAATCGTTCCTGGACCTCTGGTAGCCATCGTGGGGGCGACCGTGCTGGCGATGGCTGTGGGGCTGGATACCGCTCGCGTCACTATTTCGGGCAACTTCTTCGACACTATTGGTCTGCCCAAACTTCCCGAAAGATCTCCCGAGGGAAGGGCGTGGATTCACGAAACTAGCGAAATCGGAATCGGTATCGTCACTATCGCACTGATCGCAAGTGTCGAATCACTGCTAAGCGCGGTCGGCGTGGACAAGCTTCATCGCGGCCCGCGCACGAATTTCAACAGGGAAATGATCGGGCAAGGTAGCGCGAACATGTTGTCCGGATTGCTCGGTGGGCTGCCGATCACCGGTGTGATCGTGCGTAGCTCGGCCAACGTGGCAGCCGGCGCTCGCACCCGGATGTCAGCGGTGCTGCACGGTGTGTGGGTCCTGCTCTTCGCGTCGCTATTCACCAGCCTGGTGGAACTCATTCCCAAGGCCGCACTAGCGGGCCTGCTCATCGTGATCGGAGTCCAGCTCGTCAAGCTGGCTCACATCAAACTGGCCTGGCGGACAGGCAATTTCGCTATCTACGGCGTCACGGTTTTCTTTGTGGTGTTCGTCAACCTGCTCGAAGGCGTGGCCATCGGGCTTGCTGTCGCGATCGGCTTCCTACTGGTCAGGGTAATAGGCGCACCCGTTGAGGTCAGGCCGGTCGGCGGTGAGCAGTCAAAGCAGTGGCGAGTCGATATCGATGGCACATTGAGCTTTCTGCTGCTACCGCGCCTAATCCATGCACTGTCGACGCTGCCACTGGGCTCCGATGTAACGCTGAACCTAAACGCCGACTACATCGATGACTCGGTTTCTGAGGCCATCTCCGATTGGAGACGCGCTCACGAGGCGACCGGCGGAGTGGTGGTAATCGTTGAAATGTCGGCTGCGAAGCTGCATCACGCACACATTGGTCCGCCAAAGCGTCACTTCACGCCTAAAGCGATAGGACTGGTTCCGTGGCGGTCGGCGCGCGGCAATCATCCCGACGACCCCAACACTGCGGTGCTGGACGGCATCGATGAGTACCACCGCAACGGTATCGCGGTACTGCACCCGCATATGGCCGGGCTGATCGATACGCAGAACCCGTACGCGCTGTTCCTCACGTGCGCCGACTCACGGATCCTGCCAAACGTGATCACCGCCAGCGGGCCTGGTGACCTGTTCACCGTCCGCAACGTCGGCAACGTGGTCCCAACAGATCCAGCCGACCAATCGGTCGAGGCCGCACTCGACTTTGCGGTCAACAAACTCGGCGTGAGTTCCATTGTGATCTGTGGACATTCGTCGTGCGCCGCGATGGCCGCGCTATTGGCGGGCGCCGCTGATGAAGCGACGCCCATGGGTCAGTGGCTCGAATACGCCCTCGACAGTCTCGTGGCCTACCAGAATCACCATCCAGCACGTCAGGGCGCCGAGTCCAACGGTTTTCTAGAAGTCGACCAGCTGAGCATCGTGAACGTCGCCATTCAGGTTGAAAGGCTGAGCCGCCACCCGATCGTGGCACCTGCGGTGGCTGCCGGCGAATTGGAGGTCGTTGGTACGTTCTTCAACATCACGAACGCACGTGTGTATGAGGTGAATCGCCACGGCATCGGATGCCCTGACGAGCTAGCTGACACGCACTGATGTTTGTTCGACGAACCGCTTGGTGACCCTCTTGTCGGCTGGCATTTCGACTCGCCTGTTGACGCTGCCGCGGTGAAGGTCTGCCAGGGCTGCGGGGAGCGTGTCCGGTGCGGGCTGTGGGCGCGCGCCGTGCAGGCGGGAACGGTGTCGGGGGTTTTGGGTGGCGTCGCACGCTGACCACTGGGGGTGG
>CAYNLB010000085.1:2775-20330 GCA_964397935.1 uncultured Mycobacterium sp.
GCGGGAACGGTGTCGGGGGTTTTGGGTGGCGTCGCACGCTGACCACTGGGGGTGGACTGCCGCAGTCACCGTGCCATCGCAAACCGGCACAGCTGTGCCGATTTAGAATCGGTTGAGACAATTATGTGATTCTCCTTGCCAACACGAAACCTGGCTTAGGTAGCGCCGCTCAATGGATGATGGGTGTCTGAAGACGACCCGGCGAGGGGGGTAATAAGCGCCTGATCAGCAGCGTTACGAGGCCAGAGTGGCGTGGCCAGCGGACGCATATGCCGGCGCGCAGGTGTCTAACTACTTCGTGGTCACTGATGACGGTACTGGGGTATACCTGGCATTTGGTTTCCCGAAACACCAGGTCAATCGGTGTTAGTAGGACGTTTCTCACTTTCATACTTCTTCGTCATGTGCTCGACAGCCTGTAGCTGCGACTGCGCGAGGCCTTCTCGCACCTGGCCGGCGCGCGCAGCGGCATCCAGGGTCGGCTGTGACTGACCCTGAAAATGCGGCATCACCTCGGCGGCGAACAACTCCGCAGATCGCTTGGTGGCGGCCGGATTGGCCCACTCGTGGCCCATCTGCAGCATGCAGCCGAACCCACCGGACTGGTCCCAGAGCCGCTGCACCTGGGCCCGCGCCCGCTCCGGGGTGCCGATAACGCCCGCTCCGTTGTCGTTGATGATGTCGATCATCTCGTCGAGTTGCTCCCCCGGCATGGTCATCTGCGGAAACGCGGCAACCTTCTGGAAGTAACGGAACCACGGCTCGATGCCGAATTTCACCTCTTCGCGTGCCTGCTTGTCGGTTTCGGCGAGATGGAACAGCCCGACCAGGCTCCAGTTCTTGCGGTCGACCTCGGCGCCGAAGGCCGCCGCGCGTTCTTCGACGATGCCCCAGTGGTAGGCCAGCGCGTCGAAGCCTTCCACTGTCAGCGTCGCACCGATGGAAAGCAGACCGATGCCGTGCTTGCCGGCCAGCCGGGCGCCGGTCGGTGACGCGACGGCGGCGACCGCCAGCGGGATTCCCCCGTCGGAATACGCGGCCAGCTGCAAGCGGGCGTCGAACAGCTCATGCGTGGGGGTCTTGGCCGTCACCACTTCCCCGGCCAGCAGGCGGACGACGATGTCGAGGTTGGTTTCCAGAAGTTCACGCGTGTCGGTGGGATTCAGCCCGATCATCGCCGAGTCGGTGGGCAGTGAGCCCGGGCCGAACCCACCGATCACCCGGCCATGGGTGAGGTGGTCCAGCAGCATCAACCGGTCTGCGACCCAGAGTGGGTTGTGATACGCCAGCGAAATGACGCCGGTTCCGAAGCGGATTCGCTTGGCGCGTTCAGCAGCGGCGGCGATGAAAATCTCCGGCGAACTGATGATCTCGCTGCCGGCCGAATGGTGCTCGCCCAGCCACACTTCGTCAAAGCCAAGGGCGTCGAGATGCTCGATGAACTGAAGGTCACGTTGTAATGCGAGCGTCGGATTTGTGCCGGCCCGATGAAATGGGGCGATGAAGTATCCGAACCTAAGCTTCGCCATTGGGGTCCCCTTGCATTCGAGTTGGCCAGAACCATAACTCGAATGGGTTGCTCGACCATAGGGCAGCCTCCCGTTGCCGACCCCGCTTTTTGCTCAGTCGGTGGAGCCAGGTCATCCCGGCCCCACCGACTAGAGCAAGTCGTTGTTGCCCGTGCTATTGCAGGCTCGAAGGAACGAAGCGATCACGGGTAGCCGCCGCAAATGTCGCCGACGCAACCGCCGCCGCCGCCCGGACCGCCGCCGCCGCCGCCAACACCGGGGATGCTGCCGCCGCCGCCACCCGGTCCGCCACTGCCGGTCGGGCCGCCGGGGATGCTGCCGCCGCCGCCACCCGGTCCGCCACTGCCGGTCGGGCCGCCGGGGATGCTGCCGCCGCCCGGGCCGCCGCTGCTTCCCCCGGCACCCGGTGTCGTCGAAGGCGTGGGCGCCACGCTGGATGAAGGAGTAGTGCTAGTTGTTGGTGTGGTCGAGCTGCTCGGTTCCTTGTTACCGCCGCCACCACATCCGACCGCTAACACAAGCATGGCCGTGCCGCCGAAAAACGCGACCGCACGCTTGGTTCCAGACCTCATCAGAAATGCCATTCTCCACATCTACCAGTTCCCGCAGTGCGGGAACTCGGATCGAGGCGAAGAGGTCCGTCTTGCGATCGGGAGGTAACTAGCTGAAAAGTCGTTGGTCCGTCGGGTGCGCCGAGCCGCTTCGCCCGCAAATCAGGCAGTGCGCTCAGATCGCTGCTCAAAATGACCCAAGAAGCGTGCTGGGCCGTGGGATCCCAGGATCCGACGGCCCAGCACGCCTCGGGCTTAGCAGGGGTCGAGGCCGACAATGCAGTCGGTGAGCCTGGTGTTATGAACGCCGGTGTTGGCGCCGGGAGCGGCTGCGTTGGGGATTGCCGCCATGCCGGACGACAGGTGCGTCGGCGTGGTAGCAGCGCTGCCCACCGGGCTAACACCAACCGCGCCAATTCCAACTGTCAAGACAAGCGCGGCCGCGCCGCCGAACATCGTGATTGTCTTCTTGGCTTGTGCCTTCATCGGTCTTCTCCTATGCCGTTCGTGCGCATTTGTTAGATGTAAGACGGCGTTGTGTTACGAGCTAATGATACACCTGTGCAACTGTTGTCGTCAGCGGTATTTTGGATCGTGGTGGCTCCGGTGGCGTCCGCGACCCGGGGTTGTTTTCGAGGTGACTTGATTGATCTCGCTGAAATCCCGTCGGCGTTGAACGGGTTGGAAGATCACGATGGCGAGGCTTGAAGCGCGGCCTCGGTCTGGCTTCTGCCGGTCGAACTGGTCTATGGACGCGCACGGCGCGCCTGGCGGGTCTATTGGGTCGTTGGCAAACGGCTCGCATCGCCCCGAGATCGCCCCAAGCGATCCCGGAAATCGCACCGGACCATTGATCGGCGCAGATCCAACGGCTTTGTGCGCTCGAGAACTAGCAGTTGGCGCCGGATATGCAGCCGGTAAGCGTGGCAATGTGCACGGTGTCGTTGCCGGCGGGAGTCGCCGCTTGCTGACGTTCTTGCACCACGCTTGACGACGGATGTGTCGTCGTCGTGTCACTCATCAGGGTCGTGGTCAATCCACCAAATCCGACCGTCCAAGCGACCGCTGCTGCACCACCGAACATCGCGACCGCCGTCCTGGCATTACTCCTCATCGCCGGCCTCCTCAATCCAGTCGTTTGTTACGTCTACATCACCGCGTGTTACTACTACATGATATTCCAGTGCGAGTGTTGCTTCAGGAACGTTTGCTGGGGGGTTGGTGTGAATCTGCTGCGCGGCAACGGCACAGCCTTTTCGGATCGCTTCTGCCGGCACCACGCAATAGCCAGCCATGCCCCGCGACCAGCGGCATGGACCGAACTCTTGACCGCCCGTCCACCGTCTGGTCGGGCGGGCGGCAGGTGAACCGCTCGCTAGCCTTCTTTGGTGATCAGCTTCCGCAACGCCACCCGGTCGGGTTTCAGCAGCTCCTCGATCCGGGGGCGGTTCACCTCGGCGACGATGATCTCGCCGACCTCCTGGTTGACCTCGCTGAAGATGCCGTGGGACTTCATCTTCTCGGTCTGATAGAGGTTGTCCTCGGTCGGCGTGACGTAGTACACCGCGTCGGCCTTGAAGCGGTGGACCAGCCAAAGGTGGATCAAGGTCATCAGCCGTTTCTGGCGAAGCTTCTCGGCGAAGGTGTTCTGGTCGCGCACGGTGAGGATGCTGCGCCCGTGGCGGTCCTTGATGGGGTCGAAGACGACATTGGCCAACTGTTCGTCTCTGTTGCCGTAGATGCCGAGCACGAGCACGTCCGAACCGGCGCGGCGGGGCCGTAGCTGCACGCGCAGCTTCTCGCCGAGCTGGTAGTGCTCGCTCCACAGTGCCAGCCACTCCTCCAGCAGCTTTTTCGGCACCTCGGTCTGCACCAGATGCTGGTGCTGAGTAGAACCCTTCCCCATGGCCTTGGTGGTCGCGGTGCGCCCCGACGAGGCTTGGAGCGCGGCGTCGCTGCGCGGGCCGCCGACCAGCGTTTGCGGTGTTCGGTAGGGCGACTCCACCAGGCGCATCTTGCGCTGCAGGCGAGCAAGCGCCAGCATGCCGTCCTGCTTCAGCGCGGTGGCGAACTCCTCGGCGGCGACGCCGTCGATCTGGTGCCCGCCGTAGGTGATGAAGTTGAAGACGAAGCCCATCTTGCCGAGCTCTTCGGGGAAACGCTTCATCTCCTCGTCGGACATGCCGGTGGTGTCCCAGTTGAACGACGGCGAGAGGTTGTAGGCCAACATCTGGTCGGGGAACTCCGTGTGGATCGCCTCAGCGAACTCCCGGGCCTCCGCCAGGTCGGCGGTCTTGGTTTCCATCCAGAGGATGTCGGCGAAGGGCGCCGCGGCCAGCGACTTGGCGATCGCATACGGGATGCCGCCGCGGATCTGATAGTAGCCCTCGGGGGTTTTGGCCAGCTCGCAGTCCCATGGCGGGTCCAGGCCCAACTCCTTGGCCTTCTCCCGGGCCGCGTAGAGACCGGCGCGCTTGGCGAATTGGCCCCATTCTTGGGGGCTCATGCCGACCGGCTCGCCCTCGCTCTGGTCGAACTTGAGCACCTGTGCCACGGCCTCGCTGTAGGTCATCAACCCGGCGTCGTCCTCCCAGGCGGCCACGAAGCGCGACTCGACTTGGTCGAAGAGATCATCGATCGAATCGTGCCCGTTTTCGTGCCAGGCGTTCACGGCATCGGTGATCAGGCCCTGGATGCCTTGGCGCTCAAGCCAGGCGGTGGCGGCGGCGTACTCCCCGTCGGTCAGGGCATAGATGAGATGCCCATTCAGTTCCTTGACGCCGAGTTCGAAGAAACGGCGCAGCAAGGCCAGGAAGCAGGCCTTGTACGAAGGAATGTTCATGTTGGTGGCGCCCAGCAGGAACGGCTGGTCGCGCTCGTCGGCGCGGCTGTCGATCAGGGTGGCCGCCTCGGCGTCCGTGCGCGCGACGATGATGCCGGGCACCCGCATGATGTCGAGCTGGAAGCGGGCCGCGTTGAGGCGCTTGATCTGCTCGTCCGACGGCACGAGCACCTTGCCGCCTTGATGGCCGCATTTCTTGGTGCCGGGCCGCTGGTCCTCGATGTGGTACCCCGGGACGCCGACCTCGACGAAGCGACGGACCAGGTTGCGCACGTGCGGGTCGCCCCCGTGGCCGGTGTCCGCATCAGCGATGATGAAGGGGCGGTAGTCATATTCCTTGGCCGCAGCGCGCTGTAGCTCACTCATGTGCAGACGTTGGTACTGCTGGTTGCGGTCGGCGGTGAGCAGCGCGCGCACCAGCACCGCAGCGTCGTCGGGCACCTGGCTCAGGGGGTAGCTGGCGAGGTCGGGTCCGGGGTCTTCGGTGGTCGAGCCCTTGGCCGAGGTTGCCCAGCCCCCGAGGTAGATGGCTTCGATGCCCATCCGCTTCATGCTCACTGCCTGCCCCGGCGAATAGGGGCCGAAGGTCGTGATGCTCCTTTTTGCGGCGAAGAGCTCGCGCAGCCGATCGTAGAAAGCCGCTGCCGCGTCCCGCGCGACGGTGTAGTCAGTGGGGATGGTGCCGCGTTGTTCTACGACCTGGCGGGCCGTGTAGACGCGCGTGATGCCGACAAAGCGCGAGCTGTCGAAATATCGCTGCGTGGCGGCGACATCGTCGTCGAACGATGCCCGGACCTCGGTGTCCGTGTCGATGATGGCCATTGGCTTACGCTCCTCTTCAGCACGACTCCCCTGAACCAGAGTCTATCCCCGGAGATGGCCGTTCAATCAGGGGTCGAAAGACCCGAACCATAACTGTTGCCAGATCGTGGGCGGCACTATCCCATGACGACTTCAAAGGCTTGCGATGCAATGCTTTTCGAGCGTGAACTGCTCCTGGAGGCCGGGGGGCGGTCCCCGCCCCCCGGTCAGCTGAGCTCCGCAGCCCGCCGGCTCAGCCAGTCCCGCTGGCGGCGGACGAACTCCGCGTCGACGACCTTACCGTGGCCCGGGACGTAGCTGGCCTCAGGTCCGCCGGCTGCGAGTACGCGATCGAGGGTTGCGGGCCACGCCCCCACGTCGGAGTCGGCGTCGATTGCAGGATCGGCGGACTCCTCGACGAGATCACCGGTGAAAATGACAACCCGGTCGTCGTCGCACGTTCCCGGGACCACCACCACCAAGTCCGAAGCGGTATGGCCACGGCCCAGGTAGGCGATCGTTACGATGCGGTCGCCGAGGTCGATCACGGTGTCGTAGATTCCGTGGTTCGGGCGCCGCAACGCAGCGATCGCGCGGTCTATCTCCCCGGGGTCGGCCCCGTAATGCAACGCATCGTCGCGTATTCGGTCGGTCTCCGATTCCAGGTATTCGGCAACCTCCGGCGCGCAGTAGATGTCCGCCCCGGCGAAAGCCGAGGAACCGAGTACGTGGTCGAAGTGTTTGTGCGTAAGAACAATATGTCTTGCGGGACACTTGGCAAGTTGCCGAACGTCGGCGTCGATCGCAGCTCCCTCGGAGAGCGTGGAACCGGTGTCGACGAGCAATGCTCCCGTACGGCCCCGCACCAGTCCGACCGTCACATCGCAGAACGGCAGCCGGCAACGGTGCACACCGCGGGTCAACCATTCCCAGTCGAAGTGCACAAACTCAGAAGGTTAGCCGCACCGGGCGGTTCGGTGAATACGCACTCAGGATGCGTCGGAAATAATTGACACGTCGAAAATGTCCGACGTATATTGGCGCTCGTGCCCGCCACCGACCGCGTCTTTCTCGCTCTGGCGAACCCGGTACGGCGGCAACTGCTGGAAATTCTGTCCCGGCAACCATTGTCGGCGGGGAAACTCAGCGAGCCGTTCGAGCTCAGTCGTCCCGCAGTCGCCGAGCACCTCAAGGTGTTGCGCGAAGCCGGATTGGTGGCTGACGAGCCACGGGGTCGCCAGCGCATCTACCGGTTGACCGCGGAGCCACTGGCCCAGTTGGATGAGTGGCTGCATCCGTTCGAGAAGTTCTGGCGCGCACGGCCGGCTGATCTGGCGGAAGTAGCAGAAGGGCTCGAATGACCGAAACATCGATGCCGGTGACGATCCGCCTGGCTCAATTCCTGGCGGCGCCACCGGCACAGGCGTGGCCGCGCCAATCGAGCCCGATTTCATTTGGCTGTGGTGGGCAGAGGGAGAGAGACCTGCGGTGGCAAGCCATCACTTCACTTTGGCCCGGAGGCCGATCTGGTGCCTTGAGGCGGAAGGGAATGGAACCCGAGTCTTTCTACAACGCTGCGGCTTTGATCTGGACGACTTGCAGATGACCTCAGCCTTCGAGCGCATGGGGCCCGGCGGCGCGAGGCCGTCCTCCCTCGACTTGCCGAGGCGGACGCCCGGGCCAGTCTCTAGCCCGACGCGCCGGATCCGGCCGACGCGCCCCGACCAGAAAGGATCACGATGCGCGCAGTCGTGATTACCAAGCGTGGCGATCCATCCGTCTTGCAGGTGCAGCAGAGCCCCGATCCGCCCCCGCCGGGCCCCGGCCAACTGCGGCTTGCCGTGCACGCGGCCGGGGTCAACTTCGCCGACCACCTGGCCCGCGTCGGCTTGTATCCCGACGCGCCGAAACTCCCTGCGGTGGTCGGCTACGAAGTCGCCGGGACGGTAGAGGCCGTCGGCGATGGCGTCGACTCGGACCGGATGGGCGAACGGGTGCTGGCCGGCACCCGATTCGGTGGCTATGCGGAAATCGTCAACGTGGCGGCGCGCGACTCCGTGGTGCTTCCCGACGCGATGAGCTTCGAACAAGGTGCCGCTGTCCCCGTCAACTACGCGACCGCATGGGCGGCGCTGCACGGCTATGGGTCACTGCGGGCCGGTGAGCGGGTGTTGGTGCACGCCGCCGCCGGCGGTGTGGGGATCGCGGCGATCCAATTCGCCAAAGCGGCCGGCGCCGAGGTGCACGGCACCGCGTCTCCCGGAAAGCATCAGAAGCTGGCTGAGTTGGGCGTGGACCGCGCTATCGACTACCGCCGCGACGGCTGGTGGAAGGGCCTTGAACCGTACGATCTGGTGCTCGATGCCCTCGGCGGAAGGTCGCTGCGCCGGTCGTACGCGTTGCTACGTCCGGGCGGACGGCTTGTCGGCTACGGGGTTTCGGCGATGCAGCAGGGTGAAAAACGCTCGTTGCGCAAGGTGGCTCCGCACGCCTTGTCGATGCTGCGCGGCTTCAATCTGATCACGCAACTTGAGGAGTCGAAAGCCGTGATCGGTCTGAACATGTTGCGACTGTGGGACGATCGCGGCACGCTCGAACCCTGGATCGCCCCCCTGACCAGGGCGCTGCACGACGGCACCATCTCCCCCGTCGTTCATGCGGCAGTGCCGTTCGCCGAAGCGGCCAGGGCGCACCGGATTTTGGCGGCCCGGGAAAACATCGGCAAGGTCGTGCTGGTGCCATGAGCCCACGGCGCGATTTCGCCGCATCGTGGGCATCCGAAGCTGGTTTCCGGCGTCGCCGGACTGGCTATGTTCTCTCCCATGGCTATCACCGAATCCCGCGAAGTGGTCATCGAAGCGACACCCGACGAGATCATGGATGTGCTGCTCGACCTGGAGGCATTGACCGAATGGTCCTCCGTTCATCGAAAGGTCGAAGTCCTCGAGCGGGACGACCAGGGCCGACCCACCAGATCTCGGCAGGTGGTCAAATTGGTGGGCGTCAGCGATGAGCAAGAATTGGCGTACACCCTTGACGACGACGGCGTGAGCTGGTCGCTGATCGATGCCAAGCAGCAACGCGCGCAAGAGGGTCGCTACACGCTTACACCCGAAGGGGATTCCACTCGGGTCCGTTTCGAGCTCACGGTGGACCTGTTGATGCCAGTGCCGGGATTCTTGGTCAGGCAGGGGGCTAAGAGCCTGATGGACACCGCCACCCGGGGGCTGCGCAAACGGGTGCTGGAAGTCAAGAAACGCGGCAACTAGCCGATTAGTCGCGGATTCGCCCATACAAGCGCCCCTCAGGCCCTTTCTTCTCCGATCACGGTCAGCGACACTTTTGCTATGAAATCCACAATGGCAAGCACGTTCCGGCGAATCGCATTTGTCGTCGCGGGGCCGGCGCTCTTGCTGGCGCAGGTCGGTTCCGGCGGCGACGGTGGCAGTCAAACGACGGCACCACAGCCGTCGAAAGTCACGACGGTTGCGCGGACTATGGCAGCGGCACCTGCCGGCGGTCCGCTGACGATCAGCAGTCCCGCGTTCGCCGATGGTGCGCCGATCCCGGTGCGGTATACCTGCAGAGGGGCCAACATAGCGCCACCGTTGACGTGGTCGGCGCCGCTGGGGGCGGCCCTCGTTGTCGACGACCCGGATGCGGTCGGCGGAACGTATGTGCACTGGATCGTGATTGGCATCCCCCCGGGGCCCGGGAACACGGCCGATGGCCAAACGCCTGACGGTGCAACCAGCCTGCCCAACTCGGGTGGTCACGCCGGGTACACCGGGCCCTGTCCGCCGGCCGGCACGGGGGTACACCATTATCGGTTTACCCTCTACCAGGTTCCCGCGACGCTCCATCTCCCCCCGGGCCTGGGCGGCCCGCGAGCGGCGCTGGCGATAACTCAGGCCACCACCGCGCAGGCCCAGCTCATCGGCACAGTCGAGGGCTGATGCCAGGCCGGGCCGCCTACGGGTGCGCCGCCGCCGACAGGTCGTCGAGCGCTTGATAGGCGGCGTTATAGCCGGGAATGAAGGTAATGCCGGGGCCGCCATGGCATCCGGCGCCGCCGAGGTAGAGACCGTCGATCGGGATCGGGAAGTCCAGAAATCCTTTGGGGCCCGGGCGATTGGGTCCCATCAGGTCCGGGTGCAGCAGTCCGTGGCAGAAGTCACCGGCCGGCGCCCCGAACATGGTGTTCATGTGGTAGGGCGCGAACGTGATGTGGCGTATGACGATGTCCTTGAAGTTGGGGGCGAACCTGCTGATTTTGTCGATGACGCGTTGTGCCATTTCATTTTTAAGGTGCCCATGCTGTTCGCGGCCGACCTCTACGGGGAAGGCATAGGCGTAAGCGCTGGCGGCGTGCTTCCCGGGCGGCGCAAGGCTCGGATCGTGCACGGACGGAATCTGCATTCCCATCGACGGGTTGTCTGGGACGATGCCCCGCCGACAGGTTTCCCACTGCAGTTGTTGCTCTTCCGGCGAACCGAAGATACCGACCGACTGCTGCATGCCGGCCTGGTTCAACAGCTCGTAGGGCGCCGCGAATTCGGGCAGCCCGTCAAGAGCGAAGTGGATTTGCACGAATGAAGCACGGTGGTCGCGTCCGGATACCCGTGAGACCAGTTCCGCTGGAACGTGTTCGGGCGCGATGAGCTCGTTCAGCGTGACATCCGGCGCAAGATTGGAAACCACGATCGGCGCCGAGATCGTCGACCCGTCTCGGAGCCGCACCCCAGTTACCACAGCATCGTCAACCAGGATCTCCTCGACGCGGGCACGAAATCGTATCTCGCCACCGTGGGAGGTGAACAGCTCACGTAGATGCTCGGTGAGCGCGCCGATGCCGCCTTGGAGCTTGGTCATCATGGCGGTGCTGTCGTCGGGTACCGCGAGCGCGAACGCCAGGCAGGTGGCGCTGCCGGGCGTATACGGTCCGCGGTAGGTGGAGTTGACGGCCAGAAAGGCCAGCATCCCCCGCATGACCGCATGCTTCTCCTTGTCGGGCAAATAGCGGTCGATCACATCCATCGCCGACCCGAACAGCATTTCGTGAATCGCGCGACGTTCGGCACCGTCGGACGCGCAGGCATACATCTCGTCGAGAGTCTTGGGCCGTTGACGGACGTCGAAGCGGCCGAGGGCCTTCGCGGGGCCCCGACTCCAGCCGATCAGTTCGGCCATGCCGGTGACCGCCTCGAACCCGTGTCTATCGCCGAGATGGGTCATCAGCTGCAGCGGGTCCCGGTAGAAGATCATCGGTTCTTCACCGGACTCCCCGATGTTGGTCGACATCACCTCCGGCTCCACCGCGGGAAGTGTGTCCAGTCCGAGTTCCTTGGTGATCTGGCTTGCGGTGGGGAACTGCACCGACCCCGCGATCTCGTACCGGAAGCCATCGATCAATTCGACCGTCGCGGCCATGCCGCCCGCATAGGTGTTGGCCTCCAGGCACACGGTGCGCAGGCCGGCGCGCTGCAGGATCGCGGCGGCGGTCAGTCCGTTGTGCCCGGCGCCCACCACGATTGCGTCGCAATCCGTCTTGCTCATAGTCGTGGCCCCGGTCCTTCCTCGGTTGGTGCGTGCCAGAATATGTCAGTACTGACATAATTGGAAGATGTCAGTACTGCCCCAGGTCCGCCGGGTTACGATCACCCATGAGATGACCGCGCCGAGCAACCGTCATGAGTTGCGCCGACGATCGACACACGAGGCGCTTCGTCGGGCCGCGTTGAAGAGCTTCGCCCACAAAGGGTTTGCCAATGTGACCGTCACCGAGTTGGCCCGGGAAGCCGGTGTCACCGAACGAACCTTTTTCCGGCATTTCCCGACCAAGGAGGCGGTGCTCTTCCAGGATTACGAGACGCACCTGGAGTGGCTCAACGAAGCCCTGGCGCAGCGTCCGCCCGGTGAGTCGCTATTTGATGCGGTCTTGGCCAGCGTCGCCGCCTTCCCACACGACCTGGAAGTGGTCCGGCAGGCCGCGACGGCCCGCGCGGAGCTGATCACCGCCCACCGGATCGCCGGCCATCTGCGGGTGGTGCAGTCGTCGTTCGCGCAGGTGCTGACCGAATTCGTGAAAAGGCGAAACCCCGATCTGGCGAACATCGACCTGGCCGCCGAGGTTGCGGGCTCGGTGCTTGCCGCGGCGCTTGTTGCCGCCGTTGAGGATTGGGGCCGTACCGGTTGCGTCGGCAATCTCGGCGAAGTGGTGGCCGAAAGCCTGCGGCTCGTTCGCTCGGGATTGGCGCCACTCGCCTGACGCCAGCCGTCCTTCAGCTGTCCAGCGTGTGATGATGGCGGCGACACGCCGGGCGGGACCGCCCCGCGTGCACGCCGAAAGCCGTAAGCACACAGTCAAAGCGACGAATGAACCGCGGCGCCAGCAGCTTTCGTGCCGACGTCATGGCGGAATTCGTCAAGACTGCTCACCTACCCCTGCAGACCCCCGGCCGGAGCCGACTGGTCAGCCGCTCCCATGCCGCTCTCATGGCGCTCTCATCGTGCTCGCGGTGTAGGCCGGCCCCGCGGCGGCGCCTGGTTGGTGTACCACAGCAGCCGGCGTCATCGCGGGCGGCGGGCATGGGCATCCAGCCCTCTCGAAATCCCGCCTCGAAGTCGTCTTCGAAGCGGCCGTGCCGGACGACGGCAATCCTCCATCGCCGGCGTCGCGAGTGACCTGGACAGCCGAGGTGAGAATTGGTTTGCTCAACTCGGTAACCGCCTTTACCGGGCACGAGTTCGATCCCCGATGTGACGTGTGCATGACGGTACTCCTCGGCCTCGGGCGGCTTGTTGACGGCGGGAAGGGCATCATGGACATCGCTTCGGTCGACGAATTGCTGAGTACCACCCGGTCGGTGCGCAAACGCCTCGACCTGACTCGGCCCGTCGGTCGTGACGTGATCCTCGAATGCATACGGCTGGCGATGCAGGCGCCCACGGCGAGCAACGCGCAGGACTGGCGCTGGCTGGTGATCACCGATGCTGACAAGCGCGCCGCGATCGCCGAGATCTACCGCAGCATCGGCGACGAGTACCTCGCGCACGCCGCCAAGGACGCATCAGACTCGCAAACGCAGCGGGTGTACGCCAGCGCGCTGAGCCTGACCGAGACGCTGGGCCAGGTTCCGGTGCACGTCATCCCGTGCCTGGCGAACCGGATCGATAACGCCAACCTCCTGGTCGCCGCGTCGGCCTGGGCGTCGATCATCCCGGCCGGCTGGAGCTTTTTGCTCGCGCTGCGCTCCAGAGGGCTGGGATCGGTGTGGACGACCATGCACTTGGCCAAGGAACGAGAAGTTGCCGAGTTGCTCGGCATCCCGGACACGGTCACCCAGGCTGCGCTGTTTCCGGTGGCCTACACGATCGGCACCGACTTCCGGCCGGCCGCACGGCCGCCCGCGGAGACGATCACCTTCTGGGACAGCTGGGGAGAAGGCTGATGCGGTCCTACATGGTGGGGGTCCGTGTCGGCGCGCCACTGTCGCCCGTCCTCAAGTGACCCACCGGCCGCATGGAAATCCTCGACGAAGCCGGCGAGGGCCCGCTGGGAGGCTCGGTCCATGCGAGCGCGCTCGGCTACGCCGGGCGGGTGCGGCGGATACCTTGGGCCGTTGCGAGGCGTGGTGACCAGGGACTAACAGGCGTGGACCAGCGCTATTGCCGCCCGGCTGATTTCGCATCGCTATGAATTCGGCTGCTCACCCCGGTACCCTGGGTTTCCATGGGGTCAAGGGCTGGGGTACACGTTGCGCGAAGGTTGGCCGTCGCGGGGCTGCTGATCGCGGGCTGGGCCGCATCGGCGGCTGTTGCCGGCGCCGATCCGGACCCCACGACGGGGCCGGCACCAGGGCCGCCACCTGCAGCTTCGCCGGCACCGTCGGCCGCGGCCTCACCTGCGCCCTCGGCGTCGCCCGCACCGACAGCCTCACCCGCACCGGCGGCCTCGCCGTCAGGCGATCCGCCACCGGGACCGAAGACGAACATCGACAAGGACGGCATCTACGCGGTCGGGACCGATATCGCACCCGGCATCTACAGCTCGGGCGGGCCCGTCGAGAACGGCGTGTGCTACTGGAAGCGGATGAGCAATCCCGACGGTGCCCTGATCGACAACGCCATGACCAAGAAACCGCAGGTAGTGCGGATCGAGCCGACAGACAAATCGTTCAAGACCTCCGGCTGCCAGCCCTGGCAGTTGACCCCGGACGCCACTCCGCCGCCCAATACGCCGCCCGGAGGTACGCAAGCCGCGCTGGGCATTCTCAACGGGCTGCTCGGCGGGAATTGACAGCAGGCCCCATCCCTGATGGGTGGCTGGGCCTGACGGCGACCGGCCCTGACTCCGCGGCCGATCAGTTTTCGCTACGGTGGCGCGGTGGCCAGTACGCAGCAGACCGTCGTGGTTGGTGCCGGTGTCAGCGGACTGACGTCGGCCATTTGTCTGGCCGAAGCGGGGTGGCCGGTGCGGGTGTGGACGGCCGCAATGCCACAGCAGACGACTTCGGCGGTCGCGGGTGCGGTATGGACTCCCCCGCGACCGCCGCAACGCGCTGACACGACGCTCGGCTGGACCGAGCACTCCCTGCAGGTCTTTCGGGAGCTGGCCAATGACGCCGGCTCCGGCGTGCAAATGGCGCCCGCCATGGCCGTCGGTGAATTGACTGCGACGGAGGCGATGTCGTCGGCGGCAATGTTGATTCCCGACCTGCGGCCCGCGGACGCGGTCGACCTCCCGGAGGGCTTCGGCATCGGATTTCGCGCCACCGTGCCGATGATCGACATGCCGCAATATCTCGACTACCTGACGCGGCGGCTGGCCACGGCGGGCTGCGAAATCGAAGAGCATCCCATTCAGTCGCTCGCCGAGGCCGCCGATACCGCACCGATAGTGATCAACTGTGCCGGTCTCGGTGCGGGAGCGCTGACCGGCGATGACACGGTGCGACCGCTGTTCGGCCAGCATGTCGTGCTCACCAATCCCGGTCTGCGGGAACTTTTCCTGGAGATCAACGCGGGCCCGGAATGGACTTGCTACTTTCCCCACCCGCGGCGCGTGGTGTGCGGTGGTGTCAGCATCCCCGACCGCTGGGACACCACCGCAGACCCCGAGGTGACCGAGCGGATCCTGGATCGTTGCCGCCGGATCGAGCCCCGGCTCGGCGAAGCCGAGGTGATAGAGACGATCACCGGTCTGCGCCCCGACCGTCCGTCGGTGCGGGTGCAGGCCGAGTCGCTGGGCCGGGCCGGCGGACGGGCACTGTGCATCCACAACTACGGCCACGGCGGCAATGGCGTCACGTTGTCCTGGGGTTGCGCGCGCGACGTGGTCCGCCTGGTCGAAGGCGATCGTTAGGTAACGCGGTGAGCATCGACTACCGGATCGACAGCCACATCGCCACCATCACGATCAACCGTCCCGAGACCCGCAACTCTCTGGACATGGAACATTTCCGCGATCTGGCCCACGCCTGGGCAGCGTTCCGCGACGACAGCAGCGCCTGGGTGGCGGTGATCACCGGCGTCGAGGGCGACTTTTGCACCGGAGCCGACCTCAAGAAATTCATCCCGGAACTGACCGGGGAGCTACCGCAGCCCGAAGGCTGGGACAAGGTCGACGCGATCCACGCCGTCCTGCATCGCTTCCCCGTGTACAAGCCGATCGTCGCCGCCGTCAACGGCACCTGTGTTGCGGGTGGATTCGAGATGTTGAGTTCCACCGATATCCGGGTGGCCGTGCCCGACGCACGATTCGCCGTGATGGAGCCCAAGCGCGGTCTTTTCGCCGGCGGCGGCAGCACCGTGCGGTTGCCGCGACAGATGCCTTACCCGTTGGCGATGGAACTGCTTTTGACCGCCGACATGGTGGACGCGCAAAGGGCCTTGGCCATGGGGCTGATCAACCTCGTGGTCCCGGCGAGCCAGCTGATGGACACCGCGTACGGCTACGCCGAGCGCATCGCGGCCAACGCACCACTCGCGGTCTTTGCGACCAAGCAGTCAGCCGTCGAGGGTTTGGCGCTCGACCTCGAGTCGGCATACGACAACGAGACCCGCCACAGCGACCGCATTTTCGAGACCGAGGACGCCAAGGAAGGACCGCGCGCCTTCGCCGAGAAGCGACCGCCGCGGTGGCAGGCCCGCTAGCGCTCAGACGCGACGACGGTTGACGTCGCGAATCACCAGCGAGAGCACCCAGCTCACGATCGACAATACGATCGCGGCCCAGATCGCCGTCCACCAGAAATGGTCGATCGCCAATCCCCAGTGAGTGGTGTGCTCGGTGATCCACGCGGTGATCCACAACATCAAGGCGTTGATCACGATATGGATCAGGCCGAGCGTCAGGATGTAGAGCGGGATCGACAAGATCTGGACGATCGGCTTGATGAACGCGTTGACCAGACCAAAGATCACGGCGACGACGAAGATGATGCCAACCCTCTCCAGCTTCGTGTCACCACCTACGAAGGTCATCCCGTGCACGAAGAGGGTGACCAACCACAATGCAAATCCAGTCAACGCCGCGCGAAGCAGAAAAGCACCCATGTCGCAAGATCCTGCCACCGGCCGCCCCCGGCGTCACCTGTCTTAGTTCAGGTTGTAGAAGCGCTGCGCGTTGCGCCCGCCGATCTTCTCCCGCGCCTCCTCGCTGATATCGGTACGGGTTCGCAGGTACTTGGTGCTCTCCGGCCATTCGCCGTCCCAATGCGGGTAGTCGCTGGCGAACATGATGAAGTCGGCGCCCAGCACGTCGATCACCCCGGGCAGGATCGGTTCCTCGGGCTCGCAGGTCACCCAGATGTTGCCCGCGGCCAGGTAGTCGTGCGGATCGCGGCGCCAGCCGCGCTCAACCCAATCTCCCCGTTTCTCGTAATGCTCGTGCAGGCGATCCATGAAGAACGGGACCCAGCCCGCGCCCGCCTCGAGAAAGGCAACCCGCAACTGCGGATGTCGCTCGAAGACGCCGCCGGAGACCAGCGCGGTCATCGCCGTCATCTGATCGAACGGAAAACTGATGCAGTGCACCTGAATGTAATTGGTGAACCGGTCTACGCCGATCTTCGGTAGATGAACACCCGGGGCGCCGTGAACGCCGAGCGGCATCCCGAGTTCGACGGCGGCGGCGTAGAACGGGTCGAGGTCGGGATGGTCGAGGTTGCGGGTCTTGAGGGCCGGCGGGACCAGAGTCGCCACCAGTCCGAGGTCTTTGGCTTCGGTCATGACATCGATCGCCGCCCGGCCGTGTTCGATCGGGGTGACGGCGACGCCCCTCAACCGCCCAGCCGACGAGGCGCAGTAGTCCCCGATCCATTGGTTGTAGAGCCGCGCGAATCCGGCCGCGAACTCGGGATCCTCGAGGGTGGGCGCACACAGCCCAAGGCTTGGATACAACACCATCGTGTCGATGTGATCGCGATCGGCGTCGCCGAGCACTCCTTCGGCCGACCGGCAATTGATGCCGGGCGCCTTGCTGATTCCGTGCTCGGGCGGACAACCTGCGCCCGGGCCGGTGTCCTCCGGGTAGTTGCGGCCTTCAAACGTCAGTCGGCTCCCGTCGGCGCTGGGTTTGACGTGTTGGGGCCAGCGTTTGATTGCCTCGACCGCCAGCGAGGAGTTCTCGGCGACATGCCCGTCGGCGTCGATGATCCGCATGTAACCGGAACTTACTCGCGCGCTTTGCATCTTCAAATGGGTCTTCAAATGGGTCGCGCCGGCGCACCTGGTACTGCACGATGCTGACGTGACAACACACAGTCCTCAAGAGAAAAGTCCTCAAAAGAAGTTGACCGCCGATCAGCGAAATTCGTTCATTGCGGCGTT
>CAYNLB010000086.1:0-17108 GCA_964397935.1 uncultured Mycobacterium sp.
GTCAGGGGAACGTGCGTGGTGCAGGCGCAGTCGCCGTTGACGATGGTCGCCAACCGCTGCACGTGGGTGCCGAGCACCTCGGCCATCGCCTGCTGTTCGGCGTCGCACAGCTCTGGGAACTCCTCGGCCACGTGGGACACCGGGCAGTGATGCTGGCAGATTTGCACACCGTGAATCGCTCCGCCGACCCGGGTGGTGGTAGCCACATAGCCGGCCCTGGTCAGCGCGCCGGCAATCCGCTCGGCCGCCGCCTCCAGGTCGGCGTCGGCCGCGCTGTCGGCCGCCTCGACGTCGGCCAGGATGGCGTCGATCCGCTGCCGGGCGAAGGCCTGAACGGCCTCCTCGCCGCCGAGTTCGCGCAGTTGCCGCATCGCCGCCGAAGCCAGGTCGTCGTAGGCATGGTCGAGCTTGCCCCGTCCGGCCGCGGTCAGCCGGTAGCGCTTGGCGGGCCGCCCGCGGCCCACCTGTTGCCATGCCGCAGCGGCGGTGGACTCGGCATCGCCCGCCTCGATCAGCGCGTCGAGGTGCCGCCGCACGCCGGCGGCCGACAAGCCCAGCCGGTCGCCGATTTCACCGGCGGTGATCGACCCGGACTCGAGCAACAAGCGCACGATGGCGCGGCGGGTCTGCCCATCCGGCACCGAGCCGGGCGTGCACGCAGCAGCCGGCGCAGGAACCGCGGGGATTTTCACAACACCAGTGTGACGCAATTCCCGGGATCGGTCTAGCGCGGGGCCCCGCTGCGGGAGTTGCGCTGGTCACACCGGAGGCGGATCGTGACGCGCCACTGCGGTTCGATTGCCCTCCTGCTCAACGGCCGCATCCCGCGGCCGGTCCCGTCGTCGGGGCTAGGCTGCTGAAGATGGCGACCCGCCACCATACGCTGAGCTCGTCGATCGCCAGTTTGCACGGCGACGAGCAACCGGTGGGTTCGCCGCTGAACGACATCGAACTCACCGCGGTTGCGCGCACCCGGCTGTTCGGCGCCACCGGCACCATGCTGATGGCGATCGGCGCCCTGGGTGCCGGGGCGCGGCCCGTCGTGCAGGACCCCACATTCGGGGTGCGGTTGCTGAATCTGCCGTCGCGGATTCAGACCGTCTCGTTGACGATGACGACCACCGGCGCGGTCATGATGACGCTGGCCTGGCTGATGCTGGGCCGGTTCACGTTGGGGCGCCGCCGTATGTCGCGCGGCGACCTGGACCGCACGCTGCTGCTGTGGATGCTGCCGCTGTTGCCCGCGCCACCGATGTACAGCAAGGATGTCTATTCCTATCTGGCCCAGAGCCAGATCTCCCTGGAGGGACTCGACCCCTACCGGGTGGGTCCGGCGGCCGGGCTGGGCCTGTCGCACGTGTTCACCCTGTCGGTTCCTACGCTGTGGCGGCAGACGCCGGCGCCCTACGGTCCGCTGTTCTTGTGGATCGGGCGCGGGATCTCGGCGCTGACCGGGGAGAACATCGTTGCCGCGGTGCTGTGTCACCGGGTCGTGGTGCTGATCGGCGTGGGACTGATCGTGTGGGCAACCCCACGGCTGGCGCGGCGCTGCGGCGTCGCCGAGGTCAGTGCGCTGTGGCTGGGTGCGGCCAATCCGCTGCTGATCATGCACCTGGTCGCCGGCATCCACAACGAGGCGTTGATGCTCGGATTGATGCTGACCGGGGTCGAATTCGCGCTGCGGGGCATCGATGCTCGGCGACTGCTGCCCCGGCCGTGGCGGCGCCCGGCGACGATGCCGGCCGATGGCCGCAGAAGAAGCTGGGCGATCAAGTTCGGCCCGGACTGGGAACCGTTGGGCATGTTGCTGGTCGGCGCGATCTTGATCACGCTGTCGTCGCAGGTGAAACTGCCTTCGGTGCTGGCGCTCGGGTTTGTCGCGACGGCGCTGGCCCATCGCCGCGGAGGCACCCTGCGGGCACTGCTGCTGTCCGGCGGGGCGATGGCGGCGTTGTCGTTGGCGGTGATGGCCCTCGTCGGCTGGGCCAGCGGGCTCGGGTTCGGCTGGATCTACACGCTGGGCACCGCCAACGTGGTGCGCAGCTGGATGTCGCCGCCGACACTGCTGGCCCTGGGCACCGGGCAGGTGGGGATACTGCTGGGCCTGGGCGATCACACCACCGCGATCCTCGGGCTGACCCGCAGCATCGGTGTGCTGATCATCATGGTGCTGGTGGCCTGGTTGCTGCTGGCCGTCTTCCGCGGCCGGTTGCACCCGGTCGGCGGCCTGGGCGTCGCGCTGTGCGTCACGGTGCTGCTGTTTCCCGTCGTGCAGCCGTGGTATCTGCTGTGGGCGATCATTCCGCTGGCCGCCTGGGCGACCCGCCCCGGCTTCCGGGTGGCGGCGATCGTCATCACCCTCGTCGTCGGCATCTTCGGCCCGACCGCCAACGGAGACCGCTTCGCACTCTTTCAGATCGTGGACGCCACCCTGGCCAGCACCGTCATCGTGCTGGTGCTCATCGCGCTGACCTATACCCGGTTACCGTGGCGGCGGCTCCCCGCCGGGGACCGGGGACCGGGCGGTCAAACGGTCATCGGCACGGCGGCGGCCGCGGAGGCTGCGCCGACCCCTCGGCCGGCGCCGGCGGCTGACGCCTACGCTGATTCCACGTGACCTCGGTCCCGGACGTTCCTGAAACACCTGAAACAGTGGTGCGGCTGCGCGGCGTGAGCAAGCACTACGGGGCCAAGACAGCCGTCTCCCACCTCGACCTGGATGTGCGTGCCGCCGAGGTACTGGCGCTGCTCGGCCCCAACGGCGCCGGCAAGACCACGACGATCGAGATGTGCGAGGGATTCGTGCGCCCCGACGCCGGCACCATCGAGGTGCTCGGGCTGGACCCGATCGCCGACAACGCGCGCCTGCGCGCCCGCATCGGGGTGATGTTGCAGGGCGGGGGCGGCTACCCCACGGCTCGCGCCGGCGAAATGCTGAAGCTGGTGGCTTCCTACGCCGCCGACCCGCTGGACCCGGCGTGGCTGATGGACATCCTGGGACTCACCGATGCCGCACGGACCACGTACCGGCGGCTCTCCGGCGGGCAACAACAACGGCTCGCGTTGGCTTGCGCGCTGGTCGGTCGCCCTGAACTGGTGTTCCTCGACGAACCCACCGCGGGGATGGACGCGCACGCCCGGCTGCTGGTCTGGGAACTGATCGATGCGCTGCGCCGCGACGGCGTGACCGTGGTGCTGACCACTCACCACCTCAAGGAGGCCGAGGAGCTCGCCGATCGGCTGGTCATCATCGACCACGGGGTGACCGTGGCCGCGGGCACACCGGCGGAGCTGATGCGCACCGGCGCCCGGGACCAGTTGCGGTTCTCCGCGCCGCCGCGGCTCGATCTGACCCTGCTGGCCGCCACCCTGCCGGAGGACTACAAGGCCACGGAGGTGACCCCGGGCGGGTACCTGGTCGAGGGGCCGATCAACCCACAGGTGCTCGCGACCGTGACGGCCTGGTGCGCGCACATCGACGCTCTGGCCACCGAGATGCGAGTCGAGCAACGCAGTCTCGAGGACGTGTTCATCGACCTCACCGGGAAGGATCTGCGGCAATGACCGACCCGCTGTTTCCGACAGGAACCTTCGCACCGGACCCACACCCCAGCGCCGTGCCGCGGATGCTGTCCGCCCAGTTCGCGCTGGAGCTGAAGCTGCTGCTGCGCAACGGCGAACAGCTGCTGCTGACCCTGTTCATCCCGATCACGCTGCTGGTCGGTCTCACGCTGCTGCCGCTCGGTTCGTTCGGCGGCAACCGCGCAGCCACATTCGTCCCCTTCATATTGGCGCTCGCGGTGATATCCACCGCGTTCACCGGGCAGGCGATCGCGATCGCGTTCGATCGCCGCTACGGCGCACTCAAACGGCTTGGAGCCACGCCGCTGCCGGTCTGGGGAGTCATCGCCGGCAAGGCTTTGGCGGTGGTCGCCGTGGTCTTCCTGCAGGCGATCATCCTGGGAGCCATCGGCTGCGCGCTCGGCTGGCGACCCGACCCGCCGGCGTTGGCGTTGGGCGCGGCGATCATCGCGCTGGGCACCGCGGGCTTCGCGGCTTTCGGCCTGTTGCTCGGCGGGACACTGCGGGCCGAGATCGTGCTGGTGGTCGCCAACCTGATGTCGTTCGTCTTCGCCGGACTCGGCGCGCTGACCATCAACACGACGATGATCCCGACCTGGGTCAAATGGCTTTCCCGACTCACCCCGTCGGGGGCATTCACCGAGGCGATGTCGCAGGCGACGACCTTGTCGGTGGACTGGTTCGGAATCGTTGTGCTGACGGTGTGGGGTGTGCTGGCGGCAGTTGCCGCGCTGCGCTGGTTCCGGTTCACCTGACTCGTCCACCCGACGTGCAGCGAGATTGCCGCCGTGGTCGTGGTTGGCGCCGCGATCACAGCCCTGACGGCAATCTCGGCGTCGCCGGGCCGTACTACGGGACGTAGTTTTCGGTGGCTTACGATCGGGCGGTGCCGGGACGAATGCTGCTGCGGTTGGTGGACCTGCTCCCCTGCCCCAGCCTGGGTGTCCAGCGCGTCATCGCGGCGGCCGTCATCCTCACCCAGGGCGGCATCGCGGTCACCGGCGCGATCGTGCGCGTCACGGCGTCGGGACTCGGCTGCCCCACCTGGCCGCAGTGCTTCCCGGGCAGCTTCATCCCGGTGGCCCACGCCGAGGTGCCGCGCATCCATCAGGCGGTCGAGTTCGGCAACCGGCTGATCACCTTCGCGGTCGTCGTCACCGCGGCGCTGGCCGTGCTCGCGGTGACGCGTGCGCGCCGGCGGCCGGAGATCCTGTTCTATGCGTGGCTGATGCCGGTGTCCACGGTGGTGCAGGCGGTTATCGGCGGGATCACCGTGCGTACCGGCCTGTTGTGGTGGACGGTGGCCATCCACCTGCTGACATCGATGACGATGGTGTGGCTGTCGGTGCTGCTCTACGTCAAGATCGGCGAACCCGACGACGGAGTGATCCAGCAACGAGTGGCCACGCCGCTGCGCGCGCTGACCGCGCTCGCCGGGGTGAACCTGGCTGCGGTGCTGGTAACGGGCACACTGGTGACGGCCGCCGGCCCGCACGCGGGCGACCGCAGCCCCACCCGGACGGTGCCGCGACTGAAAGTGGAAGTCGCCACCCTGGTGCATATGCATTCGTCGCTGCTGGTCGCCTACCTGGCGTTGTTGGTGGGGCTGGGTTTCGGGCTGCTGGCCGTGCGTGCCACCGGCGCCATCCTGCTGCGGCTCGGCGTGCTGGTGGCCCTGGTGTGCGCGCAGGCCGCCGTCGGCACCGTGCAGTATTTCACCGGGGTGCCCGCCGCCCTGGTCGCGGTCCACGTGGCGGGTGCCGCGGCGTGCACGGCGGCCACGGCCGCGCTATGGGCCTCGATGCGAGAGCGGGCCAAGCCCGAGCCGCTCGCACGCTGACTCCACGGCCAGCGCGAACTCGCGCTCGGCAAGATCACGGGCGCCCGCGTCCAACCACCGCCAGCCCAGCGACGGGTCCACCAGCTGCAGCTCCAGTAGGCGCGGATCGCCGCGGCCGCCGACGACGTGAGCCCGCGCGTAGAGCAGCTCGCTTTCCCGGATGCCCGCGCTGGCCGCCGCGGCGGTCAGTGCGGCGCCGCCGACCTCCCAGATTTCGAAGTCGGGCTCCGCCTGAACAAGCGTGCGCCCTTGGGAGGTGAACGCGTGTGACGGCTCGCCGCCCAGAAAAACCAGCACCGTCTCGGGGGATGCATCGCACGCTTGCACCAGCACGCTGTGGCCCGCGTCGTGCAGTTCGCCCGCCTCCAGCACGGCCGAAACCCGGTCGGCGCAGCGGCGGGTGCCGGTGCCGATGGCCGGGCTGACGAAGACCTGGCCGCTGCGCGGCAACCGAACGCGTTGACCCGGCGCGAAGACCTCACCGGGTACCGTCGGCACTCCCCGCTCCGCCAGGTCGACCAGATAGCGCCGGTCGGAGTTCCAGGCCACCACCGCCGGCGCATTGAGCACGTTGGACATGCTGGCGATCCAGGCCAGGAACCCGCCGAGCCGCTCGGCGTAGTCGCGGGTGGCCCGCAGGATCACCAGGTCCGCCAAACCGGTCTCGGGATCGTCCCAGGACAACCAGCGCGCGTGCAGACCGCGCTGCCGCAGGGCGGCGACCAGCCCGGCGTCGTCGCCGTCACCGGTGACGTGCTGCGGGCAGCCCGCCAGCACGATGCGGGGATGGAAGATGTCCGGCCGGGCGGGCTTCATTCCCCGGCATGATAGGCGCATGCATGCAATCGAAGTCGCGAAAACGGGCGGCCCCGAGGTCCTGCGCTACGTCGACACGGAACAACCCGCACCGGGTCCCGGCGGGGTGCTGATCAAGGCGGAGGCCATCGGGGTCAACTACATCGACACGTACTTCCGGTCCGGGCAGTATCCGCGGGAGTTGCCGTTCGTCCTCGGGACCGAGGTGTCCGGCACGGTGGCCGAGGTGGGCGCGGATGTGATGACGCTGCGCCCAGGCGATCGGGTGGCAACTGCGGCGGCATCCGGTGCCTATGCCGAGTTCTGCACCGCACCGGCCTGGCTGTGCGCCCCGCTGCCGCCTGCCGTCGAGTTCGACGTGGCGGCCTCGGCGCTGCTGAAAGGGTTGACGGCGCACTACTTACTCAAGTCGGTCTACCCGGCGCAGCCCGGCGACACGGTACTGGTACACGCGGGTGCGGGTGGGGTCGGCCTGATCTTGACGCAATGGGCGTCGAACCTGGGCATTCGGGTGATCACGACGGTGTCCACACCTGCCAAGGCCGAGCTGTCCCGGCAGGCCGGTGCCACCGATGTGCTGGATTACCCGGGCGACGACCCGGCCGAGTTCGGGAAGCGAATCCGCGCTCTGACCGACGGCGCGGGCGTGGAAGCCGTGTATGACGGGGTCGGGGCCAGCACCTTCGACGCCAGCCTGGCCAGCCTCGCTATCCGGGGGACACTCGCGTTGTTCGGTGCCGCCAGCGGGCCGGTGCCCCCAGTGGACCCGCAGCGGCTCAACGCCGCCGGCTCGGTGTACCTGACCCGGCCGAATCTGGCCCACTTCACCCGCAGTGAGCAGGAATTCGCCTGGCGTGCAGAGGAATTGTTCGGCGCGATCGCCGCGGCCTCGATCAGGGTCACCGTGAGCCGACGCTACCCGCTGGCCGATGCCGCCCAGGCACATCGCGACCTGCACGGGCGTAAGACGGTCGGCTCGGTCGTGCTGGTGCCGTAGCTGTTAGGTGAACCGGACAACGCGGCCCGGCGTCAAGCGTTCGACACGCCCGTGGCATTCGACTTCGACCGGCGGAACATCACGCGGGTCGACGCTGACCTCCGCGCCCTTCCCGCTGATCCACACGTGCAGGTGGCTGCCGCGGAAGTGTATCGGAATTCCCAGTGCTCCAAGATATTCCGGCCAGTGCGGAGACAGCACGATGCGGTCGCCGCGGATTTCCAAACCGGTGAAGCACCGCTGCACGAAGTCGGCGCTGCCGGCCATCGCGGCCAGATGAATGCCTTCCGATGTGGTGCCGCCCTGGATATCGGCGACGTCGGATACGAGTACTTGCCGGAAGAATTCCAGCGCGCGATCACGATTGGCCCGGGCCAGCACCCAGGCGTGGACGACCGCACTCAACGTCGAGCCATCTGAGGTGCGGGCCATGTAATAGTCGACCATCACCGGGATCTGGTCGGGCTCCAGGTGGTAATCGAGCCGGTCCAGCAATTCACGCAGTTCGTCGGCAGACAGCAGGTAGAGCAGCATCAGTACATCGGCCTGCTTGGAGGCCTGGTACCGGTTGATGTCGTCGTTCTCGGCTTCCAGGATGCGGTCGAGCCGCTGGATGTTGCCGTAGCGCTGGCGGTAGCCCGCCCAATCCAGTTCCGCCAGACGCTCGTATCCCTCGAACTGGCTGATCACGCCGTCGTGGAACGGAACGAACATGCGCCGGCTGACGTGGCCCCACTGCGCGAGCTCGGCGTCGGTCAGCTCCAGCTTTTCGCACAGATCCAACCGGTTGGGTAGCGGCACATGCTCGAGCGCCTCGATCGCCCGCAAGATCACCCAGGCAGCCATCACGTTCGTATAGGCGTTGTTGTTCACGCCGTCGTATGGCCGGTCGGGGTAGCCGGAATGAAATTCGTCGGGACCGATGACACCGTTGATGCGGTACCGATCACTCTCGGCGTCGTAGCTGGTGCGGCTGACCCAGAAGCGGGCTATCTCGGCAAGCATCTCGGCGCCGTAGTCGATCAGGTACGCCAGATCGCCGGTCGCCTGGTAGAACTGCCACACGTTGTACGCGACGGCGCTGCCGATGTGGTGCGCGAGCTGGCTGGGATCGGGCCGCCACCGGCCGGACCGCGGGTTCAAGTGCTGCTGGGGGCTTTCCTCCCGCCCGTCGCTGCCCGACTGCCACGGGTACATCGCACCGCGGTAGCCCGCCAGCTTGGCGGCGCGCCGGGCTTCCCGCAGCCGGCGATACCGGTATCGCAGCAGCGACCGGGTGATGGTGGGAAGTCGCAGGTTCAGCACCCGGAAGATGAACAGCTCGTCCCAGAAGATATGTCCGCGGTAGGCCTCGCCGTGCAGCCCCCGGGCCGGCACCCCGACATCGAGTTCCTCGCTGTTGTAGGACACCGTCTGCAGCAGATGCAGCAGATGCAGGCGCAGGACTCGCAATTCGTCGGGGTGATCGTCGAATTCGACTGACATCCGTTCCCACAGATGCGCCCATGCGAGCTTGTGCCCCTCGAGGATTCCGGCAAACCGCTCCTGGCGACCGAGCCTGCGCTCGGCACTGGTGGCCGGATGGGAGGTGGCGACGTCGCGCCCGGTCACCAGGGTGACGACCTTCTCCACGGTCAGAGCCTGGCCCATTTTCAGCTCGGTGAAAGCCTCGTGGCCGATCTCGAATTCTTCGTCAACCAGCCGGTAGGTCGCGGGCGCCGGCACGTCGCCGCGCCATAGGCACGTCTGCGCGGCCACCGCCACCGGAATCTTCGACTGCGTGGTCTCGACGGTCATCAGCACCGAATTCTCCGACAGCGCAGCCTTTTCCAGGCCCTGCAGGTGATTGCTGGCCAACTCGCGATAGCGTTCGACCAGGCCGTTGCGGACGTTGCCGTCCAGCGTCGAGCGGATCTCGATCGTGCCGGACCAGTCCTCGGCGACGATGATGCTTTGCAGGGCGGCCACGTGCGCCTGGTTCATCGCCACGAACCGGTGCTGTGTCACCGAGGTGGTGCGGCCGGCGTCGTCGCGGAAGCGCAGTTCGCGCGTGAGCACCGCGCCGCGCAGGTCCAATTTCTGACGGTACGACAGCAACGTCACGGCATCGATGTCGAACCACTCACCGCCATCGATGCGGAATGTCAACGGAAGCCAGTTGGGCAGGTTCACCAGGCTTTCGTGATCCGTCTCGACACCACCGATCACGTCAACCAACCGGTTGTAGACGCCGGCGGCATAGGTTCCCGGGTAATGGATTTGACCGGCCTTCGATTCCGGCGCCGCCCCACGGGTGGCGAAGTGGCCGTTGCCGACCGTGCATAACGCTTCGCGCAGCTTCTCGTTGTGCGGATCGTAACCCTCGAATGTGTATGTCCAAGCCTGGGTTGATGTCTCGCGTTCATACCGCAGCCAGTTGCCGCCACGGAAGACGAAATCACGGACTTCGGTGGGGTTTTCCAGACTGAGGCTGGCGGCGGTGGGTCGATCGCCGTCCTCGCTGTGCCGCACCACTATCCCGACACCGCTGAACAGAACCGCATCGAAAGCATCCTCGTCGGTGAGGTCATCGCCGAGGTAAATCGTTAGCGCCCGCTCCATTTGACCGATGTGATCGCGGATCCAGGCCAACGCGGTGCCCTTGTCCCAGTCGATGTCCGGCCGCAACTCAACGACCTTGCGGCCGCTGGTCACGCGAAGACCCTGGCGCAGGCCGCGCCGGTGGGTGGCCGCAATCACCTCGGCAACGCGCTCGGCCGCGACGTTGCGATAGTGCACGGCCACAGCGAACCGCTTGTGCTCGACTCGCACTCCCGGAATCCGGCTCAGCTCGTCGCGCAGTTCGGTGGCAGCGCTCTCCAGCACACCGACCGCGGCGGCCGCCGCATCGTGCTGGTGGTAGCTGCCGTCGGGTCCGGTCAGTTCGAAGCCGTGGCTGCCGGCGTACCAGATTCCCGGCACTCCGACCCGGTCGCGGATATCCGCCAGGTCCCGGCCGGAAAGGATCGCCACCGGGCACTGCACGGCCAGCTGCTGGAGCGCCTCGGCGGCGCCGTCGACAAGCGTGGCCGCGTCAGGGTCCGGCACGATCTCCGACAACGTGCCGTCGTAGTCCAGACAGATGAATGGCTGCCGGCCGGCGGCGATACCGATGAGCTGGCCGTAGGAGTCCAGCGCGTTGGGACACTGCGACATGTGTTTGTCACCGGTGCGGACCCTGATTTCGGCGAGGTTTGCGACGACGACGTCGGCGCCGCAGCGCCGCAGCTCGTCACGATCTCCGACACCGATGACGAACTCGAAGCCACCGTCGCGGGCAGCCGTCACCCCATCGTCAGCAGCCTCGATGACCACCGACCGGGCCGGAGCCACCGCCAGCTTGTCGGCGGCCGCCAACAAACCCCGGGGGTCGTCGACCCGGATGGTGAACGAGTCGGCGAGGCCGGCCGCTCGCAGCGCGGCCACACCCTGCGCGGCGGGCGAATAGGCGGCCGTCATGACACCGGCCGCCCGAAGCCTGCGCGCAAGCGCGACAGCCGACTCGAATGCCGAGTCCTCGGTCACCGGCCGCCCGGGCGCTACCAGACTGTCGAGATTGAAGATCACTGCGTCGTGCAGGCGGGGGTCGATCGTGACCGGCTTCATCGTTGGCGCCCTTACCCGAGTCCGTCATTGGCTGTATGAAGCACGCCGCCAACGGCTGTGCTCACCGCCTAATGGTCGCGCGAGCGCGCCAGCGTGAGAAGCCCTTGCGTGCGATGCGGGCACTTTGGCAGCCGATTGATTCCAAAAGTCCCTGCTTCGGCAGGAACGCCTCCCGCGTCTCACTCAAAGAAGAGTCGGCAGCGCAATCACCGAGTCGACCGCCAGCGCGCAGAACACCACCGCCAGGTAGTTGTTCGACTGCAGGAACAGCCGCAGCGGCTTGACCGGTTCACCGGCGCGCACGCCGGCGTACAGCTGATGGGCCATCGCCAGGAACCACACCCCGGCCACCACGGCGACCACCGCGTACAACCAGCCGGCCGCGAGCGTCAGCACCAGCGTGGTCAGCACCGTGAGCCAGGTGTAGATCAGGATCTGCTTGGTGACCTGACGCTCGGTCGCGACGGCCGGCAGCATCGGGACGCCGGCGCGTGTGTAGTCGTCCTTGTAGCGCATCGCCAGCGCCCAGGTGTGGGGGGGCGTCCAGAAGAAGATGACCGCGAACATCACCAACGCCTGCCAGCCGATGGTGCCGGTGACTGCCGACCAGCCGATCATCACCGGCATGCAGCCGGCCGCGCCGCCCCACACGACGTTTTGCGACGTGCGGCGCTTGAGCAGCAGCGTGTAGACGAAGACGTAGAACGCGATGGTGGCGACGGCCAGTAGCCCCGACAGCAGGTTCGTCGTCCACCACAGCCAGAAGAACGACACGACACTGAGTACCAAGCCGAGCACCAGGGCGTTTCGCATCGAAACGGCCGCGCGCGCCAACGGCCGCCGCGCGGTCCGCTTCATCACCTTGTCGATGTCGGCATCGGCCACACAGTTGAGCGTGTTGGCACCTCCGGCGGCGAGCATCCCGCCGATCAACGTGTTGACGATCAGCAGCGGGTCCACGGCGCCGCGGTCGGCAAGCAGCATCGCGGGTATCGCCGTGACCAGCAGCAGTTCAATGACCCGCGGCTTGGTCAGCGCCAGGTAGGCGAGCACAGTTTGTATTGCCCGGCTCCTCCTCGAGCCGCTTCCCGGCTCGCATCGTCGCCGGGCGGTCCCCGGCACTCGGGTCGGCGCGACGCGCCCGCGAACGCTCACGCAATAACTCCTTGGGGTTGCAGCAGCGCGCAGCATCTACTACGCACGATGGTAGACCGCGCGCCGGCGGTGGCCTTCCCGCAGGGTCCATTCATTCGGATTTTCCGCCGATTTCAGGGCTGATTGCAAAACGCGGACAGCCAGCGCGTAATTTTCACACCAGCCGGCGCTGCGTACCCGAAGATCTGCACTGCAAATGCCGGCACTCCCGCACTAGGGTGAGATTTGATCCAGCTCGATGACCCCAAGGACTGAGTCTGTGACCACACTCGAAGAGATCTCCTCGCTGACCCGACCGCAGCACCCCGACGATTGGTCTGAGATCGACTCGGCCGCCGTCGACACCATCCGGGTGCTGGCGGCCGACGCGGTGCAAAAAGTGGGCAACGGCCACCCCGGGACGGCGATGAGCCTGGCCCCCCTGGCCTACACCCTGTTCCAGCGCGCGATGCGCCACGACCCCGGCGACACCACCTGGCTGGGCCGCGACCGGTTCGTCCTGTCCTGCGGGCACAGCAGCCTCACGCTGTACATCCAGCTCTACCTCGGCGGGTTCGGCCTGGAACTGTCCGACATCGAGTCGCTGCGCACCTGGGGATCCAAGACTCCCGGGCACCCGGAGTTCCGCCACACCAGGGGCGTCGAGATCACCACGGGCCCGCTGGGCCAGGGACTGGCCTCCGCGGTCGGCATGGCGATGGCCTCGCGCTACGAGCGCGGCCTGTTCGACCCGGACGCCGCCCCCGACACCAGCCCGTTCGACCACTTCATCTACGTGATCGCGTCCGACGGCGACATCGAGGAAGGCGTGACCTCGGAGGCATCCTCGCTCGCCGCGGTCCAGCAACTCGGCAACCTCATCGTGTTCTACGACCACAACGAGATCTCGATCGAGGACGACACCGACATCGCACTGTGCGAGGACACCGCAGCGCGCTACGAGGCCTACGGGTGGCACGTGCAGCGGGTCGAGGGCGGCGAGAACGTGGTCGGCATCGAGGAGGCCATCGCCAACGCCAAGGCCGTCACCGATCGGCCGTCGTTCATCGAGCTGCGCACCATAATCGGCTATCCCGCACCCAAGCTGATGAACACCGGCAAGGCGCACGGCGCCGCCCTGGGTGACGACGAGGTCGCGGCCGTCAAGAAGGTCCTGGGATTCGATCCCGACAAGAACTTCGAGGTGCGCGACGACGTCATTGCCCACACCCGCAAGCTGGTCGACCGGGGCAGAGAAGCGCACGAGAAGTGGCAGGCGGATTTCGACGCCTGGGCGCAGCGCGAACCCGACCGCAAGGCGCTGCTGGACCGGTTGACGGCCGAGCAGCTGCCCGACGGCTGGGACGCCGACGTCCCGCACTGGGAACCCGGCTCAGAGTCCGTCGCCACCCGGAAGGCCTCGGGAGCGGTGCTGGCGGCGCTGGGACCGAAGCTGCCCGAACTGTGGGGCGGTTCGGCCGACCTGGCCGGCAGCAACGACACCACCATCAAGGGCGCCGATTCCTTTGGGCCGCCGTCGATTTCGACCAAGGAGTACACCGCGCACTGGTACGGCCGGACCTTGCACTTCGGCGTGCGTGAGCATGCGATGGGCTCCATCCTGTCCGGCATCGTGCTGCATGGCCCCACTCGCGCCTACGGCGGCACCTTCCTGACGTTCTCCGACTACATGCGGCCGGCGGTGCGGTTGGCCGCGCTGATGGATATCGACACCATCTACGTGTGGACGCACGACTCGATCGGGCTCGGCGAGGACGGGCCGACCCATCAGCCGATCGAGCACCTCGCGGCGCTGCGGGCCATCCCCAAGCTGTCGGTGGTGCGCCCGGCCGACGCCAACGAGACGGCCTACGCCTGGCGGACGGTCCTGGCCCGCGGCAACGGCAGCGGCCCGGTGGGGCTGATCCTGACCCGCCAGGGCGTGCCGGTGCTCGAAGGCACCAACGCCGAGGGTGTCGCCCGGGGCGGCTACATCCTGGGCGCGGAAAATGAAACCGGCGATGGCGATCCCGATGTCGTGCTGATCGCCACCGGGTCCGAGGTGCAGCTCGTAGTCGAGGCACGGAAGTTGCTGGCGGACAGAGACATCGTGGCCCGGGTGGTGTCGATGCCGTGCGTGGAGTGGTTCGAGTCCCAACCCGAGGACTACCGCGACAGCGTGCTACCCCCGTCCGTGTCGGCCAGGGTTGCCGTCGAGGCCGGCATCGCGCAATGCTGGCACAAGCTGGTTGGCGACACCGGAAAGATCATCTCGATCGAGCACTACGGGGAATCCGCGGACTACAAGACCCTGTTCCGTGAATTCGGCTTCACCGCCGAAGCCGTCGCTGCGGCCGCGGAGCAAGTAGTGGATAACTGAGAGAGGGTGGTTCACATGACCAGTCAGAACCCTAACCTGGCGGCTTTGAGCGCTGCGGGTGTATCCGTTTGGCTGGATGACTTGTCGCGGGAACGACTGCAGTCGGGCAATCTGCAGGAGCTGATCGACACCAGGTGTGTGGTCGGCGTGACCACCAACCCGTCGATCTTCCAGAAAGCCTTCGCCGAAGGCGACTCCTACAACGGCCAGATCGCCGAGCTGGCCGAGCGCGGCGCCGATGTCGATGCCACCATCCGCACCGTCACCACCGACGACGTGCGCAACGCGTGCGACGTGCTGGCACGCGAGTGGGAAGCCTCCGACGGGGTCGACGGCCGAGTGTCAATCGAGGTGGACCCGCGGCTGGCGGGCGAGACCGAGAAGACCATCGCGCAGGCCGTCGAGCTTTGGAAGATCGTCGACCGGCCCAACCTGTTCATCAAGATCCCGGCCACCAAAGCCGGACTCCCGGCCATCACTGCCGTTCTGGCGGAGGGGATTTCGGTCAACGTCACATTGATCTTCTCCGTCGAGCGGTACCGTCACGTGATGGATGCCTACCTGGCCGGCATGGAAAAGGCGCGTCAGGCAGGACACGACCTGTCCAAGATCCATTCGGTGGCATCATTTTTCGTGTCTCGGGTGGACACCGAGATCGACAAGCGGCTGGAGAAGATCGGCACCGGGGAGGCGCTGGCGTTGCGCGGCCAGGCAGGCGTGGCCAACGCCCGGCTGGCCTACGCCGCCTACCAGGAGGTCTTCGAGGGCGGCGACCGCTACGGGGCGCTCAAGGCCGACGGAGCCCGCGTGCAGCGTCCGCTGTGGGCATCGACCGGAGTCAAGAACCCCGACTACTCCGACACCCTCTACGTCACCGAGCTGGTCGCGCCGGAAACGGTAAACACCATGCCGGAGAAGACAATCGACGCCGTCGCCGATCATGGTGTCGTCCGGGGAGACACGGTCACCGGCACCGCTGCCGACGCCCAGGGAGTGTTCGACAAGCTGGCGGCGGTCGGGATCGACTTGCCCGACGTGTTCGTGGTCCTCGAGGACGAAGGTGTGGAGAAGTTCGTGGATTCGTGGACCGAGTTGTTGGAGGAGACGCAGAAGCAGCTCGGTTCCGCTGCCCAATGAGTCCGACCCGCACTGCTGCACAATGGCATAACCCGTTAAGGGACAAGCGGGACAAGCGACTGCCCAGGATCGCCGGCCCCTGCGGCATGGTGATTTTCGGCGTCACCGGCGACCTGGCCCGCAAGAAGGTGATGCCGGCCATCTACGACCTGGCCAATCGCGGGCTCCTGCCACCGACGTTCTCGCTGGTGGGTTTCGCCCGCCGGGACTGGGACACCGAGGATTTCGGCCAGATCGTCTATCAGGCGGTCAAGGAACACTGTCGCACGCCGTTTCGTCAGGAGAACTGGGAGCGGCTGGCCGAGGGATTTCGTTTCGTGCCGGGCTCCTTCGGCGACGACGAGTCGTTCGCCCGGCTCGCCGAGACCCTGGAAAAGCTCGACGCCGAGCGCGGCACCGGCGGCAATCACGCCTTTTACCTGGCCATCCCGCCCAAGTCGTTCCCGGTGGTCTGTGAGCAGCTCCACAAATCCGGCCTGGCCCGCCCGCAGGGCGACCGGTGGAGCCGAGTGGTGATCGAGAAGCCGTTCGGCCACGATCTGGAAAGCGCCGAGGAGCTGAACAAGGCCGTCAACGCCGTGTTCCCCGAGGAGGCGGTGTTCCGGATCGACCACTACCTGGGCAAAGAGACGGTACGCAACATTCTGGCGTTACGGTTCGCCAATCAGTTGTTCGACCCGATCTGGAACGCGCATTACGTCGACCACGTGCAGATCACCATGGCCGAAGACATCGGCCTGGGCGGGCGGGCCGGCTACTACGACGGCATCGGTGCGGCCCGCGATGTGATCCAGAACCACCTGATGCAACTGCTGGCGCTGACCGCGATGGAGGAACCGGTCAGCTTCAACCCGACGGCGTTGCAGACCGAGAAGATCAAGGTGCTGTCGGCAACGCAACTGGCCGAGCCGCTCGATGAGACCACCAGCCGCGGCCAATACACCGCGGGTTGGCAGGGCGGGGAGAAGGTCGTCGGGCTGCTGGACGAAGAGGGGTTCGCCAAGGACTCCACCACCGAGACGTTCGCCGCCATCACCCTGGAGGTCGACACCCGCCGCTGGGCCGGTGTGCCGTTCTACCTGCGGACCGGTAAACGATTGGGCCGTAGGGTGACCGAGATCGCGTTGGTGTTCAAACGCGCGCCGCACCTGCCGTTCGACGCCACGATGACCGACGAGCTGGGCACCAATGCGATGGTCATTCGGGTGCAGCCCGACGAGGGCGTCACGCTACGGTTCGGCTCCAAGGTGCCCGGCACCGCGATGGAAGTCCGCGACGTCAACATGGATTTCTCCTACGGCTCGGCGTTCGCCGAAGAATCCCCGGAGGCCTACGAACAGCTGATCCTCGACGTGCTGCTGGGTGAGCCGTCGCTGTTTCCGGTTAATGCGGAGGTCGAACTGGCTTGGCAGATCCTCGATCCGGTGCTGGACAACTGGGCAGCGGGCGGTAAGCCGGAACCCTATGAGGCCGGCACCTGGGGTCCGGAGTCATCTTTCGAGATGCTGCGGCGCAGCGGTCGGGAATGGCGACGCCCATGATCCGCGCCGGCGACGATGCAGAACGAAGTGATGGGG
>CAYNLB010000086.1:17208-19771 GCA_964397935.1 uncultured Mycobacterium sp.
CGCCCATGATCCGCGCCGGCGACGATGCAGAACGAAGTGATGGGGAGGAGCGGCGCCCATGATCGTCGACATGCCGGACACCACCACCACCGCGATCAACAAGAAACTCGACGACCTGCGCGAAAGGGTCGGTGCCGTCACCATGGGCCGGGTACTGACGCTGATCATCGCGCCGGAGAGCGACGCGGTGGTCGAGGAGTCCATCGAGGCGGCCAACAACGCCAGCCGTGAACATCCCAGCCGGATCATCGTGACGATGAGAGGCGATCCATACGCCGATGATCCACGCTTGGACGCGCAACTTCGGGTGGGCGGCGATTCCGGTGCCAGTGAGGTCGTGGTGCTGCGGCTGTCGGGGCCGCTGGCCGGCCACGCCGCCAGCGTGGTAATCCCGTTCCTGCTTCCCGACATCCCCGTGGTGGTGTGGTGGCCCGACATCGCCCCGGCGGTTCCCGCCCAAGATCCGTTGGGCAAGCTGGCGATTCGGCGTATCACCGATGCCACCAACAGCATCAATCCGTTGTCGGCGATCAAGAACCGCCTGCCCGGCTACACCGCGGGGGACACCGACTTGGCCTGGGCCCGCATCACCTACTGGCGGGCACTGCTCACCTCCGCGGTCGATCAGGCGCCCCACGAACCGATCGAGTCGGCGCTGGTTTCCGGTTTGAAAAGCGAACCCGCGCTTGACGTTCTCGCGGGCTGGCTGGCCAGCCGGATCGACGGCCCGGTGCGCCGGGCGGACGGCGAGCTCAAAGTCGAACTGGTACGCAACAGCGAGACCATCGTGTTGAGCCGGCCCCAGGGGGGCAGGACGGCTACCCTGAGCCGGACGGCCAAGCCGGATGCCCTGCTTCCCTTGGCGCGCAGGGAAACCGGCGAGTGCCTCGCCGAAGACCTGCGCCGGCTGGACCCCGACGAAATCTACCAAGCAGCGCTCGAAGGGATCGAGAAGGTGCAGTACGTGTGAGTACCGTTGTCGAGGTTTTTCCGGAAAGCCGGACTTTGATCGGGGCGGCCGCCAAGCGATTGGTCACCACCATTGCGACCGCCGTAGCGGCGCGGGGCCGGGCGCTGATCGTGCTGACCGGCGGCGGCAACGGTATCGGGCTGCTGAAGTCCCTCGGCACGCACGAACGGCAGATCGACTGGTCCAAGGTGCATCTGTTCTGGGGCGACGAGCGCTACGTTGCCGAAGACGACGACGAGCGCAACGACAAGCAGGCCCGGGAGGCATTGCTCGATCGCATCGACATTCCGTCCGGCCATGTGCACGCCATGCCGGCCAGTGACGGTGAGTTCGGCAACGACCTCGGGGCCGCGGCGCTGGCCTACGAACAGCTGCTGGCGGCCAATGCTGACGCCGGCCAATCGGTACCGAATTTCGATGTCCATTTGCTGGGCATGGGGCCCGAGGGCCACATCAACTCGCTGTTCCCCGGCAGCTCCGCCGTGCTCGAGACCACGCGCATGGTGGTAGCGGTCGACGACTCCCCCAAACCACCACCCCGACGAATCACCCTGACCCTGCCGGCCGTGCAGCGGTCCCGCGAGGTGTGGCTGATGGTGTCCGGGGCCGCCAAGGCCGACGCGGTGGCCGCCGCCATCGGTGGTGCCCCGCCGGTTTCGTTACCGGCCGCCGGGGCGATCGGGCTGGAGACGACGCTGTGGCTGCTCGACGAGGAAGCGGCGGGCAAGCTGCCCTCTCGCCCGGAACAGTCAACCTAGCCGCGCCGAGTGCCGTCAGAGTCATAATGACGGTCATGGCAGACAGAACCGTGCGCGGCGCGCAAGAGCGAAGCCGGATCAAGACCCTCACCCAGGCGGCGTTGAACGCCGACAAGACCGTGGAGCAGGTCGAAGACGTCCTCGACGGCTTGAGTAGGACCATGACCGAGCTGAACAGCTCCCTTACCGCGCTGAATGCCACGGTTGAACGCATGGAAAGCGGTTTGGATCACCTGGACGGCACACTTTCCAGCCTCGACGAACTCGCCAGGCGGCTGATCGTGCTGGTCGCACCGCTGGAGGCCATGATGTCCCCGCTGTCTGCCACCGAGCACGCGGTACGCGGCGTGGTGAACCGGCTACGGAACCGTAGCGCGCTGTGACGCCGACCGGACCATCCACTCGCTTGGTGCGCATGGCCTATTGGGTCGGCGCCGTGCTGGACGCCGCCATGGTGGTGCCGCTGCTGGCACCAAGCGTGGCTGGTGCGATGTTCGGCATCGGCCGGTTTGCGCCCGACGCTGACTACCGCTACGCCGCCGGGCTGTGCGCAGCCCTGATGGCCGGCTGGACCGGGCTGCTGATCTGGGCCGATCGTGATCCGGTGGCGCGGCGCGGGGTTTTGCTGCTGACCGTGTGCCCGGTAGTCCTGGGGCTGGCGGCCGCGGGCGTCTACGCTATGCGCAGCGGCTTGGTGCCTCCGGCCAACATTGCACCGATGTTCGCGGCTCAGCTCGGGATCATTGTGCTGTTCCTAGGCGCCTACCGGCGCGCTGACACCCTGGCCCATCGATCGACCGGACCGCTTGCGGCGAACTAGTGTCGTGAGTCATTG
>CAYNLB010000087.1:0-19585 GCA_964397935.1 uncultured Mycobacterium sp.
AACGGCCTCTCATACTGTCGCGGCAGAAGCCCATTCGGCGCTGCTCGATTCGGCAGCGACGGCAAGAGGTGGGGACCTCGGGGCCATACACGCTCGGCCAGTGCAAGGGGAGACAGATTCGGAAACTGATCTGTTTGCGCAGCCGGAGGAAGGGGGATCAATGTCCGCTACTCGGATCGCCGCAGCAAAAGCCACCACCACTTCAATCCACAACCCGGTCCGCAGCACGCAGCCTGACGCTCGGATCGCGTGGGTGTCCAAAGCGAGCTGTCGTGCCGTCGAACCAGACGAGTTGTTCGTTCGCGGCGCCGCCCAGCGAAAAGCCGCGGTAATCTGCCGGCACTGCCCGGTGATCCTTGAGTGCGGTGCCGAAGCGCTCGACAACAGCGTCGAGTTCGGTGTGTGGGGCGGGATGACAGAACGCCAGCGGCGCGCCCTGCTCAAGCAGCACCCCGAGGTGGTGTCTTGGGCCGGCTTCTTGGCCGCCCAGCACCGGCGTCGCAGCGCGTGTTAATACCCGCTGAGCGGCCCGGACGGCTAACTGATCGGCGATCCGGTGTTCGATTCTCGCTCAGGCCGCTTCGCCTCGCCGTGCAGACGGCCCAACCGATTCACTGATCAGGGCCGTATGGCCCTATTGCCCTATGACTACCGCCTCCTGCTCAGTACGTGCAGTGTCACTAACGTCGTCGCAAACGCATTGAGTCTGCGCCACCGACAACGGAGATAGGTCAAATCCAGGAATGATTATCGTGTCCCTCAACTCGATCTCTCAGTCTCGGGCTGGGCGAATCGCCTGGTCATTGCGGCACCCGGTGAAGAGCCACCAGTTCCCGGCCAGGAACGAACGCCTGGTCACCGCAGACGAACTCCGGCGCCATGGCTTGTACGGCCCAAACCACACGCGTCGATGTCACCAGAAGGAGTGCAGCACAATCGCCCGGCGTAATCGTGGCACCACTCCCATGATGGCCTCATAGCGGCGTTAAGGTCGAACGCAGGGGATCCCACATGCACGTTCGGCCTAGGCTTCCGGCCCCAGTAGCACGTCGGCGTCGAAACAGCTGTGGTCACCGGTGTGGCAGGCGCCGCCCACCTGGTCGACGGTGAGCAGCACGGCGTCGCCGTCGCAGTCCAGTCGCACTGAGTGCACGTATTGGGTGTGACCGGAAGTCGCTCCCTTAATCCATTGCCCCGCGCGGGAGCGCGAATAGTAGGTGGCCTCACGGGTTTCCAGCGTGCGGGCCAGTGCCGCGTCGTCCATCCAGGCGACCATCAGTACATCGCCGCTGCCGCGCTCCTGCACCACGGCGGTGAAGAGTCCTTCGGCGTTGCGCTTCAGGCGCGCGGCGATCTGCGGATCGAGCATCATCGCACGGTGATCCCCTCCGCGGCCATCGCCGCCTTCACCTGCCCTATGGTCAGCTCGCGGAAGTGAAAAACACTGGCCGCCAGAACCGCGTCGGCGCCGGCGGCGATCGCGGGCGGAAAGTGTTCGGCTGCACCGGCGCCGCCGCTGGCGATCACCGGCACCGTGACCGCCGAGCGCACCGCCCGCAGCATCGACAAGTCGAACCCGGCTTTGGTGCCGTCGGCGTCCATCGAGTTCAGCAGGATCTCCCCCACCCCCAGGTCGGCGCCGCGAGCGGCCCACTCAACGGCGTCGATCCCCGTACCACGGCGTCCGCCGTGGGTGGTGACCTCCCAGCCCGACGGCGTCGGCACAGTTTCCGGAGGCACCGTGCGGGCATCGACGGACAACACGATGCACTGAGAGCCGAATTGCCTTGCCATCTCGGCCAGTAGGTCGGGACGGGCAATTGCTGCGGTGTTCACCGAGACCTTGTCGGCCCCCGCGCGCAGCAACATGTCGACGTCGGCCACCGTGCGCACCCCGCCACCCACGGTCAACGGGATGAACACCTGCTCAGCCGTGCGGCGCACCACATCGAGCATGGTGGCCCTTCCCGACGATGACGCGGTCACATCGAGGAAAGTGAGCTCATCGGCACCTTCGGCATCGTAGGCGGCGGCAAGTTCCACCGGATCACCCGCATCCCGGAGGTTCTCGAAGTTGATGCCCTTCACGACCCGCCCGGCGTCGACGTCCAGGCAGGGAATCACCCGTACCGCAAGGCCGTCGGATGGCGTGGTGGGGTCCATCTCAATAGTCCTCCGGTCTACCCGTGCCGCGCAGGACCTCGAGGATCTCGGCATGCGCGGCGCGTCCTGCGGACAGCACGGAATCCGACCCGGGAGTCCACGCCTGGCCGGCCACGTCGGTGACGACGCCGCCGGCGGCTCGCACCAGCGCCACCCCGGCGGCGTGGTCCCACACTTGGCCTCCGAAACTTATTGCAGCACCCAGGATCCCGTCGGCAACGTAGGCCAGATCCAGCCCGGTGGAACCGTGCATGCGCAACCGCGACGATATCCGGCTGAGGTTCTCCAGCACCGCGATCCGATAGCGTCCCGGGAATCGGCCGCGGGCGTCCGCACTGAACGATCCGGCACCGATGAGAGCGTCGGCCAGGTCGACGGGAGCCAACGAAGGCTGCGGCACACCGTTTTTCATCAATGGGCCGTCTACCACCGCGGTGTAGCGCTGGTCGATGAACGGCAACCAGGTCAGCCCGGCCACCGGGTCACCATCGTGCAGCAGGCCCAGCAGAATCCCGGCCATCGGCGATCCGGCCGCGTAGTTGAATGTCCCGTCAACCGGGTCCAGCACCCACACCCACGGTGAGTCGACGTCGATACCTCCGAATTCCTCGCCGTGCACGCCGATTCCGGTGGCATCGGCCAGAGCATCGACGACCTGCCGCTCGATCGCGAGATCGACGTCGGTGGCGAAGTCGTTGCCCTTCTTGCGGACGGCCGAATCGGCGCGGTGGCCCGCAAGGAATGGTTCGGTTGCGTCATCGAGGATTGCCGATGCTTTCTCAACCAACGCGCCCAGGTTCATCGCCGCCCTACCCCCGAACCGCGGCCAGTGCCTGCGGTAATGTGAACCTCCCGGCATAGAGGGCCTTGCCCACGATGGCTCCCTCGACTCCACGGTCGGTGAGGGCGGCGATCGCGCGCAGGTCGTCCAGGCTCGACACGCCACCGGAGGCGATCACCGGGGCTTCGGTGCGCTCGGCGACGCAAGCCAGCAAGTCGAGGTTGGGGCCGCCCAACGTGCCGTCCTTGGTCACGTCGGTGACCACGTATCGCGAACATCCTTGACCGTCAAGGCGTTCCAGCACATCCCAGAGATCGCCGCCGTCGGTCTCCCAACCGCGTCCGCGCAATCGGTGGCTGCCGACCGGATTGGTCTTGTCAATCTGCACGTCCAATCCGATGGCAACCTTGTCGCCGTGCTCGCCGATCGCCCGAGCGCACCACTGCGGGTTCTCCAACGCCGCGGTCCCCAGGTTGACCCGAGCGCACCCGGTGGCCAACGCCGCGGCCAGGGATTCGTCGTCGCGGATCCCGCCGGACAGCTCCACCTGCACGTCGAGCTTGCCGACCACCTCGGCGAGCAGCTCGCGATTGGAGCCGCGCCCGAACGCGGCGTCCAAGTCGACCAGATGGATCCATGCGGCCCCGTCGCGCTGCCAGCCCAGCGCGGCGTCCAGCGCCGAACCGTACTCGGTTTCACTGCCGGCCTTGCCTTGCACCAGGCGCACGGCACGGCCCTCGACCACGTCGACCGCGGGCAACAAAATCAACACGGCCCCTCCTGCGCGACGAGAGTGCGACTAGCGACGCACCTTCTCGACGTTTGCTTCGCCAGTTGCACTTTCGCGGGCTCCTTCACAATCCCTCAACCCAGTTACTCAGCACCGCCGCACCGGCATCCCCGCTCTTTTCCGGGTGAAACTGGGTGGCAGACAGCGGCCCTTCCTCGACCGCGGCCAAGAACGGCACTCCATGAGTGGCCCACGTCAGCACCGCCTCCGATGAACCTTCCCACCGCTGCGCGGCGTAGGAGTGCACGAAATAGAAGCGGGTATCGGCGTCCAGCCCCTTGAACAGAACAGTGCCGGGCCCGGAGTTGACCACGTTCCAGCCCATATGCGGGATCACCGGGGCCTCCAGCCGCGTGACGGCTCCCGGCCACTGCCCGCAACCGATTGTCTCCACACCGAATTCGACGCCCCGGGCGAACAAGATCTGCATCCCGACACAGACCCCCAGCACCGGGCGCCCGGCGGCGACCCGCTCGGCGACGATGCGGTCGCCGGCGACTCTACGCAGGCCGGTCATGCAGGCCTCGAACGCGCCGACGCCGGGGACCACCAGGCCGTCCGCGGCCGCCGCGGCATCGGCGTCGGCGGTCACCTCGACCGACGCGCCGACCCGCTCCAGCGCGCGCTGCGCCGACCGCAGGTTGCCTGAGCCGTAGTCCAGGACGACGACGGATCGTCTCGTCACAGAATGCCTTTGGTGGACGGCACACCCGAAACCCGCGGATCGGGCTCGATTGCCTGACGCAATGCCCGGGCCACCGCCTTGTACTGTGCCTCGGTGATGTGGTGTGGGTCGCGCCCGTAGAGGACGCGGACGTGTAGCGCGATGCGGGCGTTCATCGCGAGCGACTCGAATACATGCCGGTTGATGACCGTGTGATACGGGACCGAGCTGCCGGCGATGGTGGTGTGCTGCAAGTGATCCGGCTCCCCGGTGTGCACGCAGTAGGGCCGGCCGGACACGTCGACGGCGGCGTGTGCCAGCGTTTCGTCCATCGGGATGAAAGCGTCCCCGAATCGCCGGATGCCCTTCTTGTCGCCGAGGGCCTGCGCGAGCGCCTGCCCCAGCGCGATGGCGGTGTCCTCGATGGTGTGGTGCCCCTCGATCTCGACGTCACCCTTGGTGCGCACGGTCAGGTCGAAGCTGGCATGACTGCCCAGTGCCGTCAGCATGTGGTCGTAGAACGGCACACCGGTGTCGACATGGACCTGTCCGGTGCCGTCGAGGTCGAGCTCGATGACGATGTCGGATTCGCGCGTGCGACGCTCGATGCGCGCACGACGGGTGGCAAGCGCGGTCATGGTGCTCCTACGGGGCTAGCGGTGGCCGGAGCCAGTTCGGTGACGGCGATCTGAGCGCTGGCCCGCAGGAACGCGTCGTTCTCGTCGGTCAGTCCCGTCGTGGCGCGCAGGTAGCCGGGGATACCCACGTCGCGGATCAGGATGCCGGCGTCCAGATAGCGCTGCCAGGTGGCCGGGGCGTCGTTGAATTCTCCGAACAGCACGAAGTTCGCGTCGCTCGGAATCACCCGAAAGCCCATGCGGGTCAGGGCTTGTGTGACGCGTTCCCGTTCGGCGATCAGCGCCGCGACACTGCTCAGGGTGTCATCGGCGTGCCGCAGTGCGGCCCGGGCCGCAGCTTGGGTGACCGACGACAGGTGGTAGGGCAACCGAACGAGCAGCATCGCGTCGATCACCGCGGGTGTGGCGATCAAGTACCCCAGCCGGCCGCCGGCGAAGGCGAACGCCTTGCTCATGGTGCGGGTTACGATGAGCTTGGTCGGATACTCCTCGACCAGCGCCACCGCGCTGGGTTGCGACGAGAACTCGCCGTAGGCCTCGTCGATGATCAAAATGCCGGGAACCACGTCGAGCAGGCGCCGCAGATCCGGCAGCGAAACACTCTGCCCGGACGGATTGTTCGGGCTGGCGATGAACACCACATCGGGCTTGCTTTTGACGACAGCGGCGACCGCCTTGTCCGGGTCGAGGCTGAAGTCGTCGGCGCGGGTGGCCTCCAGCCAGTCGGTGTGGGTGGCGTCGGAGATGATCGGGTGCATCGAGTAGGACGGGATGAACCCGATCGCGCTGCGCCCCGGCCCGCCGAACGCCTGCAGCAGCTGCTGCAGGATCTCGTTGGAACCGTTGGCCGCCCAGAGGTTTTCGACGCCGAGCTGAACACCGGTCTGTGTGGTGAGGTAGCCGGCCAGGTCACGGCGCAAGGCAACGGCATCGCGGTCGGGGTAGCGGTGCAGGTCCGCGGCCGCCTCGCGCACCGAGCGCACGACGTCGTCGACCAGCGCCTTGCTGGGCGGGTGCGGGTTCTCGTTGGTGTTCAGCCGCACCGGGACGGTCAATTGCGGCGCGCCGTAAGGCGATTTGCCGCGCAGGTCCTCGCGCAGCGGCAGGTCGTCCAACGTGGGCTTGGACCTAGACGTGCCCGTCATCGTTCGAACCTCCGCCGTACCGCTTCGCCGTGCGACGGCAGGTCTTCGGCCTCGGCCAGCGTGACCACATGTCCGGAGACGTCCTTGAGGGCCGCTTCGGTGTAGTCCACGACGTGGATGCCGCGCAGGAAACTCTGCACCGACAGGCCGCTGGAATGCCGGGCGGAGCCGCCGGTCGGCAGCACGTGGTTCGAACCGGCGCAGTAGTCGCCGAGGCTCACCGGCGAGTACGGGCCGACAAATATCGCTCCGGCCGAACGTATCCGGCCGGCAACACGGGTCGCGTCGACGGTCTGGATCTCCAGGTGCTCGGCGGCGTAGGCGTTGACCACCAAGATGGCGGCATCAAGGTCGTCGACGAGGATGATCGCCGATTGGCGTCCGCTGAGTGCGGCGCTCACCCGTTCGCGGTGCACCGTCGTTTGCAGCTGGGCGACCAATTCGGTGTCGGTGGCGGCGGCCAGGTCCGCACTTGGGGTCACCAGCACGCTGCCGGCCATCTCGTCGTGTTCGGCCTGGCTGATCAGGTCAGCGGCCACATGCGCCGGGTCGGCGGTGTAGTCGGCCAGGATGGCGATCTCGGTCGGCCCGGCTTCGGCGTCGATACCGACCTGTGAGCGGCACAGCCGCTTGGCGGCGGTGACGTAGATGTTGCCGGGTCCGGTGATCATGTCGACGGGCGCCAATTCTGAGCCGTCGGTGTCGGTGCCGCCGTAGGCCAGCAGCGCCACCGCCTGTGCGCCGCCCACGGCCCACACCTCGTCGACGCCGAGCAGCCGGGCGGCAGCCAGGATCGTCGGATGCGGCAAGCCGTCGAAACGGGCCTGCGGTGGGCTGGTCACCACCAGCGAGTCGACACCGGCGGCCTGCGCGGGTACGACGTTCATCACCACGCTGGACGGGTACACGGCGTTGCCGCCCGGCACATACAAGCCGACGCGCTCCACGGGAACCCACCGCTCGGTGACGGTCGCACCCGGGCCGAGGGTGGTGGTGATGTCGGCGCGGCGCTGGTCGGCATGCACAGCCCGAGTGCGGTCGATCATCACCTGCAGCGCTTCGGAGACGTCGGGGTCCAGTGCGGCCAGCGCCTCCTCGAGCGACGCGGCCGGCACCCGCACGGCCGGCGGCCGCACGCCGTCGAATGACGCCCCGAACTCCAAAGCCGCCTCGGCCCCGCGCTCGGCGACGGCCTGCACAATTGGGCGCACCCGGGGCAGCACTGCCTCCACATCGGCGCCACCGCGCGGCAGCGCCGCCCGCAATCGGGCAGGCGTCAATTCCGCGCCCCGCAGGTCGATACGGGCCATCGGCGATGTCTGTGCGGTGCTCACGTCCCCCATTGTCCCAGAGCAACTCAAGTCGATATCCGACCGGTACAGTGCCGGTAGCGAAGCCATACCCGCCGCCAGCAACTCAGGGAGTCGCCATGTCAGCCAAGGATCACCCCAATAACGCCCCAGGTGTCCCGATGGTGTTCCCGCCCTGGTTTGAGCGGATCCAGATCAAGTACATGAACCCGGCGGTCAAGCCGATCGCCCGCTTTCTGCCCGGTACCGCGACCATCAAGCATCGTGGGCGCACGTCCGGCAAGCCGTACGAGACCGTCATCACCCCCTATCGCAAGGGAAACGTGCTGGCGATCGCGCTGGGCCACGGCAAAACGAACTGGGTCAAGAACGTGCTGGCCGCCGGGGAGGCGGACGTGCAGTTCAGCCGCAACCGCGTGGTGCACATCACCAATCCGCGGATCCTGCCGGCCGGCTCCGACGGTGCGGGCCTGCCCCGGCTGGCGGGCATGCAGCTGCGCCGGGTCGGGGTATTCGTCGGCGACATCACCTAAAGGCGCCGCCCCGCCGCGTCGAAACATAGGCCAGGGCGACGCGTGTCCGCGTTTCGTGTGCGTGGTTTATGTGTCGCGATAGGCTTCGTGCGGCCCAAAGACTACATATCCAGGCCGATATCGAGCGCACGCACCGAGTGCGTCAGCGCGCCGACGGCCAGGTAGTCCACGCCCGTAGCGGCGTAGGTCGCCGCGTTCTCCAGGCTGAGCCCACCGGACGACTCGAGCAGCACCGCGGGGGCGCGCGCGTCCCGGCGCTGCACGGCCATCTGCGTCTGCCACACCGGGAAGTTGTCGAGCAGGATCAGCTCCGGCTTCTCGACCAGCACCGCGTCGAGCTGCTCGAGTGAGTCCACTTCCACCTCGCAGGGCAGATCGGGGGCGGCGTCGCGCACGGCTCGCAGCGCGTCGACCACCGATCCCGCGGCCACCACGTGGTTGTCCTTGATCAGCGCCGCATCGCCGAGCCCCAGCCGGTGGTTGACGCCCCCGCCCACCCGCACCGCGTATTTCTGCAGCAAACGCAGACCGGGAAGCGTTTTGCGGGTATCGCGGACCCTAGCCCTGGTGCCCCGCACGGCTTCGACCCAGGCCGCCGTCGTGGTGGCGATCCCGGACAGGTGGCAGACCAGGTTCAGCATGGTTCGCTCCGCGGTCAGCAGGCCGCGGGTTTCTGCTTGCACCGTCAACAGTGACTCGCCCGGCTGCAACCGCGCACCGTCCTCGGCGCGATCGACGACCTCATAGCCGCCCGCCCCGAGCACCTCGTCGAGCACCAGCAGGGCGATGTCCACCCCGGCGCTCACCCCGGGCTCCCGGGCCACCATCGAGGCGGTGGTCACCGCGCCGGCGGGCACCGTCGCCAGCGTCGTGATGTCGGGGCCGTAGCACAGATCCTCGTCCAGACCGCGCCGAATGGTGTCGCGAGCAGCGCTGCGTTCGCCGTCGGACAGCATCGTCAACCCACCGCCGCCAGCGCCTCCACCAGCACCGAGTTCTGGTCGTCGGCCAGCCGCAGCACGCTGCTGCGCGCGTGTTCGGGGGCGACCTCCAGATACTCCGCGCGGTGGTGGCAACCCCGGCTTTCGGTGCGGGCCAGGGCCGCGGCGGTCACCGCCCGGGCGGCCAAGGCCAACGCGACATCTTCGAAACCACGACGGCTCGCAATGGTGCGAACCGGTGCCGCGGACAGCTCCTCGGACAACCGGTTGAGCCCGGTGGCGTCGCGCACCACCGAGGCATCGCTGCTCATCGCGCGTTGCAGCGCGCCGCGCTCCAAGGCGGTGTGCACGATCGGCTCGGGCTGCGTTGCGCGCGGACGTCCGGCCGAAACCGCGTGCGCGGCCGCGGCCTTCCCGGCCCGGCCACCGACCACCAACCCTTCCAGCAGGCTGTTGGACGCCAACCGGTTGGCGCCGTGCATACCGGTCCTGGCCACCTCCCCCGCCGCGTACAGCCCGGGCAGCTCGGTTTGCCCGTACACGTCGGTGACGATCCCGCCACAGCTGTAGTGCGCACCCGGAACGACCGGGATGGGTTGGCGGACGGGGTCGATGCCGACGGTGCGGCACGCAGCCGTCACGGTCGGGAAGCGGATCGCAAAGTCCTCGATGCCGCGCGCGTCGAGAAAGACACACGGATCACCGGTCTGCCTCAGCCGCGTGTCGATGGCCGCCGCGACGATGTCGCGCGGCGCCAGATCGCCCATCGGGTGAATGCCGGCCATCACCGAATGACCCTGACTGTCAATCAATATCGCGCCCTCGCCGCGGATGGCCTCGGTCACCAACGGACGTCGCCCCCCGGTCCCGCCGCCGAAAAGCATCGTCGGGTGGAACTGAATGAACTCGAGATCGCTCACCGCGACGCCGGCCCACAGGGCCAAGGCGATTCCGTCGCCGGTGGAGCCGTCGGGGTTGGTGGTCGCGCCGTAGAGGTGCCCCAGCCCGCCGGAGGCCAGGATCACCGAGGGCGCGCTGATGATCCCGAACCCTTCCGGGTTGCCGACCAACACCCCGGTCACCGCCGTATCGTCGTGCAGCACGCGCAGTGCCACGTGGCTGGTGCGGATGTCCAGCGTGCGCGCGGCGTGGTCGAGCGCACGCTGGACCTCGGCGCCGGTGGCGTCGCCACCGGCGTGCACGATGCGCCGCCGCGAGTGCCCGCCTTCACGGGTAAACGCCCACTGCCCGGGCACCGATTCGTCGAATCGCGCTCCGTCACCAGCTAATTCGGACACCGCACGGTAGCCGTCGGCGATGATCGAGCACACTGCGTCGGGATCGCACAGCCCCGCGCCCGCGACCAGGGTGTCGGCGACATGGGCGTCGACCGAGTCCGGGTTTTCCGGGTTGTCCGGCACTACCACCGCGATGCCGCCCTGGGCGTAGTGGGTCGCGGTCACCCCGCGCGCCTGGTCCGCCTTGCTGAGGACCACGACGCTGCGGCCGGCGCGATGGGCGGCCAGCCCGGCCGCCAATCCCGCGACACCGGTGCCGACCACGACGACGTCGGCGGTATGCCTCCAGGCCGGACGGCCGATCATTCGCCACCGCCCGGCTGCCCGATTTCGATCATTCGCTGCACGCTGCGGCGGCCCGCCGCCGCGATTTCCGGGTCGACGTGGACTTCGTCCGCACCCTCGACCAGGCAGCGCAACAGGGCCGCGGGGGTGATCATTTTCATGTACTTGCACGACGCGCGGTCATTGACGGCCCGGAAGTCCACGCGCGGTGCCGCCCTGCGCAATTGATGGAGCATGCCGACCTCGGTGGCGACCAGCACCTTGCCTGCGTGTGTCTGGTTGGCGGCGTCAAGCATGCCGCCCGTGGACAAGATCTTGACCCGGTCCGGCGGAAAGACTCCTTCACCGGCGAGGTACAAGGCCGAAGTGGCACAACCGCATTCGGGGTGCACGAAGAGTTCGGCATCGGGATTCGCGCGGGCCTGGTCGGCAAGCTCGTCGCCGTTGATGCCGGCGTGTACGTGGCATTCACCGGCCCACACATGCAGGTTCTGGCGCCCGGTCACCCGACGGACATGGGCACCCAGGAACTGGTCCGGGCAGAACAGCACCTCGCGGTCGGGGTCGATGGACTCGACCACGTCGACGGCGTTCGACGAGGTGCAGCAGATGTCGGTGAGCGCCTTCACCGCCGCTGTGGTGTTGACGTATGAGACGACCACGGCGCCGGGGTGCTCGTTCTTCCAGGCGCGCAGCTCGTCGGGGGTGATGGAATCGGCCAGGGAACAACCGGCTCGCTGGTCGGGGATCAGCACGGTCTTGTCGGGGCTGAGGATCTTGGCGGTCTCAGCCATGAAGTGCACGCCGCAGAACACGATGGTGTCCTCGGGCGCCTCGGCGGCGATCCGCGACAGCGCCAGCGAATCCCCCACATGGTCGGCGACGTCTTGGATGGCGGGCAGCTGGTAGTTGTGCGCAAGCACGGTCGCGTTACGTAGCTGCGCCAACCGGCGAATTTCGTCGGCCCACTGCTCATCGCCGTCCACACCGACATAGCCGGCGGGTGAATTCGTGATGTCGGCCATCATGTGTTCCGCGAGCGTGTCCATGCGATTCAGCACCGTCATGGCGGCTCCTTTCGGCGGTTCTAGTGCCCGGACGGTTTTCGACTTATAATCGAAAACATGGCCCATGGTAGCACCGCCCACGAAGTGCTTGCGGTCGTATTCCAGGTTCGACACGTCACCCAGCAGGTCAAGGGGAGCCTGACAAAGGGGTTAAGCACCCAAAAACCGCAGCTTAACGTGCTGTTATGGCAGCGCGCCAAGGATCCGCAACGCGGTGCCTGGTCGCTGCCGGGCGGTCGGCTGAACAACGACGAGGACATGACCACCTCGGTCCGCCGCCAGCTGGCCGAAAAAGTCGATCTGAAAGAGCTGACACACCTCGAGCAACTGGCAGTGTTCTCCGACCCGCACCGCGTGCCGGGTACCCGGATGATCGCGTCGACATTCCTCGGCCTGGTGCCCTCCCCCGCCAGACCCGAGCTGCCGCCGGACACGCGCTGGCATCCGGTGAGTTGCCTGCCCCCGATGGCCTTCGATCACGGCCCGATGGTGACCCACGCCCGCGCCAGGCTGATCGCCAAGCTGTCCTACACGAACCTCGGATTCGCATTGGCGCCAAAGGAATTCGCGTTGTCCACGCTACGCGACATCTACAGCGCCGCGCTGGGCTATCAGGTCGACGCGACAAACCTGCAACGGGTGCTGGTCCGTCGCGGCGTCATCAAGCAGACCGGCACCATTGCGCAGTCCGGTCGCAGCGGCGGGCGACCGGCGGCCCTGTACCACTTCACCGACTCCCGGCTGCGGGTCACCGACGAATTCGCCGCGCTCAGGCCTCCGGGACCGTCCGGCCAGATGGACGAAGGCCGGGCGGTACCCGGCTAAGCTGACCGAAAGCGTCCTCGGGCGACGAGGACCGCAATCAACTCCAGTGGCCCATCTGACCTGCACGCACTGACGAGAAGTCGCTCACAGTGTGGCGACTACGTTTTGGTTACCAGCCGTTCATGGGCGAGAATGCCGGTTGGCCAAGAAGGGATCCCTAATGGTTGAACTCGGCAATCTGGCAGGCAAGCGTGGCGCTGAGTGGATCGGCCGGCCGCCGCACGAGGAACTGCAGCGCAAAGTACGCCCGCTGCTGCCCTCCGACGACCCGTTCTACCAGCCGCCGCTCGGCTATCAACACGCCGAGCCCGGGACGGTGCTGCGCTCACGCGACGTCGAGCTGGCGTTTCTGGGCCTGATCCCACAACCGGTGCGGGCGGTCCAACTGCTCTACCGGACGATGGACATGAACGGCGAGCCCGAGGCCACCGCGACCACGGTGATCGTTCCGGCCGAGCTCTCTCCCGAGCGTCCCTGCCCGCTGCTGTCCTATCAGTGCGCGATCGACGCCATGTCCTCGCGCTGTTTCCCGTCCTATGCGCTGCGGCGCAAGGCCAAGGCCCTCGGGGCGATCGGCCAGCTCGAGCTTTTCCTGATCATCGCCGCCGTCGCGGAGGGCTGGGCCGTCTCGGTGCCCGACCACGAGGGCCTGAAGGGCCTGTGGGGTGCGCCGTACGAACCCGGCTACCGCGTCCTGGACGGCATCCGGGCCGCTCTGGGTTCCGAACGCCTCGGATTGTCCGCAGAGGCGCCGATCGGCCTGTGGGGATACTCCGGCGGTGGACTGGCCAGCGCGTGGGCTGCCGAAATGTCAGCCGAATACGCACCCGAACTCGACATCGTCGGGGCGGTACTGGGATCACCGGTCGGCGACCTCGGCAACACCTTCCGCCGGCTCAACGGTGGTTTCCTGGCGGGATTGCCCGCCCTGGTGGTGGCCGCCCTCGCCCACATCTACCCCGACCTGGACAGGGTCATCAAAGAGCACACCAACGAGGAGGGCCGCGCCCTGCTGGAGGCGCTGGAGAACATGACGACCGTGGAAGCGGTCGTCCGGATGGCCGGCAAGAACATGGGCCAGTACCTCGACGAGCCGTTGGAGAACATCCTGTCGACACCCGAGGTGACGTATGTCTTCGACAACATCAGGCTGGGTGCCGCCGTGCCGACGCCGCCGGTGTTGATCGTGCAGGCCGTGCATGACTACCTCATCGACGTCAACGACATCGACGTGCTCGCCGACGCCTATTCGGCCGGCGGCGCCCGGGTCACCTATCACCGGGACGCGTTCAACGAGCACATGCTCCTGCACCCGTTGTCGGCCCCGATGACGCTGCGCTGGCTCACGGACCGGTTCGATCGCCGGCCGTTGACCGAGCACCTCATCAGGACCACATGGCCGACGATGTTCCATCCGATGACCTACGTCGGCATGGCCCGGCTGGCCAAAATCGCGGCCAAGGTCGTCTTCGGCAGGAAGATCCACCGCCGCCCGCTATGACACCGATGCTTCCGACGCGATCGGCGGCGCGTCCGAAGGCTGCTCGGCCGCGGGGAGAGCCCCCAGGTCGTCGCGGGCATTGGCGGCCGCAAGCACGGCATAGACCAACGCGGCGATAGCGGCGGGCCAGAGCAGGGTCGTGGCGACCTGTAGCGGCCCATCCGAGAGGAACACCGGCGGCGCCTGGATGACATAGGCCACCGACGAGTTTCCCGGCAGCGGTACCGCGTCGAAGTTCAGCGCGCCGTAGCTCAGCCGAACCAAGACAGCCCCGGCCGCCGAGGCGGCGACGGCGGCGGTCACCATGCCAAGCGACAGCGCGGTGACCATTCCCGGGCCGCGGCGCGCACGCCATTGCCACACCAGTACCGATACCACCACCGCCAGCACCGTCAACAGACCCAACATCAGGCACGGTGCGTCGAAGAAATGCTCGGATTCGGCGCCCAGGTAGTCGTGAACCCGCTCCCCTTCGCGGGTCATCGCCACTACCGCGTGGATCGGGGGTGCGATCCAGGCCCACAGCCCGCCGATCAACACCCCGGTCACCGACGCCCCCAGCCCGGCAATGACGATCGCGCGCACCCGCGCCCGGCGGGGGGCGCTTTCCGGCGCGGAAGTCTCGGGCCGTGCCTGCTCGGTCACCGCTGTGCCTCCAGGTCGGCCGAATCCACCTGTCCGTGCCGGGAGCACTGCGCCCGCCACCCGTCGGGGCGCACCTGAACCACCATCCGGCGCCCGCACTCCGCACAAAACCGCGGCGGCTCAAGACCCAACTCCGCCGCTGTCGGCACCGCGCTACCCCCCAATTCCCCGGTGTAGACGTTATAGACGCCGGCGCCAACCGGAGCGCTCAGATCGCCAGCCACAAGCTTCCAACCTAGCTGTTAGCGGGTGGCCTACAAACTGGCCTACAAACTGGCCTACAAACTGGCATTGAGCGCCTTGATGGGCATCTGCAGATTCTCGAGCAGTTCCAGGTCGGATTCGGCGGGTCGGCCAAGGGTGGTCAGGTAGTTCCCGACGATCACGGCGTTGATACCGCCCAGGATGCCCTGCTTGGCACCCAGATCGCCGAGGGTGATCTCGCGGCCGCCGGCGAACCGCAGAATGGCGCGCGGCAAGGCCAGCCGGAAGGCGGCCACCGACTTCAGTGCTTCGCTGGCCGGCATCACCTCCAGATCACCGAACGGGGTGCCGGGGCGGGGGTTGAGGAAGTTCAGCGGCACCTCGTCCGGCCCCAGCTCGGCCAGTTCGGCGGCGAATTCCGCGCGCTGCTCGAGGGTCTCGCCCATGCCGAGGATGCCGCCGCAGCACACCTCCATGCCGGCATCTCGCACCATCGACAACGTCTGCCAGCGCTCTTCCCAGCTGTGGGTGGTAACGACGTTGGTGAAAAACGAACGCGCGGTTTCCAGGTTGTGGTTGTAGCGATGCACGCCCATCGCCGAGAGCTGCTCCACCTGCTGCGCGGTCAGCATCCCCAGCGAGCAGGCGATGTTGATCTCGACTTGGTTGCGAATCGCCTCGATACCGGCCGCGACCTGGGCCATCAACCGTTCGTCGGGCCCGCGTACCGCGGCGACGATGCAGAACTCGGTGGCACCCGACTTCGCGGTCTGTTTGGCTGCCTCGACCAGGCTGGGAATGTCGAGCCGGGCACTGCGCACGGGAGAAGCGAACAGCCCCGACTGCGAGCAGAAATGGCAATCCTCCGGACAGCCGCCGGTCTTCAGGCTGATGATGCCCTCGACCTCGACCTCGGGGCCGCACCAACGCATCCGCACCTCGTGAGCCAGGGCAAGCAGCTCGTCGAGCCGGTCGTCGGACAACTGCAGCACCGCCAGCACCTGCTCGCGGCTCAAACCCTCGCCGCGCTCCAGCACCTGCTGCCGGGCCTCCGACAGAATGTCAGCCGAAATGTCGGTGTCGTGGCTGTCGGTGCTTGGCCGAGCCGCCGCCTGAGTCACCCAGTACTCCTTTCCAAGCCTGACAGGAACCGTGTTCACGTTAAATTAGCCGCCTGCGCGGACCAAACTGCGGTCAGCCGATCATGTGCTCAACCCGCTTGTCGCCGTCCCAGCGGCGCAAGCCGGCGAAGCGGCCGTCGATCTGCGCCGGCCTACCGGCAATGCGCAGCGCACGCCCGAGTTGGGCCCCACCGACGCGGCGCGCCATCGTGACATGTGCGGTCCACTGCCCGGGCAGATTGTTGGACATCGGCCCGGGCGCCAGATGCGGCAGGCAGAGCCGGTGCACCTCGGCGTGCAGGGCCAGCAACTCGCTGGTCGGCACGACCAACCGGGTGAACACGACTTTCGCCCGGCCGAACAACACCGGCGCGCCGACGGAACAGGCCAACGGCAGTCGTTTGCTCACCGGGCTCAGCAGCGCGTCGACGTCGGCAGCAATACGGTCGGCCACAACCATCGTCACGTGCGGACGGCTGGCCGGTGCCTGGCTGGGGATCCCTGCGGCGGCCAGGTCGGCCCAGATCCGGCGGATCGTCTCGTCGGTGTCGCGGTCGAAGACCAGCTCGATCGTGTGGACCATCAGCGGACCAGTGCGGTGACCCAGTCGCGGTCGAAAGCCGCCGCACTCATTTCGGCGAATTGCGCGGCATCCAACGTTCCGGCCCCGGCGGGCAGCGCGGCCCGCATCGGAGCCAGGCGGTCCAGTGCGGAACGATTCGAGATCTCCACCAACCCGGGCCGCCGCGGCCAACTGCCGATCACTAGCCCGGCACAACAAACCCGTTGCGCGGCAAGAGCTTCCAGGGTCAACGCGGTGAGGTTGAGGGTGCCCAGTTCCGCACCGACCGCAAGTAGCGCCGCGGCGCCCAATTCGACCGCGATATCACGCAGGGTGATGCCCGCCTCGGCGAGTTCGACCAGCAGCCCACCGGCGCCTTCGACCAGGGTCAACCGACCCGGGCGATCGAGGCCGCCGATGAGCCGCAGCAGCTCATCGCGGGTGGGTAGCATCCGCCCGGCCAGTTCGGCCGCGGCGGCCGGGGCCAGCGGTTGCGGATACCGGGCCAGCCCGGTCAGCTCGGTGGTACCGGACAGCCGGGCCACCTCGGCGAGGTCGTCATCGCCGGAGTCGGTGCCGGTCTGCACCGGTTTACACACCGCCACGTCGATACCGGCCTGACGGGCGTGCGACGCCAGTGCCGCGGTGACAACCGTCTTGCCTACCCCGGTACCGGTGCCCGTGACGACCAGGACGGTCAACGACGTGCCTTAAACGAGCCCTGCGAGCACGTCGGTCAACACCCGGCGCGCGATCTCCAGGTCGGCGGCGTCCAGTGACGCACGTGCGGTCAGCCGAAGTCGCGACGTCCCGACCGGCACGCTCGGGGGCCGAAAACATGCCACCTTCACCCCGGCGTCCAGGCAGGCGGCCGCGGCCGTAACCGCGATTTCCGGATCACCCAGGATCACCGACACCACCGCCGACTGCGGCACCTCCGTCACACCGCAGATTTCTGCCAGCGTGCGGGCATGACGCAACACCGCGTCGGTTCGCCATGGTTCGGCGCGTAGCAGGTTCAGCGCGGCCAGACCGGCGCCCACCGCCGCCGGTGCCAGGCCGGTGTCGAAGATGAGCGGCCGGGCCGCATCGATCAGGTGAGCGCGCACCGCCGCCGGCCCCAGCACCACACCACCCTGGCTGCCCAGCGCCTTGGACAACGTCGTGGTCATCACCACGTCGGGCGCACCGGCGAGCCCGAGCTCGTATAACAGCCCGCGCCCCCCACCGCGCACGCCGAGGCCGTGCGCCTCGTCGACGATGAGCAGCGCGCCGTGGCGGCGGCACACCTCGTGTAGCTCGCGGAGCGGCGCCAGCGCGCCGTCGGCGCTGAACACCGACTCGGTGATGACGACGGCGCGCTCCTGATCGCGTGACCGCAAGGCCGCGTCCACCGCCCCGGCGTCGCGATGCGGCGTCACCACCACCCGCGCCCGCGACAGCCGGCAGGCATCCACCAGCGATGCGTGCGAATAGGCGTCCGAAACCAGCAGCGAACCCGGACCCGACAAGCTGGCGACCGCGGCCAGATTGGCCATGTATCCGGAGGAGAACAGCAACCCGGCGGACGCGCCGACGAACTCGGCAAGGTCGCACTCGAACTGCTGGTGCAGTTCGGTGTCGCCGGTGACCAGGCGGGAGCCCGTGGCCCCGGCACCCCACATGCGCAGCGCGATGACGCCGCCCTCGATCACGCCGGGATGTTGGGACAGACCGAGGTAGTCGTTGGAGGCCAGGTCCAACTCGGTGGCGACGGCGGGCCGCGGCCGCAGCGAGCGGCGCAACCCGGCCTCGCGGCGCTGCTGCTCCGCATCTTCCAGCCAGGCCAGCGGTGAAGTCTCGATCGGAGCCTGCTGGGGGGCGTTCATGGACCTAAAGCCTACGAGAGCCGGTGAGCCGCGCGGCCTCGACCATCGCCGCCGTGATCTGGCCGATCTCGGCCGGCACGCAGATGTACGGGGGCATCGCGTAGACCAGGTTGCGGAACGGGCGCAGCCAGACGCCGCCGTCCAGCGCCGCGATGGTGGTAATCGCCAGGTCGACCGGCCGGTCGCATTCGATGACGCCGATGGCGCCGCATACCCGGACATCGGTGACCCCGGTCAGTCCCCGGGCGGCTTCGAGCCCGTCGGCCAGGCCGGCGCCGATCTCGGCGACCCGTGACCGCCAGTCCTGGCCGAGCAGCACCTCGACGCTGGCCACCGACACCGCGCACGCCAGCGGATTGGCCATGAACGTGGGCCCGTGCATCAGCGCACCCGCCTCACCGGCACTGATGGTGTGCGCGATGTCGACAGTGCACAAGGTGGCGGCCAAACCGAGATATCCGCCGGTCAGTGCCTTGCCGACGCACATGATGTCCGGGCTCACCCCGACATGGTCGGCGGCGAACAGCTCGCCGGTGCGACCGAACCCGGTGGCGATTTCGTCGAAGATCAGCAGCACCTGGTGCCGGTTGCAGATGTCACGCAGATCATTCAGATACCGCGGGTCATGGAAGCGCATGCCGCCGGCCCCCTGCACGACGGGCTCGACGACCACGGCCGCCACCTCGGCGGCGTGCTGCGCCAGCTGCGCCTCGAAGTCCGCGCTGTAGGCGGGGTCGTAATGATGTGGCACCTGCGGGGCGAACACCTGTCGGGCCAAAACATCGGTCCACAACGAGTGCATGCCGCCGTCGGGGTCGCAGATGCTCATCGGGGTGAACGTGTCCCCGTGGTAGCCGCCCCGCCAGGTCATCAGCCGCCGCTTGCCGGGCTGCCCGCGGCTGCGCCAGTACTGCAACGCCATCTTCACCGCGATCTCCACCGACACGGACCCGGAGTCGCCGAAGAACACCGTCTCCAAACCGGCCGGCGTGATCTCCACCAGGAGCTGGGCCAGCCGGGCCGCGGGCTCGTGGGTCAGCCCGCCGAACATGACGTGGTTCATGGTGTTGAGCTGGCTGGTCAGCGCCGCATCCAGGACCGGATGGCCATGCCCGTGGATCGCGGTCCACCAGGAACTCATTGCGTCGAGCACCTCGGTCGGCTTGCCGTCACGAACCAGGGTCAACCGGGCGCCCCGGGCGGCGACCGCGACCAGGGGCGCCATACCCTGGCTGGACTCGCTG
>CAYNLB010000088.1:0-18900 GCA_964397935.1 uncultured Mycobacterium sp.
TTAGGCCGGGCGCATGGGCGCAGACCGCATCGGTCACATGTGTCGCCGCTTGGGACGACGTCCGTTGTGGCCCCGTTTGTCTCATCGAGCCGGGCGGAATGTGTGCCGACTCGATCCGGATACCCGTGTGGCGGATGTGATTGTCAGTCCCGGGATGTTGCCAGCCGGGACAACGTCAGCCGGTCTTGCCGCCCGTCGTAGTACTTGTCGAGAAGCGCGATGAAATCCTCGTTGTCGTCGGTTGCGCAGGCGAACAGCGTCATCGACGAACACAGTTTGAGGTCGTCGGGCGAGCCGAAGATCTTTCCGATCGACCGTCCTTGCACCTGGTTGACCAGCCGGGCACACTCGTGCAATCGCGGCCCGAGTACGTGATGGCGCAGATAGGCGCCGGCTTCCTCGAGCGAGGAAATGCCATAGCGATCCGCCATCGGGCTACTACCCAGGCCGCGTAGCTGCGGAAAGACGAACCACATCCAGTGGCCGCGTTTTTGCCCCGCCCGCAACTCCGCGACGACGTGGGGGTAGACCGGAGCCTGTGCCTCCATGAAGCGATTCAGATCGAAGGGGTCGCTTGCTGATTCCATACGACTACGGTTGCACACATGGCGGTCAAACGACGGGTACCCAGGGTCCGCGACCTGGCGCCGCTGCTCCAATTCAAAAAGCCAGAGCTCGACCGCGCCAAACGGCGTCTCGACGCCGCGCTGACCATCCAGGATCTACGGTGCATCGCCAAAAAGCGCACGCCCAAGGCCGCGTTCGACTACACCGATGGCGCCGCCGAGGACGAACTGTCCATTGCACGTGCCCGACAAGCCTTCCGCGACATCGAATTTCACCCCACTATTCTGCGTGACGTAACCAACGTCACTGCGGGATGGAATGTGCTGGGCCAGCCGGTCGTCCTGCCGTTCGGCATCGCCCCGACCGGGTTCACCCGCTTGATGCACACCGAAGGAGAGACCGCCGGCGCACACGCGGCGGCCAGGGCCGGGATCCCGTTCGCGCTCTCCACTCTCGGCACCACGGCGATCGAGGACCTGGTGGCCGCTGTGCCGCAGGGACGCAAATGGTTTCAGCTTTACATGTGGCGTGACCGGGAACGTTCGATGGCATTGGTGCAGCGCGCGGCGGACGCGGGGTTCGACACGCTGCTGGTCACCGTCGACGTTCCAGTCGCCGGCGCGCGGTTGCGCGACGTGCGCAACGGGATGTCGATCCCGCCGGCGCTGACACTGCGCACCGTGCTCGATGCGCTGCCACACCCACGCTGGTGGTTCGATCTGCTGACCACCGAACCTTTGTCGTTTGCATCATTGGATCGCTGGTCGGGCACCGTGGGCGAGTACTTGAACACCATGTTCGACCCCAGCGTAACTTTCGACGATCTGGCCTTCATCAAGGCTCGATGGCCCGGCAAGCTGGTCGTCAAAGGGATCCAGACACTCGACGATGCCCGCGCCGTCGTCGATCGCGGCGTCGACGGGATCGTGCTGTCCAACCACGGTGGCCGGCAATTGGACCGGGCCCCGGTGCCGTTCCACCTGTTGCCCGTGGTCGCGCGTGAGCTCGGCAAGCACACCGAGATCCTGCTCGATACCGGCATCATGTCCGGGGCCGACATCGTGGCAGCGATCTCGCTGGGCGCCCGGTGCACCCTGGTAGGCCGGGCCTACCTGTACGGGCTGATGGCCGGCGGTGAGGCGGGTGTCAACCGCGCCATCGAAATCCTGGAGAGTGAAGTCCTCCGGACGATGCGGCTGCTCGGCGTCACGTGCCTGGAAGAGCTTTCGCCCAAGCATGTGACGCAACTACGGCGGTTGGGCCCGTATTCGACGGCCTGAGCAACCGCACGCTGTCGTCCTCACTCTCGGTGTGGTGACATCGCGAGCTGGAATTGCCCGGCGGCCAGCGACGCTACTGCAGGCGCGCCACCTGCTGGGTGCGGTTGCGCACCAGGTCGTTGTAGGCCTGGCCGGGCCCGACGTATTCCCAGAGCTTCGGCGGATAGTGGGCGACATACATGGTGCGGCGGCCGCCTGCGCCGGTCGGCTGGGGCGAGGCGTGCATCAGGTCTTGGATATGGACGGTGACGTCACCAGGGGCAGTGTCGATGCTCACGACCGGTACCTGCTGGAGCCGCTGTTCCCATCGGTAATGAATGGCCTGACCGTGACTGCCGGGAACGACCTGCAGATTGCCGGTCGAGGAGTCCGAGCCGGTGATCTGAATGCCGACACTGAGCGTGGGGCACATGATGGCGTGTCCACCCATACCGCAGTCCTGATGCCAGGGGATGTTCGAGAGCCCGCTGGTCTTCCCGGGCACTTTCAGCAACACCGCGCTGCCTTCCATCCGGTCGGGCGCCGCGCGCAACCTGGGGTCCAGGAGGGTGCCGAGCCTGCGGACCCTGGGGTCGCTTTCCAGGGCGGCCAAAACGGGCGAGCGCAACGTCGCGTAAACCAACCGGCACAGGATGTCCGTGCCATCCTCGGCGGTGACCCACCAGGACTCGTCATCGCCGGGACGGGCATTCGCCGCGAGGCGGTCGATTTCGCGGTTGGCGGCGTGCATCTCGTCGGTGTCGAAGACCGCCTTGACGTGCAGGTAGCCCATCGTTTGTAGCTGCGCCCTCAGCTCGTCGTCGCTGGCTTCGAGCGTGAACGCGGCGAATGGGTCGCGCCCTTGGAGATCGATTCTTGCCGGGTCATACGGCGGGATGCCGGCGTGCAGGTACCGCAGGATCGGGTCCCAGTCGGCCAATTGCTCGAACCCTCCCCGCTCGAAGGCCAGGTCGTCGCTGAGCAACAAATTCATGATCGTGCGGAACTGGCCAACCATGTCGTCCCAGGCTTGTCGGGAAAGGCGCACGACGACATCACCATTGCCTTGCCCCTCGTCGACGCGGATTGTCGAGCCGTCAACGGTGTAGGTGACTGTGTCGTTGTCGACGAGGAACGTGATTGCGCCGGTGGGCGCGAGGTCTCTGGCCGCGGATTCGAGGATGCTCGGGTCGAGCGAGGACGGGACGGCATGGGTCAGCGGCATGGGCCGATTATGGCGCGACGCCGAAGCGGTAGCTACCGCGGTGATGATGTCGCTGGTGGGTTGTCACCTCGCCGAGCAATTCTTCGGTGCACCCGTGGGCGTCGACCGGGTCCGCTTCGTCAACGCGCTCGCGTCCCTGGTCGGCTCCCGAGCCCCACCGACAACCTCCGAGCAGTGGCTCAGCGGCGAGATTGCCGCCACGGCCGTGATGGGGCGCCGAGCACGACCACGGCGGCAACTTCGTCGCGGTGAGCAGCCTCACGATGACCCCCAGAAGCGGCGCCGCCAGGGAACAAACCGGCCGCCACCTGGGTTAAGTCGAGGAGACTCAACTTTGGAGGATTGAGGATTGATGGCTGAAGCCAAATCGGTGCCGGTGCTCTTTGTGACCGACACCATCGTGTTGCCCGGAATGGTGGTGCCGATCGCGCTCGACGACGCCGCGCGGGCAGCGATCGACGCTGCTCAGGCGAGTGAATCAGGGCAGCTGCTGATCGCGCCCCGGCTAGGGGACCGGTATCCGTCGCACGGTGTGATCGCAAAGGTCTTGCAGGTCGGAAGCATCGCGGGCGGCGGCACCGCCGCCGTGGTGCGCGGTGAGCGCAGGGCGCAGATCGGAGCCGGAGCCAGCGGCCCCGGCGCGGCGCTGTGGGTCGAGGTGACCGACGTCACCGAGGCGGAGAACACCGACGGGGTCAAGGCTCTGGCGGCCGAATACAAGAAGTTGCTGCTGGCCATGCTGCAACGCCGCGAGGCCTGGGAGATCGTTGACTACGTCAACAGGCTGACCGATGCGTCGGCGCTGGCGGACACCTCCGGCTATGCGTCCTACCTGACCAACGAGCAGAAGCGGCAGCTGCTGGAGACCACCGATGTCGCCGAGCGACTCCGCGTGCTGATCGACTGGACCAGCGATCACATGGCCGAGGTCGAGGTCAACGACAAGATCGCCGAGGACGTGCGCGAGGGCATGGAGAAGACGCAAAAAGAATTCCTGCTGCGCCAACAGCTCACCGCCATTCGCAAGGAACTGGGCGAGGGCGAACCCGACGGATCCGACGACTACCGGACCCGCGTCGAGGCCGCGGACCTCCCCGAAAAGGTGCGCGAGGCTGCGCTGCGCGAGGTCGGCAAGCTCGAGCGCTCCAGCGACCAAAGCCCGGAAAGCGGCTGGATCCGTACCTGGCTGGACACCGTGCTCGAACTGCCGTGGAACGTCAAGACCGAGGACTCGACGGACCTGCAGGCTGCGCGGCAGATCCTGGATGCCGACCACCACGGGCTAGACGACGTCAAGGACCGCATCGTCGAGTATCTGGCCGTGCGCGCCCGCCGCGCGCAGCGCGGCTTGCAGGTTGTCGGCGGCCGTGGCTCCGGTGCCGTGATGGTGCTGGCCGGTCCCCCCGGCGTCGGCAAGACGTCGCTAGGTGAGAGCGTGGCCCGCGCGCTGGGCCGCAAGTTTGTGCGCGTCGCCCTGGGCGGTGTGCGCGACGAGGCCGAGATCCGCGGGCACCGTCGCACCTACGTGGGCGCCCTGCCGGGCCGGATCGTGCGTGCGATCGGCGAGGCGGGGTCGATGAATCCCGTGGTGCTGCTGGACGAGATCGACAAGGTCGGTTCGGACTACCGCGGCGACCCGAGTGCCGCGCTGCTCGAGGTGCTCGACCCGGCGCAAAACCACACGTTCCGTGACCACTATCTGGATCTGGATCTGGATCTGTCCGATGTGTTGTTCTTGGCCACGGCCAACGTGATCGAGAACATCCCGTCGGCGCTGCTGGACCGGATGGAACTGGTGGAGATCGACGGCTATACCGAAGACGACAAGGTCGCGATCGCGCGGGACTACCTGCTGCCCCGGCAGCGGGAGCGGGCCGCGCTGAACGATGACGAGGTGACCGTCACCGACGCCGCGCTGCGCAAGATCGCTGCCGACTACACCCGCGAGCCCGGGGTGCGACAGTTCGAGCGGCTGCTGGCCAAAGCGCTGCGCAAGGTGGCGACAAAGCTCGCCGAGGACCCGGCGCCGAAGATCATCGATGAGCCGGATCTCGTTGAATACCTGCGGCGTCCGCGGTTTACGCCCGAGTCGGCCGAGCGCACCGCGGTGCCCGGCGTGGCCACCGGCCTGGCAGTCACGGGTCTGGGCGGCGATGTGCTCTACATCGAAGCCGGCGCCACCGACGGTGAGCCGGGTCTGCAGTTGACAGGGCAGCTGGGCGAGGTGATGAAGGAATCGGCGCAGATCGCGCTCTCCTACGTACGCTCCCACGCTTCGGAGCTGGGTGTCGACCCCACGATGCTGGACCGGCGCATCCACGTGCACGTGCCCGCCGGCGCAGTACCCAAGGACGGCCCGTCGGCCGGTGTCACGATGGTGACCGCCCTGGTGTCGATGGCCACCGGACGTCAGGTGCGCTCCGATGTCGGCATGACCGGCGAGGTCACGCTGAACGGGCGGGTGTTGCCGATCGGCGGTGTCAAGCAGAAACTGCTGGCCGCTCAACGCGCAGGCCTGTCAACGGTTTTCATCCCCTCGCGCAATGAGCCGGATCTGGACGACGTGCCGGCCGAGGTGCTCGACGCGCTCGACGTGCGGCCCATGACCGACGTCGCCGATATCGTCACGCAGGCGCTGGAACCGGTGGCCGAAGCCGTGACGGCAGCCGCATAATCGGGTCGCCAACGTGATGCCAGTGTCACGCTCGGCACCGGGCCTGGTCTCCGAGGGCAGCGTCCGTATTACGTCTGTGCCCGCGGCCCCACCTAGGATCCATTGACTCGCCGCGAGTGACCCCGGACGTTCGGGGGTGCACAATCAGGGACATGACCGACGTTCAGACTCTGAAACGACAAGTGATCCACCGCGTTCAACGATTGCTAGTCAATCCGGTGGGCCGGCAATTGCCGGTGACCATGCTCGAGACGATCGGACGCAAGAGCGGGCAGCCGCGACGGACCGCCGTAGGCGGGCGCGTAGTGGACAACCAGTTCTGGATGGTCTCCGAGCATGGCGAACATTCGGACTATGTCCGCAATATCAAGGCCAATCCGGCTGTTCGGGTGCGCATCGGCGGTCGGTGGCGTAACGGAACCGCCCACCTGCTACCGGACGACGACCCACTGCAGCGACTCGGCAACTTACCGCGGCTCAACAGCGCGGTGGTGCGCCTGATGGGCAGCGACCTGCTGACCATTCGGGTTGATCTGGATTGAGGCCGCGGATGGCCTACGACGAAGATCTGGCCAACCGGATCCGCGAGCTTCTGGCCTCCGAACGGGGCGTCGAGGAAAAGCGCATGTTCGGCGGTCTCGCGTTTCTGCTCAACGGCAACATGTCGGTGGCCGCCAGCGGCCACGGCGGCCTGCTGGTGCGGGTGCCGCCGCCCGACACCGACAAGCTAGCTCAACGCGACCATGTCAGCCCCATGGTGATGGCAACCCGGGAAGTCCGCGGTTGGCTACACGTTGACGCCGCCGGGGTGCAAACCCAGCGCCAGCTTGCACGCTGGGTGCAACGTGGCGTCGGCTACGCCCGTGGGCTGCCACCCAAATGACCGGCGCAGTTTGCCGGAACACGCTGGGGGTAAGCGATGCGGTATGGACAAGCCGAAGCAAACGGTGCAGCGGCTGCTCAAGGTCGCCGGTACCACCTATGCAACCGAGGCCGGCATCAAGATCAAAGACAAGCCGATGCCGCTTTTTCAGCTCTTGGTCCTGTGCATGCTGGCCAGCAAGCCAATCGATGCGGCTATCGCCATGAGCGCCGCCCGCGAGCTGTTCAAGGCGGGCCTGCGCACACCGAAGGCCGTGCTGGAATCGGATCGGCAAACGATGATCGACGCGTTCGGTCGTGCCCACTACGTGCGCTACGACGAGAGCTCGGCCACTCGGCTGACCGAGATGGCCCAGCTCGTCGAAGACCAATATTCCGGCGATCTGCGCGAACTTGCCGATCGCAGTGAGCACGACATCGGCGCGGCGAAACGTATGCTCAAGAAATTCAAGGGGATCGGCGATACTGGCGCCGACATCTACCTACGCGAAGTGCAAGACGTATGGACCTGGGTACGGCCTTACTTCGACGCCCGCGCCGCCGGGGCGGCCAAACAATTGCACTTGCCGGCCGACCCGGAAAAGCTGGGAACCCTTGCACCACAAGGTAATGCACCGCTGGCCGCTGCGCTCATCAGGGTGTCGCTGGACGACGACGTACGCCAGCAGGTGATCGGCTGACCCCGCGGTGACCGTACGGATCGGGACGTCCGGGTGGTCCTACAACCACTGGGTGGATGTGCTATACGCCCCCGGTTTACCGTCCGCGCGTCGATTAGCCTGCTACGCAGAGGTTTTCGACACTGTCGAGCTGAACGCGAGCTTTTACCGGTGGCCGAAGGACTCGACGTTCCTGACGTGGCGCGATCAACTGCCGGCGGGCTTCGCCATGTCGGTCAAGGCGCATCGCGGTCTCACCCACTACCGCCGGCTGGCCTCGCCCGAGCCGTGGATCGAGCGGTTTGAACGCTGCTGGAAGCTGCTGGGCGATCGCCACGGCGTGCTCCTTGTTCAGCTGCACCCGGAGCAGCAGCGCGACGACGAGCGCCTGGATTCCTTCTTGCGCAGCGTGCCGCCGTCGATCCGGGTGGCCGTCGAACTGCGACATCCCACGTGGAACGACCCTGCGGTCTACGCGCTTCTGGAAAGCCGACGCGCGGCATATGTGGTGATGAGCGGCGCGGGTCTGCCGTGCATTCCGCAGGCCACCACCGACCTGGTGTACGTACGAATGCACGGACCTGATCCGGATGCACTGTATGCGGGCTCGTACCCGGAACAGGACCTGCGGTGGTGGGCCGACCGGGTCGCCGAATGGGACAGTGACGGCAGAAATGTGTGGATGTACTTCAACAACGACCTGGGCGGCCACGCCGTCCGCAATGCGCTGGCGTTACGAGGGCTGCTGAGCTGAGCGGCGGTTAGTCGGAGCCGGTCTGTAGGTCAGCGCTTCGATCGATGGGGGTCCAGGCCCCGTCGATGACGTCGGGTGGGCGTTGCGCCTGGAAGCGTTCCCGTTCGGCGCGGCGGCGCTTGATCCGCAACCGGCCGTCACTCGGCATGGTGACCAGTTCGTCGCACGTCAGGTAGTACACGTCGTCGTCGACGTCGATCAGGTCCGCGGCGACCCGCCGGGATCCGAGTTCGCGCAGCGTCATCCGGAGTTCGTGAGTGAACCGCATAGTGGTGTCGTGGGCCAGTTCCCGCGAACTGCGGGCGTTGGCGGCCAGCCGCTGTGTCAGCGTCGCCGGTGGCGTCGGCTCAGCGGGCGCCGTATCGGTTGCCGCAACCGCAGCGGCGATCAGCAGCATCACCGGATCGTCAGCGAAAGTCGGGTTGGCCAACTCGGCTTCCCCTGGCCCACGGTGCCCGATCCGGCCGATGGCAGCATCAACGGCGGCAGCTGTTTTGGGAGACAGCGCGCGGATACTGTCGAGGTTGCCTTCCCGGGCCAGCGCACGCAACGGCGGGTCGCTGCGCAATGCCGCTGCCAGCTTGGTGGTCTCTGCTGCGATCCGGGTGCTTCCGACCATCATGCCCACCCCGGATACGATGTGCCCGGTCTGCGTGCGTTCCAGCGCCGCCGCGGTGACTCCGGAGTCGATCAACCAGAGCGCGGTGAGGATCCAGCCTTGGTGAATCCGATCCCGCAACAGCCGAACCCGAACTTCGAGGCTGGCATCCGGCAGCGACGCGAGCTGTGCGGAGTCGAGGTGTTCTGCCTCGGCGGCGGCACCGTAGGCCCGCGTGTCGGCCCTGAGGTGTCGTAACAGGGCCAGCGATCGTCCCGCGACTACCACTTTGGCGACCGCACCGCGCGCTCCGCCCGCCAACGGAGGCTCGCCGAACGGCAGGGTGTCCCCGACCTGGGGCTGGCCGACCAGGGCGTTGCTTGCGACGGTGCGCCGGTCCCAGCCCGGCAGCTGCGTGGCAGCAACGATGTTGACCGACACCCCGACGTAGGGCCGATGACCGAAAACCGCGATGGCCCTGCTCCCCCACTCGTCGCCCACCACGCCGCCGAGCGCAAGCACTTGACCCATCACCCAATTCGCTCTGCGTAGTCCGCTCAACTGGACATCCAGCGTTATCGGGGTCAACGGTCCGGGCAGCACCTCGGCGAGGCCGGTCGCACTGAAGACCGGGAACCGCGGATCGATCCGGTCGTCGAATTCGCCCTCCATGCCCTCCGGGGCGGCGCTGGGCAACTCGCCGGAGGGCTGGGACCGCGGGAGAACCTCCACGGGGAGCGCCAGTTGACCGCCGTGGCTGATCGCGCCCGAGGAATTGATGTGGCGGCCGACAAGTCCACGTGCGGTGTCGGCGACCGCATCGAGCGCATGCCACCCGAATTCGAATGACCAATCTTCTTGGACCGCAGTGACATTCATTTCCGGGACGAGCTGTGGCCAACTTCGAACCCGATGCGGCCTGGAACGCGGGTCAATGGATCGCAGCAGGCGCCACGCGGTGACCACATTCACGGTGTCCGGGGTGGCGAGGTCCACAACACCGGTGCGATCGGTGTTCAGCGACAGCACCAAGAAGCGCACCAGGTCGTCCAGGTGCAACACGCGCAGCGGCTGCGGCGAGACCTTGGTGCGCAGCAGCGTGGCCACAGTTCGGCACACCATCCAGTCGAGTTGGCGGCCGACCGGCGGCGCAATCCGGATGACCAGGCTCGGCACCCAACTGCTGGATACCAGCGCCTCCGCCGGGCCGTATACGTCGGGCCGACCCGCGGCCTGGGACAAGAACAGCAGTCGGGCACCGGCGCGGGTGGCTGCATCGGTCACGTGCGCGATGCCGTCGATATCGGCGCTGCCGGGTGCGGTGGTGTCGACCGGGGTCAAGTACATCACCGCATCGGCTTCGTCGGTGAGTTCTCGCAGGATGGGGTCGCGCACCGATGCGCAAACGAATTCAACGTTGCGGTCGAGGCAGGGATGCGGGCGCGCAGCAATGCCCGTGACCGTGTGCCCGGCAGCGATCAGCTGCCGTGCAACCAGCCGCCCGAGTGCGCCGGTGGCGTCGGTAACCAGGACTCGCACCTGGGCTCACCTCCCCGAACGTCAGATTAAACAATAGGCACGTCGGTATGGCCTGCGCGACCGTTACTCCGCGAACGGTGCGCTGAGCTGGTGTGTTTCTTCGGCTTGGGTTACTGCAGCGCCGCGCTGCCGTCCGCGGCGACGGCAACCTTGGCGCCACCAATATCTTCACGCACAGACGTTTGCGCCGCGGCGCTATCGGTGATAACGGCCAGGGTGCGCGCCCCCTCCGGCGTCCGCACGGCCAGGAAGGTCTTGTCGGGGTGTCCGTCGCGGTCGAACGGCGTCGTCCATGCCTCGACGGTGCCGACGCCCTCCCACGTCACCAAGCCATCCCGGGTGGGCTCTCGGTCGACGGTCGATTGCACATCCTCCCAGCGGAATTCCGCCGGTGGCTCGCTGCCGTAGACACCGAAGCTGTGTTTGGTCAGGTAGCCGCCGTTGGCGGTGATCAGGCCGCGCCGGCCGGGATTGGCTACCAGCAACTCTGCCATCGTGGCAATGGAATGCATGACGTAGTTGCTCCACGGGCCGCCCGCGAACGTCAGCCCGCCGGTGACAGTGAGTGGGCGGGCGGGATCCTCGACGCTCAGTCCCAGCTCGGCCGCCGCCACCTGAACGGCGGAGGGAAAGCAGGAGTACAGGTCGACGTAGTCGACATCGTCGATGCCGAGGCCGGCCAGCTCCAACACCCGCGCGCCGCCGATGCGGATGGCCGCAGAGCGGTGCAGCTCATCGCGCTCGGCGATGGCGGGGGTGTCATGCGCGTCGGTGCCGGCATGCGGGTAGATCCAGCGCTCGGCGGGTATTTGCAGGCGTTTCGCCTGCTCGGCCGAGGTCAGAATGAGCGCGGCGCCCTGGTCAACCATGTTGTTGGAATTCATCAACTTGGTGTACGGCCAGCTGATCATCCGATTCTGCGGGCCGGGCCGGCAGATTTCTGCCGCGGTCATCGGTGTGCGGATCCAGGCGTGCGGGTTGTCGACCGCGACGGCGTTGAAGCGCGCCCACAGCTCCCCGATGCGCTGGAGGTGATGCTCGATCGACTCGCCGCGGGCAACCCGAAGCGCCTGCTCGAACAGCGGGTAGACGTAGGCCGGCCGATCCAGGTGGATCCGGGTTTCCGCCTCACCGGCCATCGGGACGTCTTCGCCGCTGACCTCGGCGGTCGGAACGGATTCGTCCTGAACAGTCCACACGAGCTTGCTGCCTTTGGCGCGCAGCCCTCGCCTGGTGCGCCAGGTTTCGGCACCGGCAAGCAGCACCACCCCGGCCCGGCCCCCCTGGATGTCCAGGCAAGCCTGGTTGACCAGCGACTGCGGCACATTGCCACCGATGGGACTGTAGAACGTGGTGAAGTCAGCGGCACCGATCCGTTCGCCGAGCAGCAACCCGGGATCCCGGTAATGGGCCGACAGTATGTTCACCACCCGAATCGAATCCACGGCCTCGATCACCCGGGAATCGGCGGCTTGCCGGACCGCGGCGGCCATCAGGTCGATCGGTTCCACGGACCGCGTTTCCGGGTCGATTTCCTCGCGATGATTGACCTGGCCGTAGCCGACCAACACCGGTGTCCTGGGGTCGACAGTCATACGACGAATTTAGCGGGGCTATGAATCCGGCCGGCCCAGCGGGCGCGGTGCCCGGGCCGAGTGTCACCCCAGCGTGGCGATCATTGTCGAGTGTCACGCCAGCGTGGCGCTGCCGGGGTCAGGCCGGACCGAACAGCACGCGGTCGGCGATCAGCCGCTCCGTCTGTTCGGCGCTCATTCCGAGCAGCTTCCGGCATACCTCGACGGTGTCCTGACCCGGTACCGGCGCAGGGTGTTGCGGCGCCGGCGGAATGTTGTGAAACGGAGCGGGCCCGGTCTCCGCCGGCAGCGGATGGTCGATCAGGGGATGGACCATTTCGGAGTAAAGCTTCCGCTGCACCAGCTGGGAGTCTTCCAACACGTCCGGCGGACGGTGCATCGGTCCGGCCGGCACCCCGGCCGCCTGCAGCAGTTCGCTGGCCCGCGCCGGGGTGCGCGTGCGCGTCCACGCGGACAGCAGCTCGACCAGCTCGTGACGGTTGGCCAGGCGCGACTCACCGGTCGCGAAGCGCGGATCGTCGGCCCATTCCGGGTGGTCGAAAACCGATGCGGCAAGCCACCACTCGTCATCGGAGCGGATCGAGATGACGCACCATTCGTCATCACCCGCGCAGGGACAGACAGCGTGCAAGGCAGTGTCTTCGTGGACCCAGGCAAGGCCCTCGGCCAATGCGGCCTGGGTGACATACAGGGTGTCGAGCTGGTTGACCACGACCTCGGCCTGGGAGATGTGGACATGGGCCCCGCTGCCGGTCCGGTCGCGATGAATGAGCGCGGCCAGCGCCGCGATGGCGGTCACCCGCCCCACCACGTGATCGGGAAACACCGTCGTCGCGTCGTAAAAGGCGTGCCTTGTGGTGTCGGCCTGGCTGTCGGCATCATCGGATGTCCAGAGCCGGGTGATGCCGGTGGTGGCGCGGACCAGCGGCCCATAGCCCAGGCGGGTGCTCCACGGCCCGTCCTCGCCGAACGCGCTGCTGCCGGCGAGCACGATCCGGGGGTTGGTGGCCCGCAGCGCGTCATAGGAAAGCCCCAATGAGGCAAGGGTTCCGGGCTTGAAGTTGGCGAACACCACGTCGGCCTTGGCCGCCAGCCGGCCGAAAATCTCCTTGCCCTCTGCGCTGCGAAGATCAAGCCCCAACGCCAGGTTGTTGCGGCGTGTCCACGCGAATGACTCGCTCATGACCTCGCCGACCCGGGCCTGCCGCAGGCCGTCGGGGTAGTCGGCACTTTCGACTTTGATGACTTCGGCGCCGAGGTCGCCGAACAACCGACTCAGCTCGCCGCCGGCGACGATGATGCCCAGATCGAGAATCCGCAGGCCCCCAAACGGATAGTCGCCGACTTTGCCCGGCGGCGAGGGCACCACCGCCGGGTTGCCGAGCCAGCATGGCTGGTCATTCCCCGCCGCGGGCGCCGGCGCCCGAAAACCCGAACGCTGGCCGTCGATGACGAAGTATCCGGTGGGCACAGTGGTGCGCACCCGGGGCGCGAGTTCGGCCTGGGTGATTGCGCCCACCGCCTGGAAATGCTCGGAGCCCAGGATCTGCGACGGTGTCAACACCGCGGCGATCGGCACCCCGTGTTCCTGACCGGCGATCACCAGGTCCTTCATGGTCTGTTGGGCGAACAGCGCACGGATCAGCACGCTGATCTCGGGCCAAGCGGCAAAACGCGCGCCGATCACGTCGTATTTGGGGTCCTGGTAGTCCGCCGGCTCCCCCAACCAGCGCCGCAGGCCGTGCCACTGGCGCGGCGCCATGACGCACAACCGCACATAACCGTCCTTGCAGGGATAGATGGGGTAGGCGTCCTGATTTTTCGGACGGCCCCGCCACCGCCCGGCGCGGCGGACACCGGCGGCGGCCTGCCCGTGCGCGCCGAACGCCGGGTCGAGCGCCATCACGACTGACTCGAAGCGCGAAAAGTCGATGTAATCTCCTGTGCCGCAACGCAGCCTGTTGTAGTAGGCAACGAGCGCGGCCCATGTGGCCTGGACAGCGGCGGTGGCCGAAGCGATGCCGTCCGGTGGCAGCACGGGGGTGCCGGTGGTGGGGCCGGATCGCGCCAGCGCGCCGCACATCGCGTACAACACCGGATCGGTGGCGCTCCATGACGACCGCGGCCCCGTCGCACCGAAGTCGGTGACCGACAGCACCACCAGGTGCTGATAGCGAGCGGCCAACTCCGCGCCCGAGGTCTCGAATGCCGCGGACTCCCCCACCCGACCGCTGTCCACCACGATGTCGGCACCTGCAGCGAGGTCAAAAAACCGGTCACAGTCACCGTCGTCGAGCGGGTCCAGCACCACGCTGCGCTTGTTGGCGTTGTGCAGCGCGAACGGGATGCTCGCACCGGCCAGCGTCGGCGGCACCTCGCGTCCCGGACTTCCGCCGGGAAATTCCACCTTGAGGACGTCGGCGCCCAGGTCGGCGAACAGGCGGGTCACCGTGTCGGCGACACCGCTGGACAAATCGAGGACGCGCACGGTATCGAGCAACCCGTCAGCCATCTGCACACCGTACCCGCCGGGCAGATGCCACCGCGCTGCCCACCAAAAGCTAACGGGGCAAGTTGATTCGGTGTAACCATTGGTCGGGGATGTGGGCGAGGACGGTGTCGGCTATCGTCACAGGCCGACCCGCGAGGCTGTACCGGTCAGACCATCCGATGGAGGCACCCACCGCATGAGCGCGCATTTGAACTATGTCGAGGCTGTCTTCGTCGGCGCGTTCCAGGGCGTCACCGAGCTGTTCCCGGTCTCGAGCCTCGGACATTCCGTGCTGGTCCCGGCGCTGATCGGCGGACACTGGGCTCAGGACCTCAACGTCACTGCGCCCGAATCGCCCTACCTGGCCTTCATCGTCGGCCTCCATGTGGCCACCGCCGCGGCCCTGCTGGTCTTCTTTTGGCGTGACTGGTTGCGCATCCTGGCGGGATTCGTCTCATCGTTGCGGCATCGCCGAATGCAGACTTCCGACGAGCGGCTGGCCTGGCTGATCGTGGCGGCCACCATCCCGGTGGGGCTGGCTGGACTGGCCCTTGAGAAGACGTTTCGGACCACACTGGGCAAGCCCATTCCGGCGGCCGTCTTCCTGCTGCTCAACGGCATCGCGCTCTACGCGGGCGAGGTGCTCCGCCGCCGCATCGCCCCGGTGCCCGACCAAGACCACCCGACGTCGTCCGGTGAGCAAGGGCAACCCGCGCACAGCGGCGAGGCCGTCGACAACAGGCTCGCCCAACTACCCCTGCGGCGCGGTGTACTGATTGGTTCCTCGCAAATCCTTGCCCTGTTCCCCGGTATCAGCCGCTCTGGTATCGCCATTGTGGCCGGGCTATGGCGCGGCCTATCACACGAAGACGCCGCGCGGTTCTCCTTCTTGTTGGCGACGCCAATCATCTTGGCCGCCGGGGTGTACAAGATCCCAGAACTCTTCGGGCCGATCGGAAGCGGGATCGGTGGCCAGGTGTTGGCCGGCAGCGTCGCCTCCTTCGTCGCCGCCTATCTTGCGGTGCGCTACCTCACGCGGTATTTCCAGACCCGAACCCTCACGCCGTTTGCCATCTACTGCGCCCTGGCGGGCGGAGCCAGCCTGGCATGGTTTGCCCTGCACTGATCACCGGCCGAGGTTCACCGGGCGTAATCAGAACGGTTGCGCCCCAATTGATTTAACTAACCGCAGGTCAGCCAGAACCAGATGCATATTTGAATCGGCGCTGCGTCAGGCCCATTTCCGTTACCTGGGTAACTTTGCGCCCAGCCGCGATCGGCGTCAACTGCGCAGCCGAAAACCGGGTAACGGCTTGTGGTGCCCGCGTGCGGGATTCGGTGTGTGGTGGGCTCACCGTGCCCGGACTTACCGGAGTGTGCACCGATAGCGAACTTCCTCTGCTGGTACCTCGCCGTACGTGGACGTGCGGCGGGTTCCGTCAAATCCCCATCCATCGCGCTCATAGAAGCGCCGGGCTCGGACGTTCCCGTCCAGCACCCACAGCACAGCTTTGCCAACACCGACCCCGCGCAGCCGCTCACGGGCAGCGGCCATCAGCAAACGCCCGACCCCGGTACGCAGATACCCGGGATCGACGTAGAGCGCCATCAGCTCACCGCAATTCGGTAAGTCACCGTCGCGACACAGCCCCGTGGTGGCCAGACCGCAGATCGTCGACCGGTCGACCGCGACCAGTGTGGACGGCACCTGCAGCCCCATGCGGCCAAAGGTGTATCGGCTCGCCCAGACTTCAGGTTTGAGGCCGTCGAGGTATTGCTGGGCGATAAGCCCCCGATATGCCGACTGCCACGACCGGACATGCACGCGCGCCACGTCGTGGGCATCTGCCGGGACGGCCGCGCGCACTTCGGTCATCGTTGCAGTATCCACGGGTTCGGTCGAGGCTATTTGCGCACCGCGGCTTCAAGTGCTGTGCTTACCGGATCGCCTGGTTGACGCCCGTCAAGGAGTTGGAGGGGACGGAAAATGGCAGATACGACATCCGTCGGCCTGAAGGTCCGTGGCAAGGTCATCGTGATCACCGGCGGCGCCCGTGGAATCGGATTGGCCACCGCGACCGCTTTGCACAACCTCGGCGCCAAGGTCGCGATCGGCGACGTCGACGAGGTGCAGGTGAAGGAGTCCGGCGCTGCCCTGGGCCTCGACGTCTACGGGAAACTCGATGTAACCGACCGGCATTCGTTCTCGGATTTCCTCGATGAAGTCGAGCGCCAACTGGGCCCCATCGATGTGCTGGTCAACAACGCCGGCATCATGCCGATTGGCCGGATTATCGATGAGTCGGAGGCCGTCACCCGGCGCATTCTCGACATCAACGTCTACGGGGTGATCCTGGGCAGCAAGCTCGCCGTGCAGCGCATGGTCCCCCGCGGTTCGGGGCACGTCATCAACATCGCCTCGCTGGCCGGGGAGACATACATCGCCGGGGCGGCCACCTACTGTGCCAGCAAGCACGCGGTGATCGGCTTCACCGACGCGGCCAGGATCGAATACCGTCGGGATGGCGTGAAGTTCTCGGTGGTCATGCCAACATTCGTGAACACCGAACTCATCGCCGGCACCTCCGGCGCCAAGGGATTGAAGAACGCCGAACCGCTCGACATCGCCAACGCGGTTGTCGAGCTGGTCGCTCGCCCCAAGCCGCGGGTGCGCGTAACGAAACTGGCCGGCGCGATCATCGCTTCGCAGAAATTCATGCCGCGCAGGCTGTCGGAAGGCCTGAATCGCGTACTCGGGGGCGAGCATGTCTTCACCGATGACGTCGATGCCGACAAGCGCAAGGCCTACGAGGCCCGGGCTCGCGGCGAGGAGTGAACACACACCACGTAGGGCGTTGTTCATCGGAGTCACGGACAATCGGGCAGATGAGCCCACAAGACACGAGATCCCCAGCGAACGCGACCCTCACCGACGACGAACTCGAGCTCATCAACGCCTACTGGCGCGCCGCCAATTACCTGTCCGTCGGGCAGATCTACTTGCTGGACAACCCACTGCTGGCCGAATCGCTGTCACGCGAGCACGTGAAACCGCGGCTACTCGGCCACTGGGGCACCACCCCGGGACTCAACCTGATCTATGCCCATTTGAACCGGATCATCCGCAACCGCCACGCCAACGTCATCTACGTCACCGGGCCCGGCCACGGCGGGCCCGCGCTGGTTGCCAACGCCTACCTGGAAGGCACCTACAGCGAGGTCTACACCGGCATCGAGGAAGACGCCGAAGGACTGCGAAAGCTGTTCCGCCAGTTCTCGTTTCCCGGTGGCATTCCCAGTCACGTGGCGGCTCAGACGCCGGGGTCCATCCACGAGGGTGGTGAACTCGGTTATGCGCTGGTGCATGCCTACGGCGCTGCTTTCGACAATCCAGACCTGGTCGTGGCCTGCGTGGTCGGCGACGGCGAGGCCGAAACGGGGCCACTGGCCGCGGGCTGGCACTCCAACAAATTCCTCAACCCCGCCAGAGACGGCGCGGTGCTGCCCATCTTGGCGCTCAACGGCTACAAGATCGCCAACCCGACGGTGCTGGCCCGCATCCCGCACGACGAGCTGGAGGCGCTGCTGCGCGGCTATGGCTACCGGCCCATCACGGTCGCCGGTGACGACCCGGCCACGGTGCACCAGCAATTGGCCGCTGCCCTCGACGACGCCTTCGATGACATCGCGGCCATCCAGGGCGGCGCGCGCGGCGGCAATCAGACCCAGCGGCCGGTGTGGCCGATGATCGTGCTGCGCACACCCAAGGGATGGACCGGGCCGAAGGTGGTCGACGGCAAGAAGGTCGAAGGCACCTGGCGTGCGCATCAGGTTCCGCTAGCCGAGACCCGCGACAACCCCGGACATCGCGCACAGCTTGAAGAATGGCTGCGCAGCTACCGGCCCGAGCAGCTTTTCGACGGGAACGGACGGCTGCGGGCCGAACTGCGGGCGCTGGCGCCCAGCGGTGATCGCCGGATGAGCGCCAACCCGCACGCCAACGGCGGACTGCTGCTGCACGACCTCGATCTCCCGGACTTCCGCGACTACGCCGTGCCGGTGTCGCGGCCGGCCACCACAAGGCATGAGGCCACCCGACTGCTGGGCGCTTTCCTGCGCGATGTGGTGGCCCGCAACTCCGACCGGTTCCGGCTCATGGGTCCCGACGAAACAGCCTCCAACCGCCTGGACGCCGTCTACGGGTCGACCGCCAAGGTCTGGATGTCGGAGATCGGGCCCGACGACGAGCATCTCGCCCCCGACGGCCGCGTGATGGAGGTGCTCTCCGAGCACCTGTGCCAGGGGTGGCTGGAGGGCTACCTGCTGACCGGCCGGCATGGCCTGTTCAACTGCTACGAAGCATTTGTGCACATCGTCGACTCGATGCTCAACCAGCACGCGAAGTGGCTTGCCACTAGCCGGGAATTGCCCTGGCGGCGGCCGATCGCCTCGTTGAACTACCTGCTGAGCTCTCACGTATGGCGCCAGGATCACAACGGCGCGTCGCACCAGGATCCCGGATTCATCGATCTCGTCGCGAACAAGCGGGCCGAGCTGACGCGGGTATACCTGCCGCCGGACGGCAACACGCTGCTGTCGGTGGCCGACCACTGCCTGCGCAGCCGCGACTACGTCAACGTCATCGTCGCCGGCAAGC
>CAYNLB010000089.1:0-18849 GCA_964397935.1 uncultured Mycobacterium sp.
GGGGTTGCACATGCCGGGGGCGGCCAGTTTGGCCCACACGGCTTCCACGGTGGCGCGGGCTTCCGGTGTCAGCCAGCCGCGCAGCTGAGACATGCCGTCAGGGCCCTGGGTGCCCAGGGTCAGACCGCGGCGTCGCGCCCGGTCGGTGTCGGTGTAGGTGCCGTCGGGGTTGAGGCAGTCGGTCAGGGTGGCGGCCAGTTCGGCCAGTTGCTCGGGCCGGTACTGGGTACCTTGCATGGCCAGGTCGGCCTCGGCGCGCTCGCGGGTGGCCTGGTCGACCCAGCCGGGCAGCTGGTGATAAAAGCGGCGGATTACGGCGACCTGGCCCGCTCCCAGATTGCCGGCTCGCTGCTTGGCCGCGGTCGTGGTCAAGAGCGGGGCCAGCGATTCGCCGGTCAACCCGCGCCGGGGCCCGAGGTCGGCGGCCTCACGGATGCGCCGGGAGGCCTCGGCGCGGCTGATCAGCGTCCACTCGGCGATCGCGTGGGACAATTTGCCGCCCAGCTCTTCCGCGGTGGCCTGCCGGGCCAGGTTGTTGATCAGCGGATGCTCGACCGCCGGCAATCGCCGGCGCACCTTTTCAACGCGCTCCAACAACGCCGGCCACTCTTGGGCGGTCAACGCGTCGAAGTCCAGGCCCGCCACAGCATCGACTGCGGCATCCAACGCATCGAAGGCCGCCGTGATCGCTTCGCGATCGACAACCCCGCCGGAACCCATGCCGTCAAACTAACGGCCGGCACCGACAAAATACTTCACTCAGAAATCGCACTGAAGACTGAAGTAAGTGATTTCGGAGCTGCACCGGAGACCTGCCGGTGCAGGTCCCGCGCCTTGTCGGTGCACGGACCTAAACTCGCGGTGCCCTGATAGCCACGCAATTCGGAAGGAGGTCGTCGGCATGCGATTCCTGCACACCGCCGACTGGCAGCTGGGCATGACCCGGCACTTCCTCGCCGGTGATGCCCAGCCACGGTATTCGGCGGCCCGCCGCGACGCGGTAGCCGGCCTGGGAGAGCTCGCGGCAGAGGTGGGCGCCGAGTTCGTCGTGGTGGCCGGGGATGTCTTCGAACACAACCAGCTTCCACCGAAGGTGATCGGGCAGTCCCTGGAAGCCATGCGGGCCATCGGAATTCCGGTTTACCTGCTCCCGGGCAACCACGATCCGCTGGATGCCTCGTCGGTGTACACCAGCGCGCTGTTCACCGCCGAATGCCCCGACAATGTGGTGGTGCTGGATCGGGCCGGCATCCATGAGGTGCGTCCCGGCCTGGAGATCGCCGCAGCGCCGTGGCGGTCCAAGGCCCCGACCACCGACCTGGTCGCCGAAGTTCTAGAGAATCTGTCCCCGGCTCCGGTCACCCGGGTGCTTGTCGCGCACGGCGGTGTCGACGTGCTGGACCCCGATCGCGACAAGCCCTCGCTGATCCGGCTCGCCGCGCTCGACGACGCGCTGGCCCGCGGCGTGGTGCACTACGTGGCTTTGGGGGACAAGCACTCACTCACCCAGGTCGGCGGCGGGGGCCGGGTGTGGTATTCCGGTTCACCGGAAGTCACCAACTTCGACGATGTGGAATCCAATCCGGGTCACGTCCTGGTCGTCGAAATCGACGAAAGCGATCCGCGGGGCACGGTCTCCGTGACGCCCCGGCATGTGGGTCACTGGCGCTTCGTCACGATGCGCCGACAGGTCGATACCAGCCGCGACATCGCAGACCTCGACATGAACCTGGACCTCATGACCGAAAAGGACCGAACCGTGGTGCGGTTGGCGCTAACCGGTTCGTTGACGGTCACCGACCGTGCGGCACTGGATGCCTGCCTGGACAAATACACCCGGCTGTTCGCCTGGCTGGGCCTGTGGGAACGCCACACCGACTTGGCGGTCATCCCCGCTGACGGCGAATTCACCGATCTCGGTATCGGGGGATTCGCCGCCGCGGCCGTCGAGGAGCTGGTGGCAACGGCACGCCAGGGGGGGTCGGAGTCCGCTGTCGACGCGCAGGCAGCGCTGGCGCTGTTGTTGCGCCTCGCCGATCGGGGGGCCGCATGAAGCTGCACCGGTTGGTTCTGACGAACTACCGCGGCATCGCACACCGGGAGATCGAGTTTCCCGACCACGGTGTTGTGGTGCTGTCCGGCGCCAATGAGGTCGGCAAGTCGTCGTTGATCGAAGCCCTGGACCTGTTGCTGGAATCCAAGGACCGTTCGACGAAGAAGGAAGTCAAACAAGTCAAGCCCACCAACAGTGATGTCGGATCCGAGGTATGCGCCGAAATCAGCTGCGGCCCATATCGTTTCGTCTACCGGAAGCGCTTCCACAAGAAGTGCGAGACGGAGTTGACGGTGTTGACGCCGCGCCGCGCACAGCTGACCGGTGATGAAGCCCACGAACGGGTCCGGGCGATGCTGGCCGAGACGGTGGACAACGATCTGTGGCAGGCGCAGCGGGTGCTGCAGGCCGCGTCGACCGCCGCGGTGGACCTGTCGGGGTGTGACGCGCTGTCGCGTGCGCTCGATGTCGCGGCGGCGCAATCCGACAGCGCCGGGGCACTGTCCGGCACGGAGCCGTTGCTCATCGATCGGATCGACGCCGAGTACGGACGTTACTTCACCGCGACGGGACGTCCTACGGGTGAGTGGGCAACCGCGATCTCCAGGCTGGCCGCCGCAGAGGCTGCCGTCGCGGAGTGCACAGCGGCGGTCGCCGAGGTCGACGACCGGGTGTGTCGGCACGCCGTCCTGACAGAACAGGTGTCCGACCTGTCGCAACAGCGGATCGCGTCCGCCCCGCGGCTCGCCGCGGCGCAGGCCGCGGCCGCCAAGATCACCGAGCTCACCAGCCGGGCGCGTGAAGCCGAGTTGGTCGCTGCCGCCGCGGCGGCGACCAGCGCCGCGGCGGCCGCCGCTCACGAAGCGCGCGTACAGCTGCTCGCCGAAATCGACTCTCGCACTGCGACCGTCGCCGATGCCGAAGCCGAAGCGCAAGTGGCCGCTGAGGCGGTATCGGCGGCGCGCGCCGACGCCGAAGCGGCCGAAGCCGCGGTCGAGGAAGCCTCCAAGACCGCGGTTGACATGCAGTGCCGAGTCGATGCGGCCAGGCGCACCGTCGACCGGCTCACTGACCGCGAGGAGGCCGACCGGCTCAGCGCACGACTGACCAAGGTCGACGCCGCCCAGCGCGAGCACGACCGGCTCTGCACAGAGCTCTCGGTAGTAGCCGTCACCGAGCAGTTGCTGCGGCGAATAGAGGATGCTGCGGCCGCGGTCGAGCGCATCGGCGATCAGTTGGCGCTGGCCACGGCCGTGGTGGAATTGACCGCCGCCGCTGACATCGAGCTCGCCGCCGGCGAGCAGCAGGTCGCGCTGTCAGCGGGCCAAAGCTGGTCGATCACCGCCACCGGCCCCACCACGGTCGAAGTTGACGGCGTGCTGACCGCGCGGGTGACTCCGGGCGCAACCACCCTCGATATTCAGGCTAAATATGCTGCGGCACAACAGGAATTGGCTGCGGCATTGGCCGCGGGCGGTGTCGCCGACCTACCTGCCGCACGGGCTGCAGACCAACGCCGCCGCGAATTACAGGGCGCCCGCGACCAGTTGAAAGCCACCATGGCCGGCCTGTGCGGCGACGAACCAATGGATCAGCTGCAGTTGCGGCTTGCGCAGCTGCGGGCCGGCCAACCGGACCAGGCTGAGCAGTGTGAGGCCGACATCATCGCCGTCCGCGCCGAACTCGAAGCGGCTGAGGCGGGTCGCGTGGCCGCGATCGCCGAATGCGAGGCACGCCGCAAGACCGGTACCGCCACCGCTCACAGACTCAGTGAATTAGCAACACGCGCGACCGTTCTGCAGCACAAAATGGTGACTCAACGTGTGGAGCTGGACGCGGTGACCGACCGGCTTGCGCAGCAGCGGGCGTCGGTCAGCGATGAAGAGTTGGCGTCGGCCGCGGACGCTGCGCTGAGAGCGGCACAAAACGCCGAGCAGCGGGTATCCGAGCTGGCCGACGAGTTGGCTGCCGCGGCGCCGGACACGGTGGCCGCCGAACTAACCGATGCCACCGACGCGGCCGAATCGCTGCGCGAGCGCTACGAAGATGCCGCCGGCGCGTTGCGTGAGGTCACTATCGAACTTTCGGTATTCGGCACCGAGGGGCGCCAGGGCAAACTCGACGCCGCGGAGACAGAGCGTGAGCATGCCGCCAGCCAGCACACTCGGGTCGGCGGCCGGGCGCGGGCCGCGCAACTGCTGCGCTCGGTGATGACACGCCACCGTGACACCACCCGGCTGCGCTATGTCGAGCCCTACCGCGCCGAACTGCAGCGGCTCGGCCGCCCGGTGTTCGGGCCGTCTTTAGAGGTCGAAATCGACAGCGACCTGTGCATCCGCAGCAGAACGCTGGACGGCATCACGGTGCCGTACGAATCCTTATCGGGTGGGGCCAAAGAACAACTCGGCATCCTGGCACGCCTGGCCGGTGCCGCCTTGGTCGCCAAGGAGGACACCGTCCCCGTGGTGGTCGACGACGCGCTTGGTTTCACCGATCCGGACCGGCTGGTCAAGATGCGGGAGGTGTTCGACACCATCGGCGCCCACGGGCAGGTGATCGTGCTTACCTGTAGCCCCGATCGGTACGACGGCGTGAAGGGCGCGCACCGCATCGAACTCACCGGGTAGCGCTCGACGGTCTGCTGGTGAGACGCACCGGTGGTGGCGGTGAGCGCTCTGGGCAGAATAAGACCGTGGCGGGCAGACCTCGATGACGATGAATGCGCAGCGCCGCCGGGTGCACGAGAGGCTGGCGGGATTGCCGGGCGTGCGGCCGGTACGCCGGCCTGTCCTGCCGGACGGCCCCGAAGAGTTCGATCTGTACTACGTGCGCGCGGGCCGGAAGTCCGCCCACCCGCTGGTGATCATCCCCGGTGGTCCGGGAGTGGCGTCGGTGCAGATGTACAAAGGGCTGCGGCGGCGCGCCGCCGCAGCCGGGCTCGACGTCATCATGATCGAACACCGCGGGGTGGGGATGTCGCGGCACGACGACTCGGGTGCCGATTTGCCCCCGTCGGCGCTGACCGTGAACCAGGTTGTCGACGATGTGGCTGCCGTGCTCGATGACGCCCATGTCGACGCGGCCGTCATCTATGGCGCGTCGTATGGCACCTACATCGCGGCCGGTGTCGGCGTGCGCCATCCCGGCCGGGTGCAGGCGATGATCCTCGATTCGCCGCTGCTGTCACGCGATGACATCGTGCTGGTGCGTGCCGCGATTCGTGGGCTGTTGCTGAACGGCGATAGTCCGGAAACCGCGCTACTGGCGCCCAAGGTTCGCACGCTCGTCGACGCCGGGGTGATGACCGCCTCCGCGGCGGAAATCGCCGCCAGAATTTACGGCTACGGCGGTGCTGCACTGCTGGATCGTCAGCTCGGCCTGTTGTTGGATGGCCGAACAATGCTGTGGGGGGCGCTGTCTCGATTTACCAACATCGTCAACCGCAAGGTGCCGTATCGTTTCGAGCCTGATCTGGTGAGCCGCATCGCTTTCCGTGAACTCGACTACGCCGCCGAACCCGATGGACTACCGCTGGATCCTGCGGTGGCGGCTCGCGAAACATTTACCGCGATGGTCGCTTTCGAGGCCGAGCCGTATGACTTGGTGGCCGAGATGCCGAAATTCGTTTGGCCGACGGTGGTGATCTCCGGTGGCCGCGACTTGGTGACGCCGCCCGCGGTGGCCGAGCGCATGGCTTCGCTGCTGCCGAACGTGTCGCTGTTGGCGATGCCCACGATGGCGCACAGCGCCCTGGACTTTCGCGAGCCCGCTGCACTGGCCATCGCCGGGGCGGTCTGGAGCGGCGAGTTTGACGGGCTCGCGGACCGAGCAGCGATGTTGGACAGGATTCCGCCGCGCCCCGAAGTGCGCTTGTTATGGTGGGCCGTCGCCGTAGCGGCCGTCGTCGAGGGTGCGCTACCGGCAATACTGATGCCGCGCGTCAGGTCCGCATGAACCCGATCGCGGTGTAGTCCAGGTCAGCGAGGCCGGCCGCGAAGAAGCTGGTCAGGGTGCTCCGCGCTGAATCCGTACGCCCGGATGAACTCGGGTTTAGCAGTCGGCGCCGACGATGCAACCGACGTCGATATCGGGTGCTGGGCCTTGGTCGGAAGGTTCGCCGGCCGCCGTAGTTCCGGGAGCGACTGACTCTGGAGGGGCTGGTGCCACGCTGGACGACGGACCCATCACCGTCGGTGTGCTCGTGCCGCCTGGCAACGTACCACCAACGCCGAATCCGACCGTCAAAACAAGAGCGGCTGCACCACTGACCAGCGTGATCACCCTCTTCGTTTCAGATCTCATCGCACACTCCGTTCTCCTGCCCGTTTGTCGTCTGTCCCACTGTCACACGTAAGACTAGTATCGGATAGCGACTTGGGATCCCTGTGCGCAGAAGGTAACGGAGACGAAACAAACCGTCTCATGGCGGCCTCGTCTCGCGTTCCGCAACTGCCTCGCGATGTACGGGACTCCCAGGTGCCGCTTTGGGAGCCGGCGTTCTCGCCGGGTCAGGTCCGCATGAACCCAATCGCGGTGTAGTCCAGGTCAGCAAGGCCGGCTGCGCCGAAATTGGCCAGTGTGCTGCGCACCGCGACGTCGCCCGGAGATTGGGTCAACGGCAGGCTGAATCCCTCGGCCCAGATGAGTTTGTCGAGGTCATTGGCCAATGCGCGCGCCTTAGCGGGGTCGAGTTCTTCGAGCGTGCGCTCGATCGCGGCGTCGATCCGCGGGCTGCCGATCTTGCCAAAATTGCTTGCTCCATCGGACTGGTAAATCTGGGTCAGTGCCGCCAGGGGGAACGCGTCGCCAAGCCAGCCGAACTCTGCGATATCGAAATCCCCGACGTTGATGTAATTGCTGAAAAAGCCGCTGCCGCCCCTGGCTACGAGTTCGAGCTTGACCCCGATCTGAGCCAGGCTGTGCTGGGCGATCTGGGCGTACACCCGACTGCCCTGCGCGTCGTAGAACAAAGCGCGAATCACCAGCTGGCGACCGTCCTTTTCCCGGAACTGGCCGTTGAGCTTCCACCCCAGCGCATCGAGCTCTCGTCTGGCCTCGGCCGGGTCATAGGGGACGACGCCACTGTTGTCCTGGTAGCCCTTCTGCCCGGCAACATAGATGTGGTTATTCAGTGCCACCGGGTCACTGGTGAGGCCGTACTGGACGACCTTGGCGATGGTCTGCCGGTCGATCCCCTTGGACACGGCAATCCGCAACGCCTTATCAGCCAGAATCGATCCGGGGGCACCATTGAACGTGAAATGAGCCCAGGCCGGGGCGGGCGCTCGCCGGATCGAGATTCCCTTGGTGCGTTGCGCGATGGCCAGGTGGTCTAGCGAACCGATCCCGGCCGCATCGATGGTGTTGTTCTGCAGCGCTGGTAGCCGCGCGGCGTCATCGAGTACCAAGTAGGTGATGGAGTCCAGGCGCGGCCGCTCTCCCCACCATTTGGGGTTGCGGGCCAACACGATTCGCTGCGTGGTCCGGTTCAGGGAAGAAATGATGAACGGACCGGCCGACGGGCCGGGCCCTCGGAGCTGGCCTTTGTTGAATGCCTCGGGTGTGGCGGTCGTGGTGGCGGGCAGCAGCATGCCATTGCCGGCGAACATGCCGCGCCACTCGGTGTACGGCTTGGCGAAGGTCACGATGGCCTGCCGGTCGTCGACACCACGGGTCACCGAGGCGACGCGGTCTGCACCGTTGGGTCCGGCGATCTCGAATCTCTCGTCGGCGCCGCTGAGGGCGTGGATTTGGCTGGCGATATCTTTCCAGGTGATGGGTGCGCCGTCTGACCACACCGCCTGCGGGTTGATCGTGTAGGTGACTACCTGTGGGTTGGCCCCTGTGAGTTCGACACTGGTGAAGTAATCAGTGTCGACGGTTGTCGAGCCATCCGGCCCGATGATGAATGCCCGCGGCAAGGTGGCCTTGATCATCGCGGCGATCTCGGCCGAGTTGCCGTCGATGTGCAAGATGTTGAAGTTTGGCGGAAATTCGGTGAGCGCCAGCCGCAGGTTACCGCCATCTTGCAGCGTCGCGGGATCCTGCGGGTTGATATCGCTGCTGGTACCGATCTGAGCGGTATTGAACGTCTCTGGCAACACGTTGACGGCCGGCGAGCATCCAGAGACCACAAGCGCAATAACATAAAGCACTACAGCTACCCGACTAGCATGGCGCCGCATTCCAGTCTGCTTCCACAGTCGCGATTCTCCGCGAAGCAACGGCCTCAGCGCATATTCGGCGCCGTGTGCACAGACTCGAGCCCCGCTAGCCATGTTCGCCCGGATCCGGTCGCGGCACCGCGCTGAGCAGCTGCCGGGTGTAATCGTGTTGAGGGTTGCTGAATACCTGCCGGCTGTCGCCGTGTTCCACGATCGTGCCGGCATACATCACGACTACCTGGTGTGCGAGGTGCTTGACCACCGAAAGATCGTGGGAAACAAAAAGGTATGACAGGCCGAACCGCTCTTGCAGGTCGAGGAGCAGGTTGATGATCCCGGCCTGGATGGAGACGTCCAGGGCGGAGACCGGTTCATCGAGTGCCAGGATCTTGGGCTGCAATGCCAACGCCCGTGCAATACCGATGCGCTGCTTCTGCCCGCCGGAGAATTCCGCGGGGTAGCGGGTCGCGTCCGCGCGTCCCAATCCCACGATGTCGAGTAGCTCGGCCACCCGCGCGTGGGTGCTTTTCTTGTTGAATCCATTGGCCCGCAACGGTTCTGCGAGCAGCTCGAAGACCGGCAGCCGCGGGTCCAGGGAGGCTACCGGATCTTGGAACACCACCTGAATATCGCGGCGGAGCGCTCGCCGCCGCGCCGGGCCCAGGGTGGCGGCATCGTTGCCGAGCACTTCGATGTATCCCGATTGTGGAGCGGCGAGCTCAAGAATCTCGTGCAAAATAGTCGACTTGCCCGAGCCGGACTCACCGACGATGGCCAAGGTATAGCCTTGCCGCAACTCGAAACTGACGCCGTCGACCGCGCGGACCTCGCCCACGTTCCGGCGCAGCACCACGCCCTTGGTCAGTGAGTAGGTCTTGACCAGATTACTTACACGCAAGACGAGCTGGGATTTGCCGGGGCGCTTGGGGTGGACAGCGGTGTTGACCCCATAGATGTCCGCGGCGCTGCGTCCGTTGACCTGGTCGGTGCGGATGCACGCTGCCCGATGCTCGGCGCCCACCGCCAGTAATTCCGGCTCCTCGGTGCGACATTCGGCGATGGCCAACGGGCAACGCGGCGCGAACGGGCAGCCCGGCTCCAGGCCCGCCAACGACGGCGGTGCGCCGGGTATGGGCACCAGCCTGGTGCCCTGTACGGCATCGAGCCGTGGAACCGAGCCCAATAATCCCACGGTGTAAGGCATCCGACGATCGCGGTAAAGGTCGTGCACCGTGGCGGACTCGACGACCCTGCCGGCGTACATCACCAGCGCTCGATCGGCGAACTCGGCAACCACACCGAGGTCGTGGGTGATGATGAGCACCCCGGCGCCGGTGACGTCGCGCGCGGTCTTGAGTACCTCCAGAATCTGCGCCTGCACAGTGACATCCAATGCAGTCGTGGGTTCATCGCAGATCAACAAATCGGGATCATTGGCGACCGCGATGGCGATGACCACCCGTTGTCGTTCGCCGCCGGACAGTTCATGCGGAAACGCGCGGGCGCGTCGCTCCGGCTGCGCGATGCCCACCAGCTCAAGCAATTCCACCGCCCGTCGACGAGCGGCCCTTTTGCCGACCTGCGGCTGGTGGATTTCGATCGCCTCGGCGATCTGGTCACCGACGGTGTAGACGGGGGTCAGCGCGGACATCGGATCCTGAAACACCATGCCGACCGCCTTGCCGCGGAACCGCGACATCGCGTCATCGGCAAGGCCCAGTAGCTCGGTACCGAGTAGCCGGACCGAGCCGCACACCGTGGCGTGCTCCGGCAGCAACCCGACCACCGCCATCGCCGAAACGGACTTGCCCGACCCGGATTCGCCCACCATGGCCACGACTTCACCCGGCTCGACGCCATAGCTGATGCCTCGCACGGCGGTCACCGGATCACCGTTCGTCGGAAAAGTGACGGCCAGGTCGGCGACCTGTAGCAGCGGGCTCATGGGGCGCCCCGCGTCATCCCGCTGCCGGGATCGAGCGCGTCGCGCAAGCCATCACCGGTCAGGTTGGCGCACACCAGAATCAGCACCAATATGCCGGCCGGAAACAAGAACACCCACGGAAATGTGGTTGCGGACTGGGTGCCGTTGGCGATCAGGGTGCCCAGCGACACATCCGGCGGTTGGATGCCGAAACCGAGAAAGCTCAGGCCGGTTTCGGCCAGGATGGCCGAAGCGACGTTGAGTGCGGCGTCGATGATCAAGATGGATGCCACGTTGGGCACCACATGACCGACGATGATCCGGTGGCTGGGTACGCCCATATATCTTGCTGCCCGGATGAATTCGCGTTCACGCAGGCTCATGGTCATGCCGCGCACCATGCGGGAGCTGACCATCCACCCGAAGCCGGCCAGCAGCAGCACCAGCATGAACATGTTCGCCGAGTGCTTGGTTCGTGGCGTGACAATGGCGATGAGGATGAAAGCGGGCACGACCAACATCAGGTCGACCACCCACATCAGCACCCGATCGCGCCAGCCACCGAAATAGCCCGAGACCGACCCGACCGTCGCAGCAATGCCGGTCGAGATGAAAGCCACACAGATACCGATCAGCATCGACTTTTGCATTCCCCGCAGAATCTGCGCCAACAGGTCTTGGCCCATCGCGTTGGTGCCCAGCCAGTGACGCGTGTTGGGCGGCTGCAGCAACGCGGTGAAATCGAGGTCGTCGTACGAATACGGCAGCAGCGGGGGCAGCGTGTAGCAGCCGACGAACAGCAGCACCAGCAACGTCAGCGATGCGACCGCGGATCGGTTGCGCGCAAAGCTGCGCAGCACCAGGGTGCGGCGCGAGGTGAAACCCGCTGTTTCCGAACCGGCGAGCTCGGGGGTGTCTTCGGTGTGGCTTACAGAGGTCACGAGCGCGTCCCCCGCAGCATCGTCGCCGGCGCGTTTCATGACACCCGGACCCTCGGGTCGAGAGCCGCATAGATGACATCGGAGAGCAGGCCGGCCAGCAACACCACCGCGCCGGAGAACAACGTGATCGCCGCGATGATGTTGGTGTCCTGAGTCGCAATACCCTGCACCAGCCATTCACCCATGCCGTGCCAGCCGAAGATTTTCTCCACGAATACCGCTCCAGTGACCAGCCCGGCCACCCCGTAGGCGAACAGGGTGGCCAACGGTATCAGTGCGGTGCGCAGCCCATGCTTGACGAGCGCGCGTCGGCGGGTGAGTCCTTTGGCGCGGGCGGTGCGAATGAAATCCTGGCCGAGGACGTCGAGCATCGCGTTGCGCTGATACCGGCTGTACCCGGCGGCCGCGACCAACGTCAGCGTCAGCGAGGGCAGGATCAGATGCCGCAGTCGATCGAGTAGTTGTGCCCAGGTTCCACCGTCCACGCCCGGTGACGTCTCTCCGGTGTAGTCGAACAGGTGGATGTCCAGGGCCCAGTTGATCCGCAGGGCGCCAAGGATCAGCAGGCTGGCGATGACGAACGTGGGGGTGCTGAGCACCAGCAGGGCGAGCATGGTGACGACACGGTCGCTGAGCCGATATTGGCGGATCGCGCCCCACGCACCGGCCACGATGCCCAGTACGGTGCCCGCCAGCGAACCAACGAACAGGAGCCGCAAGGTGACTCCGATGCGGCGCCAGAGTGTGGCACCGACGGGCTGACCTGTGGTGGTCGTCCCGAAGTCGCCGCGGACAGCGTGCGAGGCCCAGTGCGCGTACCGGATTGGTATCGGCTCGTCCAAACCGAGGGCGTGGGCCTTCGCGTCGATGACCACTTGCGGTGGGCGTGGACTTCGTTGCAGCAGGCTGTCCAAGGGCCTGAAGGCATAAGAGGTCAGGCAATACGTCAAAAACGATGCCAGCGCCAGCAGCACGACGTAGTTGAGCAGACGGCGCGCAAGAAAGCGAGTCATGCCCGACCGTCGCGCCCGTGCCGCATTGGGACAGGTTAGCGAGCCAGCGGCATAGCGTCGCGCCGACCGTATCCGGTCTGGTGATTGTTCTTTTGCTCCGACCGATTTTCATGCATGAAATGCTGGTGACCGATTGTTAAGATCCACCGCGGTGCCAATCTGTGAGCAATGCGGCACCCGTTTGGCCGCGATATTCCCCAGGAGGCTTGCGTGACGGTCACCGATGATTACCTGGCCAACAACGCCGAATACGCGAAAAGCTTCGGGGGGCCACTGCCCATGCCGCCGAGCAAACACGTCGCGATCGTCGCGTGCATGGACGCCCGGCTCGACGTCTACCGCCTCCTCGGTGTGCAGGAGGGCGAAGCCCACGTCATCCGCAACGCCGGCGGAGTCGTCACCGACGACGCCATCCGCTCGCTGGCCATCAGCCAACGATTGCTGGGAACTCGGGAGATCATCCTGATCCACCACACCGACTGCGGGATGCTCACTTTCACCGACGACGATTTCAAGCGCACGATCCAGGACGAAACCGGGATCAAACCGCCGTGGGCGGCCGAGGCCTTCCCGGACCCGGGCGAGGATGTCCGGCAGTCGTTGCGCCGGGTCGAGTCCAGTCCTTTCGTGACCAAGCAGGTATCCCTGCGCGGATTCGTGTTCGATGTCGCCACCGGCGGGCTCGAGGAAGTCAAGCTGTAGGGGTGCCCGATAAGGCACTACTGCTTCTATTCTCGGTCGCAGGCGCAGAGCGCCATCGAGGATGTCAATTGCGGTCGTAGACGCGGTGCCCGGCCAGCCTGGGTTAAATTGCCGCGCCGGGTGGCACAATCCTCAGAGTGCGCATGTCAGCAAAGGCGGAGTATGCGGTGCGGGCGATGGTCCAGCTGGCCGCGGCCAGTAGTGGCACGCTCGTCAAGACTGACGACTTGGCCCAGGCCCAGGGCATACCGCCGCAATTTCTGGTCGATATCCTCACCAACCTGCGCACGGACCGTCTGGTGCGCAGCCATCGCGGCCGCGAAGGTGGCTATGAGCTGGCCCGGCCCGCGAACGAGATCAGCGTCGCCGACGTGCTGCGCTGCATCGACGGACCGCTGGCCAGCGTCCGCGACATCGGGCTGGGCGACCTGCCCTACTCTGGGCCGACCGCGGCGCTGACCGACGTCTGGCGGGCGCTGCGCGCGAGCATGCGGGCGGTGCTGGAAGAGACGACCCTTGCTGATGTTGCCGCCGGCGCCCTGCCCGGACATGTCACCCAACTCGCCGACAACTATCGGCGACAGGAGAGCCTGCGGCACGGCTCACGGCTCGGCGAGTAGGCAGAAAGCCCGACCGAAACTCAGCCGTCTGATCCGTATGGACGGGTGAGGATCTCCATGGCATGCCCGGAGGGATCCAGGAAATATACTCCGCGCCCGCCGTGGTTGTGGTTGATCTCACCGGGCCGTTTGGCGCCCGGGTCCGCCCAGTGTTCCAGGCCACGTGACTGGATCTTGCCGTAGATCGCGTCGAAGTCCCGGTCGGATACCAGGAACGCGTAGTGCTGCCGCGGGATCTCCGTGCCTTCGGGGGCGTCCGCGTAATCGAGATTGGCTCCGTGCTCGAGTTCGACAACCATGAAGTGGCCAAACGGCTTCGGGCTGGGCAACCCGAACAGCTCGGTGAGGAATTCCGCGGACTCCCGCTTGTCGCGTGACGCGACAATGGTGTGGTTGAAACTGATGGTCATAGTTCTTGCCAGTCAACCACTTGCCGCGCAGCACGACAAAGCACAAAGCGTTGCCTCAGCCTACTTCGGCGCCGTGAATTCCAAGGCGATGTTGTCGGGATCGCGGAACTCCAGAATGTATGACGGCCCAATGTCTTTGGCAGGCTCATGCGGCACGCTGAGTTCGTCGAGTCGTGCAGCCGCGGCAGCCAATTCCGCCTTGCTGCCGACCCGGAAGGCTATGTGGTCGAGCCCGACGCGATCCTCGTCGAAGCGATCCGTGCCGACCGGTCGCAGCCCGAGCAGCGTGCCGCCAAGGTCGTAGATGACACCACCGAACAAAAAACCCAACCGGTTGCGGGTTGCTTGGTCGGCACTCTCGGGAACCTCCAGCAACACGGGCCAGCCGAACACGCTCTCGTAGAAGTGGCGGGATCGCTCGATATCGGTGACGGTCAGGCGGAGGTGTGCGATCGAGGTGCTGGTGAAGCCCATCTGAGCCATGCTGCCAGAATCGCGGTTGTGCGAATAGCGATGACGATGCCGGTGATGGAGCCGGACTTGGATGCGACGGTCTTGGAGAACTGGGCGCGTGCGATTGATGAGGGACCGTTCTCGTCGCTGTGCTGGGGTGAGCGCATCGCCTTCGAGAATCCGGACAACCTCACGCTGCTCGGTGCGCTGGCCGCCTGGACCAATCGGGTACGGCTGCTGACCACCGTGATCGTGCCGCAGTTGCACCACCCGGTCATGCTCGCCAAGGGGCTCGCCACGGGAGACATGCTGTGTGGCGGGCGGCTGACGGTGGGCATCGGCGTGGGCGGCAGACACGAGGACTACCACGCCGTGAGCGCAGACCTGGCGACGCAGACGATGCGCGGCATGGCCGAACGCGTGGCGGTGATGAAGCGGGTCTGGGCAGGGGAAAAGATGACCGACTCCGTGCTCCCGGTCGGGCCGGCGCCGGTCCAGCCGGGTGGTCCACCGCTGTTGGTGGGCAGCATCGGGCCGAAGACCATCCGCAGCGCCGCGGCCTGGGCGGACGGACTGGCCGGCACCACCTTGGACCTCGACACCGCCAAGCAGAACGAGCTGTTCGACGTCGCGCGGGAGGCGTGGACGCAGGCCGGCAAGACCAAACCGCATCTCATGACATCGTTCTGGTTTGCTTTCGGCTCGCCCGAGCAGGCGCGGGCCCAGATGCACCGCCATCTGCGCCGCTATATGAACTGGATACCGGCCGAATTCGTCGACGCCATGGCGCCGACGACGGGCTGGGCGGGCAGCGAAGACGAGCTACTGGCGGTGCTGCGCGAGTTCGAAGGGATCGGCACCGACGAGGTTCAGCTCATTCCGACGAGTTCGGACGTCGACCAGCTTTCACGCGCCGCTGACGTGGTCGCGCGGCTTTAGGTCAGGAGGCGCGGTCACTGACGGCAGCGGGCGCGGGCGGCTGCCCTTTACGAAGCGTCGCCAGCAACTCGCGGTGCGGGCCGACCAGGTAGACGGTGTCGCCGGCACAGAGCCGCGCGTCGCGTCGCGGGTGCAGCTTGACCGGGGCATCTTGGCGGGTGATCGCGAAGACGCGGGTTTGGGTGGACAGTTCGAACATTCGCATCCCGTCGAGTTCACTGCCGGCCGCCACGTGCATTGCGCCGACCATGAAGGACCGCTGCCCAACCGAAAACGTCCCCAGCACCTGCAGGCCCATGGCGGCCCCGATGAACCACGGTACGGCCAGGTCGACGGTCGACCGCACGTTTTCGAAGCCGAACCGCTGCGCCACCGCGCCGCCCAGCGCGCGGTCGTATATGCGCAGCACGATCGGAATGTGGGGCCGGTGGACGTGCGGCATCAGGCGGGGACCCAACATCTCGCGCAGCACGATCCCGGTCTCGATGTTGACCATGTCATCCTGGGTCAGCACCGCCACCGCCCGCGCCTGGTCGACGCGGGCCGCTTCGAGCGTCTGGCGCAGCGTCGCGTCGCCGAAGATCACTGGCACGTCGAGTTCGGCTGCCGAGGACAAAAAACGGCTGTTTTCGTTGCGCTCGATGACCGCCACCTCATGTCCGGCGGCGGCCAGGTCGCTGACGACGCGGATACCGAACGAGCCGAGCCCTACGACGATGATGTGGTTGCGCAGATGGCGTGCCTGCCGACGTCCGGCCGAGTAGGCGAAGCGCCGTGACAACAGCAAGTCGGCGATGAACGCGACCAGAAGCGCGGTGGTGGTCACACCGGCGAACATCAAGGAGATGCTGAACAGTCGCAGCCAGGTGGGCTGGTGCATGAAGCTGAAGTCGCCGTAACCCACCGTTGCGATCGTCTCGGTGCTGAAGTACAACGCGTCGACCCAGGTCATCCCCGGTGGGGTGTGGTAGCTGAAACGCAAAATAGCGGTTGAGCCGATCCATAGGGTGAGCGCGGCGGCCAGTGCGCGATAGAACATCGGATTGACGTCGTTGCGAACGGTGCGTGCGGCATCGAAGGCTCGCCGCAATCGAGAACGCCGTGTTCGCGTCAGGATCGGCCTGGGGGTCTTGACGCCGCGGTCGGCCAACTCCTCCGGGGTGCCGATCATCGCGGTCCAATCACCGGCGTGCACCGTCAGATCCCGTCCCGGACACGGCACGAAATCGCCGGACGTCGCGGAACTCCCGCCGTGCAGCACCGCCACCGGCGCCAGGTCCCCGTAGATCTCGCGGAGGGTCCCGTCGCGCGGCACCTCGGCGTCCGAGACGACGAACTTGATGCCGGCCGCTTCGACCGTATGTGTGTTGTGGGCCAGACATGCCTCGACGACCGACGGCGCCGTGAGGTCGGCGACGTCGAGGATCGCGTTGGGGGCGCTGTCGGCGGCCACCGCTCCGCGCAGCACGTCGTTGGCGAGTCGCGCCACCACGCGCACATTCGGGTTGGCTTTCCTTGCAAGCAAGGCGATTTCGAGATTTACCGCGTCGTCGTCTCCGGCGCAGACCACGGCGACCGCGCGATCGACCCCGGCGGCGGCAAGATCGCCCGGGTTCGCGAGCTTGACGATGACCTCGCCGGCGTTGTTCAGCTCCTCGACGATTGTCTTGGCCAGTGAGTCGTCACCGCTGACGATGATGTGGCGGCGCATGCTCACCGACGATTCGAGTCGCCCGGCATAACCCCCACCTCCGGTGACGTTGACGTTAGTTCGTTCACTGCTACGACTATCGGGCACCAGGCCGATTTATGCCAGCGAAACGCCTGATCTTCGGCGAAGTTCCAGCAGCGCAGCGTAATGGCCGAGTCGAACACCGCTGTGCGGCAAGCGGAGTGGCGGCGTCCAGGAGGTCAACAGGACTCCTGCGCGGTCGGCGGCGGGGAAGGGGCGTGATACTTGTCGGGTGCCTTTCATCGAATGCATCGCGTCCCGCGAGATCTATCGGAGCCAATGGATGGTGCTCCGAGAAGATGACATCCGTCGCCCGGACGGTAGCCCGGGCATCTACGGCGTGGTGGACAAACCGGCGTACGCGCTGGTAATGCCCTACGACGGGTGCCGGTTTCGCCTGGTCGAACAGTTCCGGTATCCGCTGGGGGCGCGGCGGTGGGAGTTTCCGCAAGGCACTGCCCCGGGTTTGGCGGACATCGAACCGTCTGAGTTGGCCGAGCGTGAGCTGCGCGAGGAAACCGGACTACACGCGACCTCGTTCGAGGCGCTTGGCCAGCTTGACGCCGCTCCGGGAATGACAAGTCAGCGTGGGTGGGTGTTCTTGGCCACCGGAATCACCGAGGGAGAACCCGATCTCGAGGTCGAAGAGCAGGACCTGCGCAGTGCATGGTTCTCGCGCGACGACGTCGAGCAGATGATTCGCTCCGGCGTGATCGCCGACGCGCAGTCGATCGCCGCCTACAGCCTGTTTCTGTTGCATCGCCCCTGAACAAAGGGATGCGGGGACCCCCTCGGGTCCCCGCATCGTGGTGGTGGTCGCTATTACGTGCTGGTGACGTACTGCGGGCAGTAGGCCGAGGCGGCGTCGACGGCGAACATGTTGGCGCCCTTGTTGGGCAGGCCGGTCGCCCGGGCCACCGCGCGGACGACCTCACGGCTCGAGTGCCCCGCGTTGAGGGCGTTGCAGACGGCGTGTGCATCCTTGATGGCGACTGCGGAGCTCGGCGGTGTGATCCCGTCCTGCGCCAGCTGGGCGAGGAACGCGTCGTCGACGGAGCTTGCGCCGGCGGTGCCGGCGAAGCCGAGGGCGGCCAGGCCGAGAGCGGCGGCGGTCAGGGTGGTGCCGGCGATGGAGGCGGCGAAACGGTGAGTGAACATTTTGTTCTCCTTGTGTTGATGCGTTGGTGGTGGGCGCTTTTTTGCGCTGACCTCAGCATCGGCACCGGGCCTTTACGGTTTCTCAATAAATTCTTGACAAAATCTCAGCCGAAGCGTGCCTGCGTTGCGTCGTCGAAGCTCGACCATTGACGCGATGCTTCTGCGATCGGGGGCGCGTGTACTTGCGGTGCTTGGTGCCATGGCACTCGCCGCGATCCCTGCGCCTCCGGTGCACGCCGCGACGCCGTCGTGGAACGGCAGGTACTCCCTGGTGCGCTACGCCGTGGACAAGTCGGGCACCAGCATGGCCGCCGGTCAAGCCGAACCCACTTTCAGCGCCGACTACGTCTTCGTGACGGCGTGCTCGTCGGCGCGCTGCGTGGCCACCGCCACCGACGGCCCCACGCCCAAGAACCCGACGCTGCCCCGGCCGTCTCACTACGTCTGGGACGGCACCAGATGGGTAGAGCACTTCGACTTTCAGTGGGATTGCTACCTGGGAGAAGGTGTCCCGAAAGTGTGGGCGCCCGCCAGGTCGTGGGCGTTCTATACGCCGCAGCCCGACGGATCGTTGCGGGGCGCCTGGCACACCGACATCGCCGGCGGCCCGTGCCGCGGCACCGTCGAAATGCCGGTGGCGGCGTTTCCGGTCGTGCCTCGATGACGGTTGGCGACCAAAGGTCCGCAACTCTCGTAGCGCTGCACGACGAGCACACTCTGTGATGCAGTATGGCGATTGG
>CAYNLB010000090.1:0-18508 GCA_964397935.1 uncultured Mycobacterium sp.
AGCTTTGATGCTCTGACCAGCTAACACTCAGTGGAGCTGCCGGGAATCGAACCCGGGTCCTACGGCATTCCCTCAAGGCTTCTCCGTGCGCAGTTCGCTATGCCTCTACTCGGATCTCCCGGTCACGCGAACTAGCCAGGATGACGATCCCAGTCGCTGTTGGTGTCCCAATGAGTCCCGCGACCGGACTCACCGGTGGATCCCTCTAGCTGACGCCAGGGTCCGGGCCGAGGGCGTTCCCGGTCTGACGGACTAGCTGTCGCTTAGGCAGCGAGAGCGTAGTCGCGCTGATGTGAATCGGCGCTTATCTAGTTACAACGACGCTTACGGTGGTCTGTTGCCTGCACCGGCACGCTTCCCTTGATTCGATGCGCGAAGTCGAAACCGTTCAGCCCCTCGCATCCCCGCCGACTTTCGGCAGGACTATCAATGGTACGCCCCTATCAACCAGGGACAACGCAATTATGTTCCAACACCCCGGGCCCAGGCTGGTCTTAGATCACGAAGTTCAGGTGCTCGACGATCTGGGCGGCCACGTCTTTGTCGCCGCCGAGTTCGATGTCCTGGCTGCGGGACGGGCACATCGGGCGCCCGCCGGCCAGCCTGGTGAATTGCAGTCCGTCCAGCCGGATCGTCGCCGTCGGCTGCCGGCCGCCGAAGTCCCCGACCACCTGCGCCCGGCCATCGACGCTGACCCGGATGCTGCGGGCCAGCGGGCCGGTCAGCTCGAACAGGACGCGGGATCCCTCGGGCGCCTTGGCCAGCTTGCCCACGACGTACCCCATGGTGGCCGCGATCTCATCGAGGGCCAGCTGTGACGCGGGACCGGCCAGTTCGGCGTCTGAGGGCGGCCGCTGCACCGCCGCGCGAATGTCGTGCTCGTGCATCCAGCAGTCGAAGACCCGGATCCGCATGAACCGCCCGTAACTGTCCATGCCGGCCGGGGTCGGAGTCACCGCGTTCCACTCGTCCTCGGACATGCCCGTCAGGACCTTGCGCCGGCTTTCGGTGATCTCCCTGAAGCGTGCCAGCACGGCGGCGCCCGATTCCCCGCTGAGATGGCGCACCCAGCATTCGTTCATCGCCCCGATGTCGTTGCGCACGTGCTCGAGCGTCTTGACATCAACGTCGGGCTCGGGTGGGGCGGCGCCCGACAAAAACGACTCGGTGCCGACCATGTGCGCTACCAGAGCCTTGACGTCCCAACCGGGCAGCGGACTTTCGGTCTGCCAGTCCGCCTCGGGAAGCCCCTGCAGGAATGCATCGATGTCATCCCACACGGCGAAGAGCCCCGCGAGTACATCGGACTTGTCGAGCTTGGTGACAGGACGATCGGCCATTAACGGATCCTAGGACGCTCGGCCCCAGCCGCCGTCACAGCCTCTAGTTCGCGGTTATCATCGCCACGGATCCAATGGCGATCACCATGCCGAGCCCTTGCCAACGCGTCACCCGCTCACGCAGCACGACCATCGCCAGCACCACCGTTGCCGCCGGATACAGCGAGATCAAGATGCTCGCCAACGAGAGCAGCCAGGTGTGCAGCGCCGCCAGCATGGTGACATTGGCGAAGGAGTCGAGCAGGGCGACGGCCAGAGCCAACCGCATCGGCCTCCCGTGCGGCAGCCGCAGGTTACGGCTGGTTGCGGCCATAGCGAACACCACCGCCGTGGCCGTCAGCCGCGCGAACACCAGGGGCCAGAGCTTGCATGCATGGGGCGCCTGATGGAGGAACACCAGGTTCAGCCCCATCGCGGACCCTGCCAAGACCGTGAGCCAGGCCACCTTCGGAGTGAATCGATACCGCGTGGCCCCGTCGACGGGAGCCTCGCGGCTGACCAGCATCACCGCAACCAGGGCCAGTGCGACGCCCAGCATGGCCGCCGGGCCCGGCCGCTCCCCCAAGGCCACACCGACCGCCACGGGCACCGCGGCGTTCAGCACGGCCGCCAAGGGGGAAACCACCGAGATCGGTCCGGCGCCCAGCGCGGCGAAAAACGCCCACATCCCGAACGCCATGCCGATGCCGTACAGCGAACCCCAGAAAATCGCACCGGAATGAATCGGCCCGCCGACGCACAAGGCCAGGGCACCCATCACCACCGTCTCGATGGGATAGGCCACCAGCATCACGCGCAGCGCGGCGACCCGCCGAGCTGCCACACCGCCCACAAAGTCGCTGACGCCGTAGGTAACGGCTGTCAGCTGAGCGTAAGCGGCCCCGATCAACTCATGCCCTTGGCTCGGCGGCCCAGCTCACGGACCACTTCGCGCTGGGCATCGCGGCGAGCCATGTCCTGGCGTTTGTCGTAGGCGCGTTTACCGCGCGCCAGCGCAAGCTCCAATTTCACTTTCCCCCCGGAGAAGTAGACGGACAACGGCACCAGCGCGAGGTTACCATCGCGGATTTTCCCTATCAGGGTGTCGATTTGACGGCGGTGCAACAACAGCTTGCGCTTGCGGCGGGGTTCGTGGTTGGTCCAGCTACCGTGCTGATATTCCGGGATGTGCATGTTGTGCAGCCACACTTCGCCATCGTCGACGGTTGCGAAGGCATCGGCCAGCGACGCGTGGCCCTCGCGCAGGCTCTTCACTTCCGTGCCCTGCAATGCCATTCCCGCCTCGAACAACTCGAGGACCGAATAGTTGTGCCGCGCTTTACGATTGGTGGCCACAATCCGTTTGCCGCCAGGCTTACCGTCCGCCGACCTGGCCCGGCCGGAATTCTTGATCACAGCTACCGCCGGATATATAGGCGCAAGGTCCCGTAGGCGGTCAACCCGGCCATCGACACGCCGAGCACGAACAGCCACGGAGAGATGTAGAGGACGTCGGCATAGTCCACGCGCGCGATCAAATTGGCCTGGTAGAACTGGTTCAGCGCGTTTTCCAGGAACATCGCGCGGACCAGGATCAGGCCGACGATCGCGATGGCCACACCGATAGCCGCGGCGACCATCGCCTCCACCAGGAACGGCAGCTGGGTGTACCAGCGGCTCGCCCCCACCAGACGCATGATCCCGATTTCGGTGCGCCGCGTGTACGCCGCGACCTGGACCATGTTGGCGATCAGCAGGATTGCGCCGATGGCCTGGACCATGGCGACGGCGAACGCGACACGGCTCAAGCCGTTCAAAACCGCGAACAGCCGGTCGATCAGTTCCTTTTGGTTGAGCACCGACAGCACGCCGGGCCGGCCCCGCATCGCCGTGTCAAAGTCCTTGTGCTGCTCCGGGTTTTCCAGCTTGACGATGAACGACGCGGGGAAGGAATCCTTGCCCGCGACATCCTTGTACTGCGGGAATTTCCGGATGGCGTCCTCGTAGGCGTCCTGACGGTTGAGGAACCGCACCGATTTGACGTCCTGGCGCGCTTCGATCCGTTCCCGTAGCGCTTTGCAGGGGTTGGCATCGCAGGTCGGATCGTTGGCGGAGACGTCTTCGGTCAGGAAGACCTGCGTCTCGACGCGGTCCAGATAGATGGCGCGGGAGTTGTCGGCCAACCGGACTACCAGCAGACCGCCGCCGAACAGCCCGATAGAGATCGCGGTCGTCAGGATCATCGCGATCGTCATGGTGACGTTGCGACGAAGTCCGGTCAGGACCTCGTTGAACAGGAAGCCGAAGCGCACTTAGCGGTCCATCCCGTAGATGCCGCGCTGCTCGTCACGAACAAGCCGCCCCAATGACAGCTCGACGACCCGCTGACGCATCGAGTCGACGATGTGGTGGTCGTGCGTCGCCATCAACACCGTCGTCCCGGTGCGGTTGATCCGTTCCAACAAATCCATGATGTCCTTACTGGTGTCCGGATCGAGGTTGCCAGTCGGCTCGTCGGCCAGCAGTACCAGGGGGCGGTTGACGAACGCGCGGGCGATCGCGACCCGTTGCTGCTCACCACCGGACAACTCGTGGGGCAGCCGATTGGCCTTGCCGGACAGGCCGACGGTCTCGAGCACCTCGGGCACCACCCGGTTGATCGCATCCCTGCGTTTGCCGATGACTTCCAGCGCAAAGGCGACATTTTCGAACACCGTCTTTTGCTGCAGCAGCCGAAAGTCCTGGAACACGCAACCGATCACCTGGCGAAGCTTGGGAACGTGGCGGCCCGGCAGCTTGTTGACGTGGAACTTCGACAGCCGGATGTCACCGGTCGTCGGCGTCTCCTCCCCTAACAGCAGCCGCATGAACGTCGACTTGCCCGAACCCGACGGGCCGATCAGGAAAACGAATTCACCCTTGTCGACCTTGACGTTGACATCGTCCAGCGCCGGGCGCGCCGACGCTTTGTACTTCTTGCTGACATGGTCCAGGGTGATCATCACGGCACGCCAGTGTAGCGGTGATTTTCGCTGGCAACCGCAGTCAACCGGCCGGTGGCGGCGAGGTGGGCGACGGACCGGGTACCGGCTGCGGTGGTTGCGGCGGTGGCGTGGACGGGCTCTTGGTTGGTGGGCAGAACGGCGGCGGCAGCACGCACGGCGGCGTGGGCACCACGAACGGCGGAGGCGTGGTCGTTACCCCCGGCGGCACGGTGGGGGTCGAGGGCACGGTTGTCGAAGGGGTCGTGGTGGGCGGCGGCTGCACCCGGCTGCGCGGCACCCAGGTGTACGCCGGGTCGGGCACGAAGCCCGGCGGTACCACCTGCGGAGCCGGCTCCGGGGCAGGTTCTGGGTGGTAGGTGTCATAGAGCCACCACACCGCCAGGAACGCCGCGATCATCACCAGGGTCGACGTGCGGACCCGGCCTCCGAACAGGTGACTCGGCCAGTGTCCTTGCCGGTCGTCGCTGGGCTTCTCGCGGCCGCTCAACGTGAACTTCATCGCTGTTGCACCGAGCCCTGGGCTTCGTCCCGCGTTTCCTCCCCGGCGGCCGGGATGCCGGCGTCGTCGACGAGACCCACCGTTGCGTCGGCCGCGGTCACGATGCCGGCGCGGGCGAGCGCCCGAATGACCAGCACCCGCAGCTGGCGGCCCGCCTCGAACTGCTTGCCCGGCAGCGTACGGGCCACCAGGCGCAGGGTGACGGTGTCGACCTCGATGCCTTCCACCCCCATCACCGTGGGTGCGTCCAACAGCAGATCCCGCAGCATCGGGTCATCGCGGGCATGCTCACACTCCTGGTGCAAGACCTCGTTGACCCGGCTGAGGTCGGCGCTGGTCGGTATCGGGATGTCCACCACCGCGCGCGCCCAGTCCTTGGACAGGTTGATCGACTTGACGATATTTCCGTTGGGGACGGTGAACACCTCGCCGTCACTGGACCGCAGCTTGGTCACGCGCAGCGTGACTTCCTCGACGGTGCCGGCCGCATTCTCCGGCGACCCGAGCATGCTGAGCTCGACGAGGTCACCGAACCCGTACTGCCTCTCGACGATGATGAAGAACCCGGCGAGCAGGTCCTGCACCAAGCGCTGGGCGCCGAAACCCAGTGCGGCACCCAGCACGGCCGCGGGACCGACCAGCGACCCGACCGGTACCGGCAAGAGATCGATGACCTCGTAGAGGACGATGATCCAAATCAGGACGATCGACACCCAGGAGATCACCGACGCCAACGCCTGGCGGTGTTTGGTCGCCTCAGAGCGCACCAACGCGTCACTTTCGGCGAACCCCAGGTCGAGGCGCTGGGCCACCCGCTTTGCCACCCAGCCGACGAAGCGGACAGCCAGCATGGCCGCGATCAACACCATGACGATCCGCAGACCCCTGGCGATGATCCATTCACCGATCTGGCCGCGCCAGAAATCGTGCCAGCGCTGGCTCAGCGAGATGGCAAGAACTGTGGTGTTATTCGTCATCTTTACGGTTGCGCCACCGGATCCCAGCTTCCAGGAATCCGTCGATGTCTCCATCCAGAACGGCCGCCGGATTGCCCACCTCGTACTCGGTTCGCAGATCTTTGACCATCTGGTACGGGTGCAGCACGTACGAGCGCATCTGGTTGCCCCACGAACTGCCGCCCTCGCCCTTCAACGCGTCCAGTTCGGCGCGTTCTTCGGAACGCTTGCGCTCCAACAACTTTGCCTGGAGCACGCGCATTGCCGAAATCTTGTTCTGCAATTGCGATTTTTCGTTCTGGCAGGTCACGACGATACCCGTCGGAATATGGGTTAGCCGCACCGCGGAGTCGGTGGTGTTCACCGACTGGCCACCGGGCCCGCTGGAGCGATAAACGTCAACCCGTACATCGCCTTCCGGGATGTCGATGTGATCGGTGGTTTCCACCACCGGAAGCACCTCGACTTCGGCGAACGACGTCTGACGTCGGCTTTGGTTGTCAAACGGGCTGATCCGCACCAATCGATGGGTGCCCTGCTCGACGGACAGCGTGCCGTAGGCGAACGGGGCATGCACGGCGAACGTCGCGCTCTTGATGCCCGCCTCTTCGGCGTAGGAGGTGTCGAACACCTCGACGGGGTACTTGTGTTGCTCGGCCCAGCGGATGTACATGCGCATCAGCATCTCGGCCCAGTCGGCGGCATCCACCCCACCGGCACCGGAGCGAATGGTGACCAGCGCCTCGCGCTCGTCGTACTCACCGGAGAGCAGGGTGCGCACCTCGGTGGCCTCGATGTCGGCGCGCAGTGCTTTCAGCTCTTCGTCCGCCTCGACGAGCGCTTCAATGCCACTGGCCGCACCTTCGCCTTCCTCAGCCGCCAGCTCGTAGAGCACCGGCAGGTCGTCAAGGCGCCGCCGCAGCTCCTCGATCCGCCGAAGCTCCCCCTGGCTGTGGGACAACTCACTCGTGACCCGCTGTGCGCGGACCTGGTCGTCCCACAAGTTGGGGTCGGACGCCTCGTGCTCGAGCTTTTCGATGCGGCTGCGCAGACCCGCCACATCGAGCACCCGCTCCACCGTGGTCAGGGTGGAGTCGAGCGCGGCGATGTCGGCTTGACGGTCACGTTCCACAGCCGACAACGTTACCGGCGCTCTCGTCCGGGGTGAGCGCTCAGGTCGCGACCAGCGTCCCAGCGTCTAGCATCGAGTCACAATCATGTTCAGCCCGAAGCTGCGCGCAGGCCCCTTTTGGAGCCGCGGCGCGCCAACCGGGTACGAAACGTAAAGGCTCGAGTAATGCGCCCGCCCCACCTGTATCACATAGCCATCGTCGGCTCCGGCCCGTCCGGTTTCTTCGCCGCGGCATCCTTGCTGAAGGCGGCCGACGCGTCCGAAGACATCGACATCGCCCTAGACATGCTGGAGATGCTGCCGACCCCGTGGGGTCTGGTGCGCTCCGGCGTCGCGCCCGATCACCCGAAGATCAAGTCGATCAGCAAGCAATTCGAGAAGACCGCCGCGGACCCCCGCTTCCGTTTCTTCGGCAACGTGGAGGTCGGTGAACATGTGCAATCCGACGAGCTCGCCGAGCGCTACGACGCCGTCATCTACGCGATCGGGGCGCAGTCCGACCGCGCACTGAACATTCCCGGCGAGGACCTGCCGGGCAGTATCGCCGCCGTCGACTTCGTCGGCTGGTACAACGCGCACCCGCACTTCGAGCAGAAGACACCCGACCTGTCCGGCGCCCGGGCCGTGGTCGTCGGCAACGGCAACGTCGCCCTCGACGTCGCACGCATCCTGGTCACCGATCCCGAGGTGCTGGGGCTCACCGACATCGCCAATCACGCACTGCACTCGCTGCGTCCACGCGGGGTCGAGGAGGCGGTGATCATCGGCCGGCGCGGGCCCCTGCAGACGGCCTTCACCACGCTCGAGCTGCGTGAGCTGGGAGACCTGGAAGGGGTCGATGTGGTCGTCGATCCTGCCCAGCTGCAGGGCATCACCGACGAAGACGCGGCCGCGGCCGGCAAAACCGCCAAGCAGAACTTCAACGTGCTGCGTGACTACGCGGACCGCGCCCCTCGCCCCGGCCACCGCCGGATCGTGTTCCGATTCATGACTTCCCCCATCGAGATCAAAGGCAACGGCAAGGTGGAGCAGATCCTGCTCGGCCGCAACGAGCTGGTCACCGATTCCAGCGGCCGGGTGACGGCCCAGGACACCGGCGAACGCGAGGAGCTACCCGTTCAGTTGGTGGTGCGGTCGGTCGGTTACCGCGGTGTGCCCACTCCGGGGCTGCCGTTCGACGACAAAACCGCGACCATCCCCAACACAGAAGGCCGGATCCAGGGCAGCCGCAACGAATACGTAGTCGGGTGGATCAAACGCGGGCCGACCGGTGTCATCGGTACCAATAAGAAGGACTCGCAGGAAAGCGTCGATACCCTGATCGCCGACCTGGCCCGCGCCAAGGAAGGCGGACTGGCGGATTTCCCGACGGACCATGCCCAACGGCTGGCCGACTGGCTGGCCTCGCGCCAGCCCAAACTGGTCACCTCGGCACACTGGGAGATCATCGATCGCCATGAGCGAACCGCCGGCGAACCGCACGGGCGTCCCCGCGTCAAGCTGCCGAACCTGGCCGAGCTGCTGCGGATCAGTCACGGCTGAGCCGACTCGCGGCACTCGCTGACCGTCAGGCCGGCAACGGCGCCGACCACTGCAGCCGTGTTCCGGCGGAGTCCGGTCGGCGTCCGATCGTGAATCGACCGCCAACCTGCGCTGCCCGCTGCCGCAGATCCGCCAGACCGGAACCGGCGAAATCCTCGGGCATCCCGCGACCGTTGTCGCTGACCTCGATACACAACTCGTCACCGACCGCGACCCGAATCGTCACCGTGGTGGCCTCAGCGTGGTCAACGGCGTTGCGGAGCGCTTCGGCGACCACCGCCTCCGCGTGATCGGCCAGCGTGCCGTCGACCACCGACAGCGGACCGACGAATTGGACAACGGCGCGCACTTGCACGCCGGCGAGTCTGGCGATGGTCTCGTCGATCCGTTGCCGGAGCCGAGAGGAGCCCCGTGGTGATGCATGCAGATCGAAGATCGTGGTCTGGATTTCCTGAATGACGCCCTGCAAATCGTCTACGGCTTCGGTGAGTCGTTGCTGAACTTCCGAATCGCGGACTCGCGGCACCATCCCCTGCAACGCCAGGCCGACCGCAAAAAGCCGCTGTATCACGTCATCGTGGAGCTCACGCGCGATGCGGTCGCGCTCGGTGACCACATCGAGTTCGCGCATCCGGCGCTGCGACGTGGCCAGCTGCAAGGCCAGCGCCGCCTGATCGGCGAACGCGGCCATCATCTTGAGCTGTTCGTCGGTGATTGAGCCCGCGCCGCCTTCCTGCAGCACGACAACGACGGCGGCGACCGTCCCGGTGCACCGCAACGGCATCACCAGCGCGGGTCCCATTTCCATACCGTCGAGCTCGAACCGGTCGAGATGTTGGAGAGCGTTCTTGGCGTATGCATTCCCGAATGCGCTGTCCGCCAACGGGAGAGTTTGCCCGGTGGCGGAGGCCAGGGCGCTGCCGACGGTTTCGATCACCAGCAGCTCGACCGCCTCGGCGGGCTGCGGGTTCTCGCCAACGGGAATTGCCACCAGGGCGGCATGGGCCCCGGTCAGCTTGAGTGCCTCCTCGGCCACCAGCCGGAACACCGACGCGAGTTCGGCGCCGGACAACAATTCGGTGGCGATGTCTCGGGTGGCCTCTATCCAGGACTGGCGCGCCCTGGCCTGCTCGTAAAGCCTCGCGTTCGCGATGGCGATTCCCGCGGCGGCGGCCAGCGCCTGAACCAACACCTCGTCGTCATCACCGAACGGCTGCCCATTGGTCTTGTCAGCCAGGTAAAGAGTTCCGAATGATTCATCGCGAACACGGATCGGCACACCGAGGAACGTCCGCATCGGTGGGTGGTGCGGCGGGAAGCCGATAGCATCCGGATGCTCCGAAATGTTGTCCAGGCGTACGGGTTTGGGGTCGCGGATCAACAGACCAATGATACCCCGGCCTTCGGGCACGTGGCCGATGCGCCGGACGGTTTCGTCATCGATGCCCTCGTGGACGAATCGCAATACTTGGCGGTCCCGGCCGTGCACTTCCAGAGCGCCGTAGCGGGCATCGACCAGGTTCGTCGCCGAGTGCACGATCGATCGCAGGGTGGCGTCCAGCTCCAGCCCCGACGTGACCACCAACATCGCTTCGACCAGCCCGTCGAAGCGGTCGCGGCCCTCGACGATGAGCTCGACACGGTCCTGCACCTCGGCCAGCAGCTCACGCAGCCGCAATTGCGACAGCGGGTGGCGAAGTCGGCGCGTCGCGGTACCGGCCGCATCGCCCGTCGGGGCCTCCGCACTCATGGCCGGTCGATCCACGTCGTCGAGAGTCGGGCGGGCGAGTGCTGCACGTGCATTGCGCCCGAAGCGAGTCGGGTTGAGTGGGCCATTGCTTCAGCCACCACACCTCCCTGGCGAGACGAACAGTCACAAGTTCTTGGAGCGCACGGCCAGAACGGAACGGCCCGCGTAATGGGCACCGCACAACTCGAAACACTCTTGCGAGTCGGTGACGAACAGCTGATCGGGCTCGTCGTTGGCGGCCAGATACCGGTCGACATCCCCCCTCACGACGGCGGCCTCGACCTGAACATCGGGGTACAGGCGTGTCCACCGGTCAATCCGCCGACCCAGTTGCGCTTGTGCCAAACGCTTCTCGTCGGCGTCATCCGGCCCTGCGGCCGGGGACACCGAGATCGCGCGCAGCGGCGCTTGCCGCAGTCGCGCCTCCTCGAAGGCATAATGCAGCGCTACACCGTTGTCGGCGTGCACGACGACGCGGCCCGTTCCCGGGGTTGCCGATTGGCCCACCGGCCGCCGGATCACCGCCACCGGGCACAGGGCCGACACAGCCAGGGCCGCCGCGGTGGAACCAACGCCATCGTGGGCATGCTTGCGACCGATCGCCCCGACACAGATCATCGCCGCCGACCTCGACTCTTCCAGCAGCTTGGCGAGTGGCTTGCCCTGGATGACCTCGGTTTCGATCTTCACCGGCTTCCCGGTCGTCTCGACGGCACGACGGGCCACGTACAGCGCCGACCGGGCGGCGGCGACTCGGGACACCTCAGCCCCGGGCCCAAGAAGATGCGACGGCTCGATCACGTAGACCAGTCGCAGCGGTAGGTCCCGGCTGGCCGCTTCGTCGACTGCCCAGCATGCCGCGTTGGTGGCCGACTTCGATCCATCGACACCGACGACGATGGTCGGAGCTGAATACAGCATCGCGGGCTCCTGTGTTGGCCTGGGGGGCAGATCATCGCTGCTACCAACCGGTCACGCTATTAACTGGAGCCCTCGCAAGCCCAGGGGCATTGGGTCTCCAATTGGGTGCCATTGGTCCCTTGAGCCGGGCGTCAGAAAGACGGCTGTCATCACGACCGAGGGCGAACTAAGGTTTAGGCCGTATCGCCCCGGCGATTCGGTGGGTGATGCAGCCACTCGTCGACGGGAGACCTTGAGAATGGCAGCTCAACCGTTATCGTCCTCGCCGCATCCCTACCAGTCATCATCGCAACCCTTGGTGGGGCGGGCCTGGCTTCAAAGCGTCGCCTTGGTGATGATCTTCGGCTTTTTGGTGATGGGCATCCTGGCCTACCGGACTTATTCGGCATCGATGCCGATGCCGGAAAAGGTCGTCGACGAATCGGGTCAGACCCTTTTCACCGGCCACGACATCACCCGCGGCCAAGAGCTCTACCAGGCCCGCGGCCTGATGGAGTACGGGTCGGTGCTCGGCCACGGCGCCTACCTGGGGCCCGACTACACGGCCGAATACCTGCGGCTGGCCACCGATGACGTCGCCGGTCAATTGCGAGCACAGGGTGTGACCGATCCGCGCAATCGGGTCGTCAACGAGTTCCGGACCAATCGGTACCACCCCGCCACCAAGACGCTCGTGTTCACCGACCGGCAGGCCGCGGCATTCGACCAAATCGAACGCCACTACGCGGCTTATTTCGGTGAGAACTCGACGAAATACGGGCTGTTGCCCCAGATGATCACCGACAAGACCCAAATCCACGACCTGACGGCGTTCTTCGCCTGGACCGCGTGGGCCGGAGCCGCCGAACGTCCCGGCCACAAGTACAGCTACACCAACAACTGGCCGGCCGAACCACGGGTGGACAACGGGCCGACCGCCCCGGTGATCGTGTGGTCGGCGCTCTCCCTGATCGCGTTGCTGGGCGGGATCGGAATCATGTTCGCCGTCTACGGGCGGTGGAGCCAGAATGTGGGCTGGCACAGCGCCGAGGCGTCCACCCTGTCGTTCCGTCAACCCGGCGAAGTTGGCCTGACGCGGGCGCAGCGGGCCACGATCTGGTTTTTCGCGATCGTGTCGGTGCTGTTCTTGGCGCAGACGCTGCTGGGCGCGGCGGCCGAGCACTATCGGGCCGACTTGTCGAACTTCTTCGGCCTGGACTTGGCCCGGGTGTTGCCGTACAACCTGGCCCGGACGTGGCACGTGCAGCTGTCGTTGTTCTGGACCGCGGCGGCTTTCCTGGCGGGTGGCATCTTCCTGGTGCCATTCATCGCCCGCCGCGAGCCGCGCCGCCAGGGCTTGCTTGCGTACCTCCTGCTGGGCGCGGTCGCGGTGGTGGTATTCGGTTCGCTGATATGTGAGGCGCTTTCCATCTATGGTGTGATTCCCCACGGACTGCTCTCCCAGCAGTGGGAGTACCTCGACCTGCCGCGGCTATGGCAGATCCTCCTCATCGTCGGCATGTTCGTGTGGATCGCGATCATTTGGCGCGGCATGCGCGCCAGGCTCAAGAGCGAGTCGAAGATGAACATGCCATGGCTGCTCTTCTTCTCCGGACTGGCGATCCCGGCGTTCTACACCGTCGGCCTGTTGGCCAGCAGCGGCACTCACTACACGGTCGCCGAATTCTGGCGGTTCTGGGTGGTCCATCTGTGGGTCGAGGATTTCCTCGAACTGTTCACCACCGTGATGGTGGCCTACATGTTCGTACTGCTGGGCGTCGTGCGTGAACGAATCGCGCTGGGCGTGATCTTCCTCGACGTCATCCTCTACTCCGCCGGCGGCGTCATCGGCACCATGCACCACCTCTACTTTTCGGGCACCCCGGTGGAACACATGGCGCTGGGCGCGTTCTTCTCGGCGGCCGAGGTCATTCCGTTGACCTTCCTCACCGTCGAAGCCTGGGCGTTCTTGCAGCTGGGGGCGCGCCAGCAGTCCGGCGACAGCAAGCCGTTCCCGCATCGCTGGGCGGTGATGTTCCTCGTCGCCGTTGGGTTCTGGAACTTCCTGGGCGCCGGCATCTTCGGGTTCCTGATCAACCTGCCGGTCGTGTCCTACTACCAGATCGGCACCGCACTGACAGCCAACCATGCGCATGCGGCGATGATGGGCGTATACGGGATGCTCGCCGTGGGCCTGGCGATGTTTGCGTTCCGCTACATGATTCCGGCCGACAAATGGCCGGAGAAATGGGCGCGAATCTCGTTCTGGAGCTTGAACATCGGCCTGGCTTGGATGGTGTTCGTCACGCTGCTGCCGCTGGGCGTGCTGCAGCTCTACCACTCGGTCAGCGACGGCTACTTCGAGGCGCGCTCGCTGGGCTACATCACCAGACCCGGCAACGCCGTGCTCGAATGGCTGCGGTTACCGGGCGACCTCATCATGATCGTCGGCGGTGTCCTGCCGTTTGTCTGGATCGCATGGACCGCACTGCGCAACTTCCGCTCCGCTTCGCCCGTTGACGAGTTGCCGGAACATCCGCTCTACAGCGAGTCCAGCATTGCAGGCGAATCCAAACGCGTTGCCGTGGACAAGGACTGACCGATGACACTGCCGAACGCATCGGTGTGGCTGATTGCCGGTTATTCGCTGGCGCTGCTGGCCATCGGGTGGAGTTTCGACACGATGGCGAGGCGGGCATCGGTGCGCGCGGCGCGATGGCGCACGGGCCAGTTCACCTATCGGCCCGACCATGACGCCTGGATGTGCCCGCAGGATCAGTGGCTCTGGCCGAGCTCGTTTGACCCGCGGCAACGAGTCATGCGGTATCGGGCATTACCGGTGGTGTGCAACAGCTGCCCGGCTAAAACCGGTTGTACGACATCGGATCACGGCCGCGAGATCAGTCGTGAAATCGATCCGTGGCCGCATTCGGACGCCGGGCGGTTCCACCGGGGCCTCGCCTGTTGCGTGGCCGCGTTCGGTGTGGTGCTGCCGTCGGCAACGTTGATCTCCGACCATTCGGCCACTGACGTACTGGTCCTGGCGGGCACGGTGCTGCTGGTCGTGGTGCTCGGATTGCCGCTCGCCCGGCACCTGTGGAACACCCCGTCCAACGCGCCGGACCATCTCCCGCACCGCACCGCGATCGAGGATCAAGTGGCAGCCGCGATCGACCGGTATTCCACCCGCTGGGGCGGTTGGCACACCAAGGAGGACCAAACATCGTGACCGCCGTCGTGATCGGTGTCATCGCAGTGGGGATCGTGACGTTGGCCCTGCTGGGGTTTTTCTCGGCGGCCGTGCTGCGAGAGTACGAACGCGGAGTCGTGTTCCGGATGGGCCATGTGCGCCCGCTCTACCAGCCCGGGCTTCGCTTGCTGATTCCGCTGGCGGACAAGATGATTCGGGTCGACCAGCGGCTGGTGACGCTCACCATTCCACCGCAGGAGGTGATCACCCGCGACAACGTGCCGGCCCGTGTCAACGCGGTCGTCATGTTTGCGGTGACGGACCCGCTCAAAGCGATTCTAGCGGTGGAGAACTACGCGATCGCGACCTCGCAGATCGCCCAGACGACGCTGCGTTCGCTGCTGGGCCGCGCCGATCTGGACACCCTGCTGGCGCATCGCGAAGATCTGAACAGCGATCTGCGCACGATCATCGAGAAGATGACCGACCCGTGGGGCATCCAGGTGCGCGTGGTGGAGATCAAGGATGTCGAGATTCCCGAGTCGATGCAGCGGGCGATGGCCCGCGAGGCCGAAGCCGAACGTGAGCGCCGGGCCAAAGTCATCAACGCCCGAGGCGAACTGCAGGCATCGGAGGAGTTGCGCGAAGCCGCCGAGACCTTGTCCAAGAGCCCGGCTTCGCTGCAGTTGCGTTATCTGCAGACGCTTTTGGAGCTGGGAGCGGACCAGAATTCGACGGTGGTTTTCCCATTGCCGGTTGACATCATCACGCCGTTTCTGCGGCACCCGGAGATATTGCAGGGTGTCGTCGATGACTTCACCCGTCGGAGCTGAAGAGGCGAAGCTAGCGAGCACCGACCGGATAACGCTAGCCCGCGGGCGGCTCCGGCGGTGCGATCCGCCAGTTGTCCGGATTCTTAGCCGAATACAGCACCGGAAACAGCTGCCCCATGGTCGGCCAGTGTTCGACGTCGACTGCCATGCGCTGATACACCGCGTACTCGCTGACGGTGGGCCCGTTGATCACACCGGCGATGGTCACCAATTGCTCGCCGGTGGCGTCCGGTCGCGGGCTGACCCCGGTCACCAGCAGCGTGCCGCTGAGCAGCTCACCGCGGGGGCCGCGGGGAAGAAACCGCTGGGCAAGGAATACCCCCAAGACGGCCACCAACAGGAGCAGCACACCGAATTCCCACACCCGGCCATGGTAGGACTGCTGACATGAGTCGCGCCGAGGACGATGCGGTGGGGGCCCGCCCCCACAAGTGGGAGGTACCCCCACCCGCTCGCGGGGGAGAGCGGCGCTGATGAACCGGGACGATCTAGCTCTGGCGCTGATGCTGGCCGACCGGGCGGACACTCTGACTTCCGCCCGATTCGGCGCGCTCGACCTGCACATCGACACCAAACCGGACCTGACGCCGGTAACCGACGCCGATCGCGCGGTCGAAACCGAGCTGCGGGAGACACTGGGACGCGAACGGCCCGACGACAGCATCCTCGGCGAGGAGTTCGGCGGAACCACGACCTTCACCGGACGGCAGTGGATCATCGACCCGATCGACGGCACCAAGAACTTCGTGCGCGGGGTGCCGGTATGGGCCAGTTTGATCGCGCTGCTGCAGGACGGTGTCGCCGTGGTCGGCGCCGTGAGCGCACCAGCACTGCGGCGCCGATGGTGGGCAGCGCACGGCCAGGGCGCGTTCGTCTCGGTTAGCGGCGCCCCGCCGCGTCGACTGTCGGTTTCCTCAGTGGCACAACTGAATTCGGCCAGCCTCTCCTTTTCCAGCCTGTCCGGGTGGGCGCAGCGCGGCATTCGGGAACGCTTCATCGAACTCACCGACGCCGTGTGGCGGGTGCGCGCCTTCGGTGACTTCCTCTCTTACTGCCTCGTCGCCGAGGGCGCTGTCGATATCGCCACCGAGCCGGAGGTTTCGGTGTGGGATCTTGCGGCGCTCGACATCCTGGTCCGCGAAGCGGGCGGGACACTGACGGGTCTGGACGGCGTCGCCGGGCCGCACCGCGGCAGCGCCGTGGCGACCAACGGCGTGCTGCAACAACAGGTGCTCAGCAGCCTCGCACTGTGAATTAGTTAACACGCAACCCTTTCTATCTTACTCCGGAGTAAGATAGGGTGATCCGCATCGCCCCAACGACCGAGGCTGCCGACATGACCGACACCGTTTCCGGTTCACCACAGACTCCAAAACCCACCCGCTCACGCGCCAAACGGCGTGGCCGCAAGACCGGGGTCGGGCTGGCGCCGCACAAACGAACGGGAATCGACGTGGCCCTGGCGCTGCTCACCCCCCTGGTCGGGCAGGAGTTCCTGGACAAGTACCGGCTGCGCGATCCGCTCAATCGCGGCCTGCGCTACGGCACGAAGACGATCTTTTCCACCGCCGGCGCCACCTCGCGGCAGTTCAAGCGCATCCAGAACCTGCGCAGCGGACCGACCCGGCTGAAGTCCAGCGGCCAGGATTACTTCGACCTGACGCCCGACGACGACCAGAAGATGATCATCGAAACCCTCGATGAATTCGCCGAAGAAGTGCTGCGGCCCGCGGCGCACGACGCCGACGAGGCCGCGACCTACCCGCCCGGCCTGATCGCCAAGGCGGCCGAATTGGGCATCACCGCGATCAACATTCCCGAGGACTTCGACGGCATCGCCGCGCAGCGATCCAGCGTGACCAACGTGCTGGTCGCCGAGGCGCTCGCCTACGGCGACATGGGGCTGGCGCTGCCGATTCTGGCCCCGGGCGGCGTGGCGGCGGCGCTGACCCACTGGGGCAGTGCCGACCAGCAGGCCACCTACCTTCCCGAGTTCGCCGGCGGCAGTGTCCCCCAGGCCTGCGTAGCCATCGCCGAGCCGCAGCCGCTGTTCGACCCCACCCGCCTGAAGACGACCGCGGTGCGCACCCCCAGTGGCTACCGCCTCGATGGAGTGAAGTCACTGGTCCCGGCGGCGGCCGACGCCGAACTGTTCATCGTCGGCGCACAGCTGAACGGCAAGCCGGCCATGTTCATCGTCGAGTCGTCGACCAAAGGCCTTACCGTCAAGGCAGACCCGAGCATGGGGATCCGCGCGGCGGCCCTGGGCCAGGTGGAACTCTCCGGAGTGTCGGTGCCGCTGCGTGCCCGGCTGGGCGAGGAGGCGGCCTGTGACGACGACTACTCGGAGGCGATCGCGCTATCCCGGCTGGGCTGGGCGGCCCTGGCCGTCGGCACGTCACACGCGGTGCTCGACTACGTCGTCCCGTACGTAAAAGAGCGTGAGGCCTTTGGCGAGCCGGTTGCCCGTCGTCAAGCCGTCGCCTTCATGTGCGCCAACATCGCCATCGAATTGGACGGCCTGCGGCTGATCACCTGGCGCGGCGCGGCGCGTGCCGAACAGGGTCTCACCTTCACCCGCGAAGCGGCACTGGCCAAACGGCTCGGCGCCGACAAGGGCATGCAAATCGGCCTGGACGGCGTGCAACTGCTCGGCGGCCACGGCTACACCAAGGAACACCCGGTCGAGCGCTGGTACCGCGACCTACGGGCCATCGGCGTCGCCGAAGGCGTTGTCGTCATCTGAATCGTCATCTGATACGAGCTGAAAGTTCAACCATGGCAATCAACTTGGAACTGCCCCGCAAGCTGCAAGCGGTGATCGTCAAGACCCATCAGGGTGCCGCCGAGATGATGCGGCCGATCGCTCGCAAATACGACCTCAAGGAGCACGCCTACCCGGTCGAGCTCGACACCATGATGAGCCTGTTCGAGGGCGCCTCCGAATCGTTTGCATTCGCCGGAGCCGACGCGCTCCGCGACGAGGAGGAAACCAGGACCAAGAACCACAACGGCGCCAACATGGCAGCGCTGCTGCAGACCCTGGAGGCCAGCTGGGGCGACCTGGCGATGATGCTGTCCGTCCCGTATCAAGGCCTGGGTAACGCGGCCATCTCCGCGGTCGCCACCAACGAACAACTGGAACGCCTGGGCAAGGTGTGGGCGGCGATGGCCATCACCGAACCGGGATTCGGGTCGGACTCGGCGGCGGTATCCACGACTGCCACCCTGGACGGCGACGAGTACGTGATCAACGGCGAGAAGATCTTCGTCACCGCCGGATCGCGCGCCACCCACATCGTGGTGTGGGCAACGCTGGACAAGTCCAAGGGCCGCGCGGCGATCAAGTCGTTCATCGTGCCGCGCGACCATCCCGGCGTCA
>CAYNLB010000091.1:0-18343 GCA_964397935.1 uncultured Mycobacterium sp.
TGTCGATCGCCGGCGGCAGCGACCTGGGCCTGTTCGAGATCAACGAGGCGGCGTCCCTGGTGCAGGATGCCGCCCACCAGGACGCCAACATCATTTTCGGGACTGTCATCGACGACTCGCTGGGCGATGAGGTGCGGGTCACCGTCATCGCCGCGGGCTTCGACGCCGCCGGACCCGGCCGCAAGCCGGTCGTCGGGGGTAGCGCCGGGGAGAAAACCGGCGGGGCGCACAGAATCGAGTCGGCGAAGGCAGGCAAGCTCACCTCGACGCTGTTCGAGCCCGTCGACGCGGTGAGCGTGCCGGTGCACACCAACGGTGCCACGCTGAATATCGGCGGCGACGACGACGACGTCGATGTGCCGCCCTTCATGCGCCGCTGAGACCGTGAACGTCATCATGCGATCCCGACCCGACGTGGCCGGGCCGCCCGGCCGACACCGTTTCTCCGATACTGGTCACGTGAGTGTTCGCATTCGACGGGTAACCACCACTCGCGCGGGCGGTATTTCGGCGCCGCCGTTCGACACGTTCAACCTGGGCGACCATGTCGGTGATGACCCGGCGGCGGTAGCCGCTAACCGGGGCCGGCTGGCCGCCGCGATAGGCCTGGGCGCCGACCGGGTGGTGTGGATGAACCAGGTGCACGGTGATCGCGTCGAGGGGGTGGACGGGCCGCGCCACACCGCGGTGGAAGACACCGACGCGCTGGTGACCAGCGCGCCGCGACTGGCGTTGGCGGTGGTGACCGCCGACTGCGTACCGGTGCTGATGGCCGACGCTCGCGCAGGAGTGGTGGCGGCCGTGCATGCCGGTCGCGTCGGCGCCCAACGGGGAGTGGTGGCGCGCGCGGTGGAGGCCATGCTGGCGCGCGGCGCGCAAGCCGATGACATCTCTGCGCTGCTGGGTCCGGCGGTCAGCGGCCGCAACTACGAGGTGCCCGCGGCGATGGCCGACGAGGTCGAGGCGGCGTTGCCGGGCAGCCGCACCACCACCGCGACCGGAACTCCCGGACTCGATCTTCGAGCCGGAATCGCTTGCCAGCTACGGGCTTTGGGTGTCACGTCCATCGACATCGACCCACGGTGTACGGTGGCCGACTCGGCGTTGTTCAGTCACCGCCGGGATGCGCCAACCGGCCGGCTGGCCTCGCTGGTCTGGATGGAGTGACCGCCATGGCGGTTGGGACGGCGGCTCCGGAAAGTCGAGGTGACCGCGAATCGGAATTGACGCATGCGCTGGCGGCCGTGCGCTCGCGGCTTGCGGCAGCTGCGGAAGCGGCGGGCCGCAATGTCGCCGAAATCGAATTGCTGCCGATCACCAAATTCTTTCCGGCAACCGACGTGGTGATTTTGTCCCGATTGGGTTGCCACGCCGTTGGCGAATCGCGCGACCAGGAAGCCGGGGCAAAGGTTGCTGAGGTCGCCCGCCTGCTGGTGACGTCCCCGCGGGCGGGCGGGCCGGACATGCGCTGGCACATGGTGGGCCACATTCAGCGGAACAAGGCGCGTTCGGTAGCCCGCTGGGCACACACCGCTCACTCGGTCGACAGCCCGCACCTGGTAACCGCGCTTGACCGGGGAGTATCGGCGGCCCTGTCCGAGGGCCGTCGCACCGACCCGCTGCGGGCATACGTCCAGATCAGCCTCGACGGCGACGTGTCGCGCGGCGGGGTCGATGTTGCGACGGCCGGGGCGGTCGATCAGGTGTGTGCGCAGGTCGAGGAGTCGAAAAGCCTCGAACTGGTCGGTTTGATGGCCATCCCGCCGCTGGACTCGGACCCCGAAGAGGCGTTTGACCAGCTGCGATCGGAGCACCAGCGGGTGCTCGAATCCCATCCGAACGCGGTGGGGCTGTCGGCGGGTATGTCCGATGATTTCGAAATAGCCGTTAAATACGGTTCGACGTGTGTGCGTGTCGGTACCGCGCTATTGGGCCCGCGACCGTTACCGTCACCGTGAGTAGTCACTGTAGTAACACCTTCATCACGAACACCAGAAATCCCAGGGGCTAGAAGGGTTCACGCAATGAGCACACTGCACAAAGTCAAGGCCTATTTCGGTATGGCCCCGATGGACGACTACGACGACGAGTACTACGACGACCGCGCACCCTCCCGTGGCTTTCCCCGCCCCCGGTTCGACGACGGGTATGGCCGCTACGAAGGCCGTTTCGAAGGGCGCGACTATGACGACCCCCGCGGCGAGCCCGCCGACTACCCGCCGCCCGGCAGCTACCGCGGCGGCTACCCGGACGAAGCCCGCTACAGTCCCGTCCATCCCCGCGAGTTCGACCGGTCCGAGATGAGCAGGCCGCGCTTCGGGTCGTGGTTGCGCAACTCCACCCGCGGCGCGCTGGCGATGGATCCACGCCGGATGGCGATGATGTTCGAAGAGGGACATCCGCTGTCGAAGATCACCACGCTGCGGCCCAAGGACTACAGCGAGGCCCGCACCATCGGGGAGCGGTTCCGCGACGGCACCCCGGTCATCATGGACCTGGTGTCTATGGACAACGCCGACGCCAAACGGCTCGTTGACTTTGCGGCCGGCCTGGCCTTCGCGTTGCGCGGCTCCTTCGACAAGGTCGCGACCAAGGTGTTCCTGCTGTCGCCGGCCGACGTCGACGTGTCGCCCGAGGAACGTCGCCGGATCGCCGAAACCGGCTTCTACGCCTACCAATAGGCACGGCCGCCACCGTCCGAATCGGCGGCTCGCCGCCTGTTTCGGCTCTCGGTGCAGACCATGCGAGATGTGTGTCGGTCCGGAAGAGTCGGTACGCTGGCAACCGCCGCTCTCGTGAGCGGCGGCTGACGAATCGGTCATCTCATCGGTAAGGTCGGGGCTCGCAGTTGGTGCTGTTCTTTCAGATCCTTGGGTTTGCGCTGTTCATCTTCTGGCTGCTGCTCATCGCTCGGGTCGTCGTTGAATTCATTCGCTCGTTCAGCCGCGACTGGCATCCGACCGGTATCACCGTGGTGATTCTGGAAATCATCATGTCGATCACCGATCCGCCGGTGAAACTGCTACGGCGGCTGATCCCGCAACTCACCATCGGGGCGGTCCGTTTCGACCTGTCCATCATGGTGCTACTGCTGGTCGCATTCATCGGTATGCAACTGGCGTTCGGCGCCGCGGCCTGACCAGCGTTCAGGCGCGGCGGGAGTACCTTCCAAAGAGAGACGATTCGGCCACGTTTTAGCGTCGGTTTGGTGCGTGCGATTTAAAATTTCTAGGGTTTCGGATTTTATTGGCCTTAATGTCTTGAAATTGGTTCTAATTTATTGGCCTGACCAGGAACGGTCGCGTCTGGTGTGACAGGATGGACGGCAGTTGCACAACGGCTAGCACTCCGTTCTACACTTTCCAGAACGTTCGACAGGAACTTGAGGGGACGAAACAATGCCGCTTACACCAGCCGACGTCCACAATGTGGCGTTCAGTAAGCCACCGATCGGCAAGCGGGGCTACAACGAAGACGAGGTCGATGCCTTCCTCGATTTGGTCGAGGCCGAGCTGACGCGACTCATCGAAGAGAACTCCGATCTGCGTCAACGGATTGAGGAGCTCGACCGGGAGCTGGGCGCCGGCGGCGGTGTTCCGGCTACCGCAGCCCAGCCCACCGCGGCGATTCCCGTCCCCGAACCCAAGGCGGTCAAGGAGGAGCCGGCGGAGGCCGCGGGCACCAACGAGGAACAGGCCATCAAGGCCGCCCGGGTGCTGGCACTGGCACAAGACACGGCGGACCGGCTCACCAGCACCGCCAAGGCCGAATCGGAAAAGATGTTGGCCGACGCGCGCGCCAACGCCACCCAGATCGTCAGCGAGGCACGCCAGACCGCCGAGACCACGGTCACCGAGGCGCGGCAACGCGCCGACGCGATGCTGGCCGATGCGCAGACCCGCTCTGAAACTCAGTTGCGGCAGGCCCAGGAGAAGGCCGACGCGCTGCAGGCCGACGCCGAGCGCAAGCATTCCGAGATCATGGGAACCATCAACCAGCAGCGCACCGTGCTGGAGGGCCGCCTCGAGCAGCTACGTACCTTCGAACGCGAATACCGCACCCGACTCAAGACCTACCTGGAATCGCAGCTGGAAGAACTCGGTCAGCGCGGATCGGCGGCGCCCGTCGACTCCAGCGCCGATGCCGCCGGGTTCGACCAATTCAATCGGGGCAATAACTAGCCTCTGGGCGTGCCGGACACTCGCCTGGCTCCCGGGTTGGCACACTAGAGCTACACAGACCTGGCAGTCCCGCTCGTCGCCTGGAGGATGACCGATGCTCGTCATTGCGCTGGTACTGGCCCTGATCGGGCTCGTGGCGTTGGTGTTCGCAGTCGTCACCAGCAACGAGCTGGTGGCATGGGTGTGTATTGGCGCCAGCGTCCTGGGCGTGGTGCTGTTGATCATCGACGCGGTGCGGGAACGGCAGCGACGCGACATGGGCGCGGATGCCCATGACGATGCCGGGGACACCGACGAAGAAGCCCAAGAAGAGGCTTACGTCGACTATCCCGAGGAAGTGCCGGATCAGAGCGAATCCGGGGTCGACGAGTCATCGGAGGAAGCCGACGGCGGCGCTACCGGAGAGTCGACGGTATCGGCAGACAGTTACGGCGACGACCCGGCCAAGTAACCGCGCTCAGTCGGTTGGGGTATTGAGCAGCTCGCGAACCTCATCGTCACTCACCTGGCGGAAGTCGTCGTAGACCTGGCCCACCGCTTCGAATCCGGGCGGCGTGGTCACGCACACCACATCATCGGCTTCCTGCGCAAGCTCGCGACAGGTTGACGCCGGTCCGACCGGAACCGCGACGACGATCGATCGGGGCCCGGCGGCCCGCACAGCCCGGACGGCGGCCAGCATGCTGGCGCCGGTGGCGATCCCGTCGTCGACGAGGATCACGATCTTGCCGCGCGGGTCGGCGATCGGGCGCCCGCCCCGATACGCGCTCTCGCGCCGGGCCAACTCGGCGCTCTCGCTGGCGACCACCTCGCGAACCTGTTCGTCGGTGACGTGCAAGCTGGAAACCACGTCGTCGTTCATCACCACCCCGCCGCCGCTGGCCAACGCACCCATCGCCAGCTCCGACCAGCGCGGCACGCCGAGCTTGCGGACCAAGAACACATCCATCGGGGCATGCAGCGCCACGGCGACTTCCCAGGCCACCGGAACGCCACCGCGCGCCAGCCCGAAAACCAGCACACCGTCTGTGTCGCGGTAGGACGCCAGCTCGTCGGCCAGGGCACGACCGGCCTCGCGACGGTCACGAAAAGTGCGCGTCGCCGTTCGCCGGAGGAAGCCGTTCGGTGGGGTCATCGGTCGCTTTCCAGCCTACGTGCGCGCGGTGGAATTTCGTAAGGCTCCGCACGAGCGCAAACGTTTGCCAGGAATGGCGATTTCGGGGCGTCATCACACGCCCGATGCGCCTATGCGAGAACCGAATTGTCGCGCTGCCAGCTCGGTTACGGCGCCGGCATGCGACGCTCCGGGCCTGATACCTCGACTCGTCACAAAGGGTGTCCGAGGGGGGACTTGAACCCCCACGCCCATTAGTAGGGCACTAGCACCTCAAGCTAGCGCGTCTGCCATTCCGCCACTCGGACAAGACCAAACCGGCATGGGTTGGCAGCTAAGGCTATCGGATTGGCTCGCGCCTTCCCAACCCAGCTGCTGAGACGCCCCGGAGCCCGGCTGGCGAGCCCGGCGCCGCGGGCAGTGGTAGGAAATGTGGTTGTGACCGCCCAGACCGAAGAGCCAACCAGCCCGAGCGACGATGTGGTCGAGATTGTCAGCAGGTTGATTCGGTTCGACACCACCAACACCGGTGAGCCCGAGACCACCCAAGGCGAGGCCGAGTGTGCGCGCTGGGTCGCCGAGCAGCTCGCCGAGGTCGGCTATGAGCCCCTGTACCTCGAATCCGGGGCATCCGGCAGGGCCAACGTTTTCGTCCGCCTCCCGGGCGCCGACAGCTCGCGTGGCGCCCTGCTCATCCATGGGCATCTCGACGTCGTGCCGGCCGAGCCGGCCGACTGGAGCGTCCATCCGTTCTCCGGTGCGGTCGAGGACGGCTTCGTGTGGGGCCGCGGCGCGGTCGACATGAAAGACATGGTCGGCATGATGATCGTGGTCGCCCGGCGGCTGAAGCGGGCCGGTATCGTGCCGCCACGCGACTTGGTGTTCGCGTTCGTTGCCGACGAGGAGCACGGCGGTCACTACGGAGCCCATTGGCTGGTAAACAACCGGCCCGATCTCTTCGACGGTGTCACCGAGGCGATCGGCGAAGTGGGCGGTTTTTCCCTGACCGTGCACGGTCCCGACGGGGGAGAGCGCCGGCTTTATCTGATCGAGACGGCTGAGAAGGGGCTGTCCTGGATGAAGCTGAGCGCCCGAGGACCGGCGGGGCACGGCTCGATGGTGCATGACCAGAACGCCGTGACCGCCGTCGCCGAAGCGGTCGCGCGGGTGGGCCGTCACCGGTTTCCGCTGGTGCTGACCGATGCCGTCGCCCAGTTCCTGGCCGCTGTCGGCGAGGAGACCGGGCTCACGTTCGATACCGAGTCGGCTGATCTGGAGGGAGCGATCGAGAAGCTCGGCCCTACGGCTCGCATGCTGAAGGCCGTTCTGCACGACACCGCGAACCCCACGATGCTCAAGGCCGGGTACAAGGTCAACGTCGTCCCGGCTACGGCGGAGGGGGTGCTGGACTGCCGAATCCTGCCGGGCCGCAAGGCGGCGTTCGAGGCCGAGGTCGACGCGCTGATCGGCCCGGACGTGACCCGCGAGTGGATCAGGGACCTTCCGTCCTACGAGACCAGCTTCGACGGTGACCTGGTCGATGCCATGAACGCCGCCGTGCTGGCCCTGGATCCGGACGGCCGCACCGTGCCCTACATGCTGTCCGGTGGTACTGACGCGAAGGCGTTCTCGCAGTTGGGGATTCGCTGCTTCGGCTTCAGCCCGCTACGGTTGCCGCCGGAATTGGATTTCACCGCATTGTTCCACGGCGTCGATGAGCGGGTACCCATCGACGCATTGAAGTTCGGCACCGAGGTGCTGGCACACTTCTTGACGCACTGCTAGTGAAGAACAAATCAAGTCACGAGAGGATCGCCCATGAGCCTGCCGTCCCCGTATGACGCGCTGCCCAAGTTGCCGTCGTTCACCCTGACCTCGGACTCGATGACCGACGGCCAGCCGCTGGCGAAGCCCCAAGTCAGCGGGATCATGGGCGCCGGCGGAGAAGACGTCAGCCCGCAACTGAGCTGGTCGGGATTCCCCGCGCAGACCCGCAGCTTCGCGGTCACCGTCTACGATCCCGACGCCCCGACGGCATCCGGATTCTGGCATTGGGCGGTGGCCAACCTGCCGGCCGATGTCACCGAATTACCCGCCGGTGCGGGCGACGGCAGTGAACTCCCGGGCAGTGCGCAGACGCTGGTCAATGATGCCGGGATGCGCCGCTACATTGGCGCCGCGCCGCCCGCGGGCCATGGGGTGCATCGTTACTACGTCGCGGTGCACGCGGTCGACGTCGAAAAGCTCGATCTCAGCGAGGATGCCAGTCCGGCCTACCTCGGATTCAATCTGTTCCAGCATGCGATAGCGCGCGCGGTCATCCTCGGCACGTACGAACAGAAGTAGAAAGGTGTTGCCCGCCAACGCGGCAGCCCAGCGCGGCGCGGCGATCGGGGCCGCTCTCGGGATGGGCGATACCCGCTCGGCGAGCCGGCGCAACCGCGATGACCTCAGCGCGGCACTTCGTGCGGTGTCGCGGGCAACGCCGTGGCCGGGGGCTACCGTGACGGGGTGGCCGACAACGAGGTGATGGACTTCGACGGCGACGCGGAGCGCGGGTCGCGCTCCCCGCGCGGGGTCTACGACGAGGGCCGGGAGCCCGACCCCCTGTACAGCCTGGCCAATGAACGTACCTACCTGGCGTGGCTGCGGCTCGCGGTGACCCTGCTCGCGGGCGCCGTTGCCATCAACCGGCTCTTCCTCGAGCGCCCCTGGTTCGGGAGCGAGATCCTCGCCCTGGGGCTCGTTGTGATCGCCTTCGGCACCTGCGGCCTCGGTGTGCGGCGTTGGTGGGTGACCGAGCGCGCATTGCGGCGGCGCCAGCCGTTGCCCGGTTTCGGCGCCCCGCTGCTCGCCATCGTGGCCATCCTCCTCGCGGGAGCCGGCGTCGTCGTCCTCGTCCTCACGCCACGGGGCTGAGCGTCGATGAGGACCGGGCCCGGGAAGCTGTGGGGGGACCAGTACCCGTTCGAGCGCGGCCACCTGCAGCGCGCGATGACGCTGGTCGGGCTGGGCAGTGTCTTCGCCATCGCCGTCATCCTTCTCGTGCACGCCGACGTCACCGGTGTCCTCGGGATCTCGCTCATCTGCGCCGGCGTCATATCCGCGCTCGCGGCGGTGTCCCGGCACCGATACGTCCAGGAGACCCGTCTCGGGTTCGTCATCCTCGAGACCCGGGGAGGCCGGTTCGTGTTCGGCTCGGCGCTCGCGTTCGCAATCCTCGGCGTGGTTGTTGCCCTGCTCGTTTTTCTCGAGTGAGACACGGCGGCATGACTATCCAGCTTTGGGTGCCGCCGACCCGACCGCGTCGCGCAGCGAGGCGAACCCGCCCTCGTGCAGCCGACGCGCGATGCCGTCGTGAATGTGCTTGGGCCACAACCCTCCGCCGTAGACGAAGCCGGTGTAACCCTGCAACAGCGACGCACCCGCGGTAATCCGGCCCCATGCGTCGTCGGCGGTCTCGATACCCCCGACGCTGATCAGCACCAGGCGACCACCGACCCGGCTGTAGAGCCTGCGCAGCACCTCGATGGCGCGACGCGCCACCGGCGGCCCGGAGATGCCACCGGCGCCCAATCGGTCCACCCCGGGCGTTTTCAGGCCGTCCCGGGACACCGTCGTGTTGGTGGCGACGATGCCGGCCAGGCCCAGCTCGAGGGCCAGGTCCGCGATGTCGTCGACGTCGGAATCGGAAAGGTCCGGCGCGATTTTCACCAGCACGGGTTTCGACGTCTCGGCGAGGACGGCCGACAGGATGGGCCGTAGCGATTCGACGGCCTGCAGATCCCGCAGCCCGGGCGTGTTCGGCGAGCTGACGTTGACCACCACATAGGAAGCCAGCGGGCCGACCAGCCGGGCGCTTGCCCGGTAGTCGTCGACGGCGTCGGCTGCCGGGGTGGTCTTGGTCTTGCCGATGTTGACCCCGATCGGTATCTGGGGCCGGCGACGCGCAAGCTGGATCGCCAGGGCGCCCGCACCGAGATTGTTGAACCCCATCCGGTTCAGCAGGGCGCGGTCGGCGGGCAGGCGGAAGATACGCGGAGCCGGGTTGCCGGGCTGCGGGTACGCGGTGACGGTCCCGACCTCCGCATACCCGAAACCCAACGCACCCCAGGTGAGCAGCCCCAACCCGTCCTTGTCGAAACCTGCGGCCAGGCCGAGCGGCCCCGGGAAGCGCACCCCGAACACCGTGCTGGCCAGCGCCGGATCGCCAGGGCCCAGCAGCCGGTGCAGTGGCCGCCGCACCAACGCGATGGCCGTGATTGCGCGCAGGACGGCGAAAACCAGCGTATGGATGCGCTCAGGCGGAACCGAAAAAAGCAGCTTCCGCACTAGGCCGTACACCCGATGACGGCCTTCGCGGGGTGGACCCACCGTCACAGTTCCGGTTGGTCGGGCCACCGGTCATCGAATCGCGTTTTCTTGCGGCGCAACAGAACTCGCCTACTTCCATCGTTGTACAGCCGCACCCGGGTCAGCTCCCAACCACGATATTCGGCCTCGATGGACAACCGGGTGGACGCGCTGAGCCGGGTCACTTCCGGCGGCAGGCGCAGTGGCACCCACTCATAGTCGTCGGACATCTCGGTGGCCCACCCCGCCGGCAGCCGGCTCCACCGCGGCACGGACCCGGCGCTCAATGGGTGCCTGCCGCGTGCTCGATGACCTGGACTCCCGCACCGGCCCCCGACACCACGTACAAGGTGCCCGACGCTTCGTCAAAGGCCAGCGAGTTCGGTTGCTGCACGGTTGGGTAACGTACCCTTTCGACGGGAATTCCGGTGGACAGATCGTAACCAACGACCATATTGGAACCGGTCAGGGATACCCAAGCCAACTCGCGGGAGCCGGCCAGTCCGTATGGCTCTTGGGGTACCGGGTAGGCCTGGCGCAAGATCAGCGGGTCGACCCCGTACACCAGCAATTGGCCACCGCGGGTGTCGGCGACCAGGACCCTGCCCAGCGGATCGGCGGCCATCGTGGTTGCACCTGCACCGGCGCGCAGCGCCTGCCGGACGCGACCGTCGGCGCCGATGGTCGTCACCGAAGTTTGTCCCCGGTCCAGAACTACCGTCGTATTCCCCTGTGTCACAAGCCAATCGACGCGCGCAAAGATTTTGTTGCGGCTGGCGACGGTGGCGGCGCCGGCGTCGCCCGGCGACGCAGAGGCAAGGGTGTAGACGGTGCCGTCGGCGCTGCCCAACACCAGCTTGCCGTCGGAGCGTTGCGCGACCGCGATGAATTCGGACTGTTCGGACCCGGGGACACTGACGCGCGTCGCGTGACCGGTAGCCAGGTCGACCGCGAAGTAGCCGCCCCGGGCGGCCAGGAAGACCGTGCCGCGGCCGTCGTCGGTGAGTGCGGTCGCCGGCCCCGGCAGCGCGATGACACGCGGCGTGACCCGTGGGTCAGCCAAGACGGCGAGACTGGCGGGCGCGGCCGCGTCGGCCCCGGGAACCAGCACCGCCAGCTGGCGGGTGCCGCCATCGAACACCGCCGCCGCGGCCCGGCCCGGCAGCGGTCGCACGGCGCCGGCCGGCTGCTGCGCGGCCGGCGGCGACACGGCCGCCCGCGCCGGTTCAATCGTCGGCGGAGCCGCATCGAAGGGGTTGGATGCACACCCGGCCAGCAAAAGGAAAAAACACAATAAAGTGCTTGGAACTGCTATTTTGTGACTTTCATGCCATGCCAGCAATTATTGTTCCTCGCGTAGCGACGATGAGATCCAGGTTTTGTGAATAACGGTTTTGCATCGACTAGAGCCATGTTGCACACTTCGGGTCCCAATGGCGAGGTATGGTCGGCTCATGGCCGTCACCGCCGACTGGCACATCGCGCAGGGTAAGTTTGCTGTCGAGGACATGTCGACAGGAATTTTCGCCAGCGGATATGGACAAGTCGGTGATGGGCGCAGTTTCTCGTTCCACATCGAGCACCGATCACTCGTCGTCGAAGTTTACCGGCCTCGCCTGGCCGGGCCGGTTCCGCAGGCCGAAGAGGTGGTCGCGACGGCGGTTCGCGGGCTGGTCGACATCGACCTCACCGACGAGCGCAGCCTCGCTGCGGCGGTGCGCGACTCGGTGGCGCACGCGGCGCCGGTCTCGCACTAGGCGCCTCCCGCAGCGGCCGGTGACAGGCCCTTGACACCGGGTACGGTCGTGGTCGTGACTGCGGTTTGGGCGAAGTCTTGCTGGGCGGGCGTCGCGATATGACCGTCATCCTGTTGCGGCACGGCCGCTCGAGCTCAAACACCGCCGGCATCCTGGCCGGTCGTTCCGAGGGGGTCGACCTCGACGACAAAGGCCACGATCAGGCGGCGGGACTGATCGACCGGATCGGTGATCTGCCGATCCGGGCATTGGTGAGTTCCCCGCTGCTGCGGTGCCGACGCACCCTGGAACCACTCGCCGAAGCGCTGTGCCTCGCGCCGCTCATCGATGACCGGCTCGCCGAGGTGGACTACGGCGACTGGACGGGCCGCAAAATAGCCGAATTGGCCGGCGAGCCCTTGTGGCGGGTGGTGCAGGCCCATCCCAGCGCGGCGGTCTTTCCCGGTGGTGAGGGTTTGGCGCAGGTGCAGGCGCGAGCCGTGGCCGCCATTCGGGAACACGATCGGCGGTTGGCCCTGGAACACGATGGGGACGCCTTGTGGGCGGCCTGTACCCATGGTGACGTCATCAAGGCGATCGTCGCCGACGCATACGGTATCCACCTGGACGGGTTTCAGCGCGTGACCGTCGACCCGGGATCGGTGAGCGTGATCCGTTACACCGAACTGCGGCCATTTGTGTTGCACGTCAACCACACCGGTGCGCGGCTGTCCGCGCCGTTGCGGGCCGGGCCCGCTCCGAAGGACGAGTCCAAGGACGAGTCAGCGGCGCAACCGGACGGTGAGTCCACCGCAGAGTCGCGAGAACAGCAGACCCCGGCCGTATCGGCAAGCGACGCGGTGGTCGGCGGCTCCACCGATTGATTCCGCTGTCCCGTCGTAATCTGGGGCCATAGTGGGATCGCACGGCGACGGCAACTGCCGGTATTTTGGAAGTGCCATGGCCCGCGCAATCCATGTTTTCCGCACACCCGACCGCTTCGTGGCCGGGACCGTCGGCCAACCCGGAAATCGCACCTTCTACATACAAGCGGTGCACGATGCCCGGGTGGTGTCGGTGGTATTGGAGAAGCAGCAGGTCGCGGTGCTCGCGGAACGCATCGGTGCGCTGCTGCTCGAAGTCAATCGCCGTTTCGGCACACCGGTTCCTCCGGAGCCCGCCGAGGTCGAGGACCTGAGCCCGTTGATCACACCGGTGGATGCCGAGTTTCGAGTCGGGACCATGGGCCTCGGCTGGGATTCGGAGGCGCAAACCGTGGTGGTCGAGTTGCTGGCCGTCACCGACGCCGAGTTCGACGCGTCGGTGGTGCTCGACGACACCGAGGAGGGGCCCGACGCGGTGCGGGTCTTCTTGACGCCGGAGTCGGCCCGGCAGTTCGCCACACGCTCGAATCGCGTTATCTCAGCGGGGCGTCCGCCGTGCCCGCTGTGCGACGAACCGTTGGACCCTGAGGGGCACATCTGCGCACGCACCAACGGCTACAAGCGCAGTGCGCTACTCGGGCCTGACGATGAACCCGAAGTATGACGACCGTGAGGTGCTGCGGAACGGCGAGCTGACGATCCTCGGACGCATCCGTTCGGCCAGCAACGCCACCTTTTTGTGCGAGTCGACGCTCGACGAGCGCACCGTGCACTGCGTCTACAAGCCGGTCGCCGGTGAGCAGCCGCTATGGGATTTCCCCGACGGAACGTTGGCCGGCCGCGAACTCGGCGCCTACCTGGTGTCCGCACAGTTGGGCTGGAACATCGTGCCCTACACCATCATTCGCGGCGGACCCGCGGGCCCCGGCATGTTACAGCTGTGGGTGCAGCAACCCGATGACGTGGCCGACTCCGATCCCGGGCCAGGCCCGGACCTGGTCGGCCTGTTTGCGGTCGGCAAACCGCAGCCCGGCTACCTGCCGGTGCTGCGGGCCTACGACTACGCCGGCGACGAAATCGTCCTGATGCACGCCGATGACGTCCGGCTGCGGCGGATGGCGGTGTTCGACGTGCTGATCAACAACGCCGACCGCAAGGGCGGCCACATCCTGTCCAGCCCCGACGGCCACGTGTACGGGGTCGATCACGGTGTGTGTCTGCACGTGGAGAACAAACTGCGCACCGTGTTGTGGGGCTGGGCCGGCAAGCCCGTCGACGACGAAACGTTGGAGTCGGTGGCCGGACTCGCCGAGGCGATCAGCGGCTCCCTTGGCGACGAACTCGCCACACACATCACGCGGCCGGAGATCACGGCGCTGCGCAGGCGCGTCTGCGCGCTGCTGGACAATCCGGTCATGCCGGGACCCAACCGGCATCGTCCCATCCCATGGCCGGCGTTCTAGGCCGCACCGTCGCCGGATGCGTCCGGCGGCCGTCGGAGATACTGAAGCGGTGAGCCCGGCCGCCCCCGACAGCACGGACGGCCTGTCAGACCTGACAGATGCCGCACTGGCGGCCGACCTCGCCGCGGACGCGGGCGAGTTGCTGCTGAAAGTGCGCGAAGAGATCGGTTTCGGCCATCCCTGGGCGCTCGGCGATGCGGGCGACAGCCTGGCAAACGCCCTCATCCTGCGGCGGTTGAGCGTCGAGCGCCCCGGTGACGCGGTGCTCAGTGAGGAGGCCTACGACGACCTGGCCCGGGTGGAGCACGACCGGGTCTGGATCATCGACCCGTTGGACGGCACCCGCGAGTTCTCCACGCCGGGGCGCGACGACTGGGCGGTGCACATCGCGCTGTGGCAACGTCCCACCGGCGACCCAACCGGCGATCCCACCGACAACAGGCGCGAGATCACCGACGCCGCAGTGTCATTGCCGGCCCGCGGGAACACGGTTTACCGCAGCGACACCGTGACCGCCGACGCCGCGCGCGCCGGTGTTCCCAGCACCATCCGGATAGCCGTCAGCGCCACCCGGCCCCCCGCGGTGCTACACCGCATGCGGCAGACGCTGGCCATTCAACCGGTGGCCATCGGCTCGGCCGGCGCCAAAGCGATGGCCCTCATCGACGGCCATGTCGACGCCTATGTGCACGCAGGCGGCCAGTGGGAATGGGATTCGGCGGCGCCGGCCGGAGTGGTGATGGCCGCCGGCATGCACGCGTCCAGGCTCGACGGCTCGCCGCTGCGCTACAACCAACTCGACCCGTACCTACCCGACTTCGTGATGTGTCGCGCCGAACTGGCGTCGACCCTGCTGGGCGCCATCCGCCAGGCGTGGCACTAGGCACCCGAGATTAGAGTCGAGGGCATGCAGTCATGGGCTTCCCCGCGGGTTCCGGTGTTGCCGGGTCGCGGCCCGGAACTACGGCTGTATGACACCTCGGACCGGCAGGTGCGCCCGGTGGCGGTCGGGACTGGGCCGGGCTCGGCCGCGACCATGTACGTGTGCGGGATCACCCCTTACGACGCAACCCATCTGGGTCACGCGGCCACCTATTTGGCGTTTGACCTGATCCACCGTCAGTGGCTGGACCTCGGTCACGACGTGCAGTACGTGCAAAACGTCACCGACGTCGACGATCCGTTGTTCGAGCGTGCCGCCCGCGACGGAGTCGACTGGCGCGAGCTCGGCGACCGCGAGGTGGCGCTGTTCCGCGAGGACATGGCGGCGCTGCGGGTGCTGCCACCCACCGAGTACGTCGCGGCCACCCAGGCGATCCCCGAAGTGGTCGAACTCGTCGAGAAAATGCTGGCGTCGGGGGCCGCTTACGTCGTCGAGGGCGAATACCCGGACATCTACTACCGGGCAGACGCCACGCCGCAGTTCGGCTACGAGTCCGGCTATGACCGCGAAACCATGCTGCGGCTCTCCGAGGAGCGCGGCGGCGACCCACATCGGCCCGGCAAGAGCGACGAGCTCGACGCCGTGCTGTGGCGGGCCGCGCGGCCCGGGGAGCCGAGCTGGCCGTCGCCGTTCGGTCCCGGCCGGCCCGGCTGGCACGTCGAGTGCGCGGCGATCGCACTCAGCCGCATCGGCGGCGGCCTGGACATTCAGGGCGGTGGCAGCGACCTGATTTTTCCGCATCACGAGTTCACCGCCGCGCACGCCGAATGTGTCCGGGGCGAGCGGCGGTTCGCCCGCCACTACGTGCACGCCGGGATGATCGGGTGGGACGGGCACAAGATGTCCAAGAGCCGCGGCAACCTGGTGCTGGTGTCGGCGCTGCGCGCACAGGGCGTTCCGCCGTCGGCCATTCGGCTGGGTCTGCTGGCCGGACACTATCGCGCGGACCGGCTGTGGAGCGAGCAGGTGTTCGACGAGGCGACCGCTCGGCTGCGGCACTGGCGCGCCGCCACCGAGCTGGACGCCGGTCCGGACGCCACCGACGTGATCGCGCGGGTGCGCCGTTACCTGGCCGACGACCTCAACACCCCCAAAGCGTTTGCCGCACTCGATGGCTGGGCCGCCGACGCGCTCGAGTACGGGGGCCACGATGCCGGGGCGCCGAAGCTGGTGGCAACCGCTATCGATGCGCTACTGGGAGTGGACCTCTAACCCTTGTGCAGATGCCGAGAGGGTGTACTTTGTCGGCCATGACATCGCTGCACGGCAAAGTTGTTTTCATCACAGGCGGTGCCCGAGGAATCGGGGCTGAGGTCGCCCGCAGGCTGCGCGACAAAGGCGCCAAGCTCGTGCTGACCGATCTCAACCAGGCAGAGCTGGCCGCACTGGCCGCCGAACTCGGCGAAGACCAGGTGCTGACCGCGGTGGCTGATGTGCGCGATCTGCCCGCAATGCAGGCCGTCGCCGCCCAGGCGGTCGAACGCTTCGGCGGCATCGACGTCGTCATGGCCAACGCCGGGATCGCCAGCTATGGATCGGTGCTGCAGGTCGACCCGGAGGCGTTCAAGCGAGTGCTGGATGTCAACGTGCTCGGCGTTTTCCACACCGTGCGGGCCACACTGCCGGCGCTGATCGAGCGGCGGGGCTATGTGCTGGTCGTCTCGTCGCTGGCGGCGTATGCGGCGGCTCCCGGACTGGCACCGTACAACGCGTCGAAAGCCGGCGTCGAGATCTTCGCCAATGCGCTGCGGTTGGAGGTGGCCCACCACGGCATCAGTGTGGGCTCGGCGCACATGTCGTGGATCGATACCGCCCTGGTCCGCGACACGAAGGCCGACCTGCCCTCATTCGGCGAGCTGCTCGCCAAGTTGCCGTGGCCGTTGAACAAGACCACCACCGTCGACAAATGTGCGGATGCCTTCGTCAAGGGCATCGAAAACCGCAGCTACCGCATCTACTGCCCACAGTGGGTGGGCCTGTTTCGACTCCTCAAGCCGGTGCTGTCCACCCCGGTCGGCGAACTCCCCATCCGCAAGACCACTGCCGAGCTCATGCCGCAGATGGACGCCGAAGTCGTCGCGCTCGGTCGTTCCACCAGTGCCTACAACGAGTCTTTAAAAAAGGACTAGGCAAGAGCCGGCGCGGATTATTTGCGGCGGCGGCGCAGGTAGCGCTCGAACTCGGCGGCCAGCGCGTCACCGTCGATCTTGCCCAGGGCTTCGTTCACATCGGCTTCGGCGTCACCGCGCTCCTCGAGCGACTGGACGTATTCGCTCAGGTCTTCGTCCTCGGCGGTCATCTCGGTGATGGCCTGTTCCCACTCCTCGGCTTGGGCCGGCAGGTCCGCCAGCGGAACCTCGATGTCGAGCACGTCCTCGACGCGGCGCAGCAGTGCGACCGTCGCCTTCGGGTTGGGCGGGTGCGACACGTAGTGCGGTACCGCCGCCCAGAACGTCACCGCCGGGATTCCGGCGGCCACGCAGGCGTCCTGGAACACCCCGGCGATGCCGGTAGGCCCCTCGTAGCGGCTTTCTTCGAGGCCGAAGCGTTTCGCCGATTCGGGGGAGTAGGCCGCACCCGAGACCGGAACCGGCCTGGTATGTGGCGTGTCGGCCAGCAGCGCGCCCAGGATCACGACGGTGTCGACGTTGAGCTTGTCGGCGATGGCCACCAACTCGGCACAGAAGGTGCGCCACCGCATATTCGGCTCCACTCCGTGCATCAGCACGACGTCGCGGTCACTGCCCGGTGGCCGGCAGTGAGAGATCCGCATCGCGGGCCACACCAGCTCCCGGGTAACCCCGTCGACTTGCCGGATGACCGGGCGGTTCACCTGGTAGTCGTAATAGGCCTCGTCATCGATCTCCAGGATCGGATCGGCTTCCCAGATGGCCTCGAGGTGGTCCAGCCCATCACTGGCCGCGTCACCAGCGTCGTTCCAGCCCTCGAACGCCGCCACGACGACGGTGTGGTGCAGTTCGGGCAGTGCGGCGCTGCCATCGGGCGGAGTCACAAAATCAGCGTACGGCCTTGCAAGCAGATGTTCGGCGATACCTCGCCGAGCCCCGGCGGGCGACCGGCCATTTGCATAGCGCCACTATCCTTGTTGGCGTGACTGCCGATGGAAAACACCCCTGCGACATTGACGTCCTCGACACATTTGCGCAGCGGGTGGTGGTCGGCGACGGCGCGATGGGCACCCAGCCGCGAGCGGCTGACCTGCGCCTCGACGACTTCAACAACCGGCGTCGACGCGGTCGAGACGAAATACGTTCGGCTGCACTCTGGTTAAACTTGGTAACTACGACATTGCCGACAAGATCCGCGAGCCGGCGCTCAAGGGCACCCCAATCGCCAAGCGGGTCGGGTCGAGCTGGGCGTCCGGACGTCGGGGTTACGACGTAGACTTTCCTGGTCGAGAGGCGTTGCAACGGTTCTCCGGTGTTTGCCGGTATCCGCCACGCTCGGCAGAGTCAAGGACGCCTTCCGCTATACGGAAGGAACGTACGTGAACGCCGCTGTGAATTCTCCGGCATCGAACACCTCCGAGCCGAACACCTTCGCGCCGAACATCCGACCCGACTGCACAGACGAACTGACGGCAGCGCTGCGCCAGCGGATCATGGTGATCGACGGCGCGATGGGCACGGCGATCCAGCGGGACCGGCC
>CAYNLB010000092.1:0-18317 GCA_964397935.1 uncultured Mycobacterium sp.
CGTTGAAATCGGCGACCAAGGCCTGCACGGATTGCAGCGAGCAGGACTTGTTGGTGCCGATGAACCCGGTTGGCCCGCGCTTGATCCAACCCGCGACGTATGCGCCTGTGACCGGCAGTCCGGTGTCGGAGTCGACGACACGGCCGTCCTGATTGGGGATCACACCCGCTGACTCGTCGAACGGAAGACCGCGAATCGGCTTGCCACGGTAGCCAATCGACGTCAGCACCAGGCCCGCCTCGAGCCGGCGCTCCTCGTCGGTTCCGGTAACCGAGAATTCCACGCCGGCGGCTCGCTGTTGACCCAGCACACGCCGGGGCGTGAGCTGATATGCCAGCCTGATCCGTGGCCGCCGGGACGGTACCGAACAGTCGCCGAGTTTGCTCAAGATCTCCAATTTGCTCTTGCCGAGCGCGTCGGAGACCGTGGCGAGATCGCGCGCGACCAACTCGTGGTCGCCGGCGTCGAGCACGACCTCCGCAGCGCCCGTCAGTCCGATGATTTCGGGCAAGGTGAACGCGGAGTGGACGGGGCCGCGCCGGGCCGCGACAACCACCTCGCGGACCGCGGAGCTGCGCAACGCCTTCAGGGCATGGTCGGAGATGTCGGTGCGGGCCAGCTCGTCGGGATCTGCCGTGAGAACCCGGGCCACATCGAGGGCGACGTTTCCATTGCCGATGATCACCACCCGCTCATGGCCGAGATCGACTGGCAGCTCGGCAAAGTCGGGATGCCCGTTGATCCACGCAACCGTCTCGGTAGCGGTTGCGGTGCCCGGCAAACCCATGCCGTCGATGTCCAGGCGCCGGTCGTCGGACGCACCGACCGCGTAAATCACGGCGTGATGGTGCGCCAACAGGTCGGCATGGCTCAGGTGTCTGCCGACCTCGACGTTGAGGTAGAACCGGAAGCGGCGATGACCGGCCACCCGGTCGAAGAGCCGGGTGACCCTCTTGGTGTCCTGGTGATCAGGGGCCACCCCGGCACGCACCAGCCCGTACGGAGTCGGCAGCCTCTCAAAGACGTTGACCCGCACCCCATGCTGGGTGAGCAGTTCGTCGGCGGCATACATCGCGGCCGGCCCGGACCCGACGATGGCCACGGTCAGCGGCCGGCGGCGGGCGTGCACGGCGGCGGCCGGGATGACCGGCGCCAGCTTCGACGTCGGCGGCAACTTCGCTCCGTCGGGCCGCTTCGGGTAAAAGACGGCGTTGATCTCGACGAACGGCAGTTGCGTGGCATCCAGGCGGGCGTCGGGCGCGATCGCGCCGACCGGGCAGGCGCTCACGCAGGCGCCGCAGTCCACGCATGCCACCGGATCGATATAGAGCATCTCCGAAGTGGCGAAGCCCGGCTCATCGGGTGTCGGGTGAATACAATTCACCGGGCATGCGAAGACGCAGGACCCGTCATTGCAGCACGACTGGGTAATAACGTGCGGCATGAAACTTCAGCCTGGAAGCTATGCGGCCGGCGCCGCGGTCAGCTGTCGGCGTTGCGGCTCGCTGCGGTAACGCGACGGCTTGCCGTCGATCTTGCAGAGCCGCCACATCAGCCGCGCAGAGCGAGTCTCCATCAGCCCGGTGTCGTGGGCCAGCATCCGGACGTCAGCGAACATGTCGCTCAGCCACTTTCGCGAATCCGGCGACCGGAAGAAGAGTTCTTTTTTGACTTCGCGCGGTATCCCGAACTCCTGCCAGAACGACCTGGGCGGCACCATGATCGCCTGGCACAACGCCCGCATCGTCAGCGGTAGGTACAGCGACACCCAGAACCGCTGCCGTTTGGTCAGCTGCGGCAACCGTCTACGGAGGAACTCGTGGGCGAACGAGATGTGACGCGCTTCCTCGGCAACGTGAATGGCCATCACTCGCTCCATGATCGGGTGCAGTGACTTGCCTTCGCGCAGCACATTTTTCTGGGTGTGGTCGATCGGTTCCTCGCCGGCCAGGACCCCGATGAAAAACGCCACCGGCAACGGACCGGCCACCAGCGGAACCAACGGCGAAAGCCAACGCAACATCCGTGGCATACCCGGGACGTCGGCACCGACGCGGTTGACCATCTCCTGGAACATCATGGTGTGGTTGCACTCTTCGACCGATTCGTGCAAACAGTAGCGATACTCCGGCGAGCCGTTAGGCACCCAGAACGTGTAGTTCATCAGACCGCGGATCAGGATCGACTCGAAATGCAGCCCCACCTTGGCCACGTTGGCCTGGCGCCACATGCCGATCTTGATCTTGCGTTCTTCTGACTGCGCCTGATACCAGGGATGGCGCCCCAGCGGGTCGGTCATCGTCAGGATCCACCGGGGATCGTTGTCCGTGACGGCGAACTCCGGGGAGTCCCAGTCGATGTCGGTGTAGGGATTGAAGTTTCGCCGCACCGACCCCTCAGACAATGTGGCGAGCATGTTCACGTACTCGGCGTCGTCCCGCACCTCCATGTTGCGGCGCCAACGCCGGACCATCCGCGTCCTGGCCATACCAAGCCTCCCCAACGAGGTTTACATTTGGACGTGCTGTGTCCAGACAGTACCGCAGGTACCGGATATTTTCCAGACCCCGTCGGACCACTGTGGCCTGACCAGTGGTCAGCCACCTGGTGTGGCGTGACTCACAGCGAGTGAACCGCTGGATACGGCTCAACCAGGCGTTATGTGGTGGCGGCGAACACCGGCAGCCGCCGCGCCAACCGCGCTCACTACCCTGATGAGCATGGCTGACCAGCTCTCGATCCCCGCTGACCTCAAACCCCGCGACGGCCGCTTCGGGTGCGGCCCGTCAAAGGTCCGACCCGAGCAATTGAATGCGTTGTCCACCACCGCAGCCCCCTTGTTCGGTACATCGCACCGGCAGGCCCCCGTCAAGGACCTCGTCGGCCGAGTTCGGTCGGGAGTGGCCGAGTTGTTCTCGGTGCCAGACGGATATGAGGTCATTCTGGGTAACGGCGGCGCGACGGCATTCTGGGATGCCGCGGCCTTCGGGTTGATCGACAAGCGCTCGCTGCACCTGGCCTTCGGCGAGTTCAGCTCGAAATTCGCCTCCGCGGTCGCCAAGAACCCCTTCGTCGGCGACCCCATCGTCATCAAGGCGGACCCCGGCGGCGCCCCCGAGCCGCAGGCCGACCCGTCGGTCGATGTGATCGCCTGGGCACACAACGAGACGTCGACCGGGGTCGCGGTGCCAGTCCGCCGACCCGCCGGTTCCGGTGACGCGCTCATCGCCATCGACGCGACTTCTGGTGCCGGTGGCCTGCCGGTCGAGATCAGTGAGACCGATGCCTACTACTTCTCGCCGCAGAAGAATTTCGCCAGTGATGGCGGCCTGTGGCTGGCCGTCATGAGCCCCGCCGCGCTGGCCCGGGTCGAGTCCATCGCCGCATCGGGTCGCTGGGTTCCGGACTTTTTGTCGCTGCCGATCGCGGTGGAGAACAGCCTGAAAAACCAGACGTACAACACCCCGGCAATCGGCACCCTGGCGCTGATGGCCGAGCAACTCGACTGGATGCTGGGCAACGGCGGGCTGGAATGGGCCGTCAAGCGCACAGCCGACTCCTCGCAACGGTTGTACTCCTGGGCGCAGGAGCGGCCCTACACCACGCCGTTCGTCGCCGACCCCGGGCTGCGGTCGCAGGTGGTGGGCACGATCGACTTCGTCGACGACGTCGACGCTGCGGCCGTCGCCAAGATCTTGCGGGCCAACGGCATCGTCGACACCGAGCCGTACCGCAAACTCGGCCGCAACCAGTTGAGGGTCGCGATGTTCCCCGCGGTCGATCCCGATGACGTCAGCGCCCTTACCCAATGCATCGACTGGGTGGTCGAGCGCCTTTAACCCGACGACGATGCGGGCCGCGCCGGGCCCCGCTGAGAAACCGGGTGATCCGACAGGTCATCTGCCTGCAACTGGCCAGCGTGTCAGGCCCGGTTATCGGCGTTAGCTGCACTAGAGTGCGCACGTGATGGGTCCGTTGCCGGCCTGCACGGAGCCGCGAGGAGAAGCCATGCGGGAACTCAAACTGGTTGGGCTCGATTCCGACGGCAAACACATCATCTGCGAGGCTGACGAGCCCGCGGAAACGTTCAAGCTGGCGGTCGACGAAAAGCTGCGGTCTGCCCTGCGCGGCGACTCGGCACCGCGGGACCAACCACACCTCGACATCGAAGTCACCAATATGCTCAGCCCCAAAGAGATTCAAGCCAAGATTCGTGCCGGTGCGTCGGTCGAGCAGGTAGCCGAGGGGTCTGGCTCCGACCTCGCGCGAGTCCGCCGGTTTGCCCACCCGGTTTTGCTGGAACGTGCCCGCGCCGCTGAGCTGGCAACGGCCGCGCATCCGGTGCTCGCCGACGGCCCCGCTGTCCTGACCCTGCTGGAAACGGTCAGCGCTGCATTGGTGACGCGGGGCCTCGAGCCCGACAAACTCAGCTGGGACGCCTGGCGCAACGAAGACAGCCGCTGGACTGTACAGCTCGCCTGGAAGGTCGGTCGCTCCGACAACATCGCACATTTTTCCTTCACCCCGGGCGCTCACGGCGGAACGGTGACGGCGATCGACGACGCGGCCAGTGAGCTGATCGATCCGAACTTCGACCGGCCGATACGGCCGCTCGCACGGGTGGCCCACGTCGACTTCGAGGAGACTGCGAAGCCGACACCGAAGCCGGCGCCCAACGCACCACAAGACCAGCACGAGCGGCAAGAGCAGCCAGTGCACACCCGAAGGGGCAAGCCTGTGATCCCGGCTTGGGAAGATGTGCTGCTCGGGGTGCGCTCAGGCGGACAACGCTAGTGTCGTGACTCATTAATTCGCGGTCAGGTTTGGGCGCGACTCCGACGGTGTCACCCAACGCGCGTTGACTGCGAAATTTCGGGGGCGGTTTTTCGCACCACGTGCACGTTCGGCGCCGCGGAAGCTTTCCGGTAGGGCGATGGCCAACGCCCACTGGTGGTAACGAATTAACGACCCACGAGACTATCCGCTATCTGGACACCGTCAGCGCAAGCAGCGTCAGCCAGGCGCCCGCGACGCCTACTCCGGCGCCCAGGACGAACCAGCGCAGCACCAGCGTGTGCCGCCAACCCCACAGCGTCGGCGCCAGCCCGCCCGCAGCGACGATATTCAGCCCGACCGCCAACAGCGGGTGCACCCGGATCAAGCCCAGACTCAGCACCACCACCGCGGCTCCGGTCAGCGCCGCGACGAATCCGGCCACCGTCAAACCCGTTGCCCAGGGCACGGAATCGTCGCTCACGAACCGAGCCTAACCCGATTGCCGGTCCTGGTCCGGTCGCCCGCCTCGCCCCCACAGCCTGCGGCCCGCACCGTCACCGAGCGACCCCGCTCGTAGAACGCCAACGCTGCCGCGGTCGCGACGTTGAGCGAGTCGGTGCCACGCGACATCGGGACGCGCACCCGCACATCGCTCAACCGCCGGGCCGCCGCCGTCAGCCCCGGGCCCTCGGCGCCTACCAGCACCGCGACAGGTTCGTCGCGCGCGTCCTCCATCGCCTCCGCCAGAACGCGGGCTTCGCCGTGCGGCGTCATCGCAAACAGCCGAAACCCGTTCTCTTTCAACATCACAAGGTCGACGGGCCAGTTCGTTGCCCGCGCATACGGCACCAGCAATGCGTGGCCCATGGAAACCCGGACGGCGCGGCGGTACAGCGGGTCGGCGCAGCCGCTGCCGAACACCACTGCGTCGACTCCCAGACCCGCCGCGTTGCGAAAGATGGAGCCCAGGTTCTCGTGATCGTTGACGCCTTCGAGCACTGCGACGGTGCGCGCTCCGTCGACCACCTGGGCAACGCTGGGTTCAGGCACCCTCCTGGCGGCCGCCAGCACGCCACGATTGAGGTGAAACCCGACCACTCGCGCCATGACGTCAGTGGACGCCCGGTAGAACGGCACTCCGCTGCCAGCCAAGTCGTCTTTGAGCTCGACGAGCCGACGGTCAGTACCCAGTAAGGCGTGCGGGTTGAACCGGGACGCGAGCATGCGCTGCACGACCAGCACGCCTTCGGCGATCACCAGTCCTTTGCCGGTCGGCAGGTCGGGACGACGATCGACGCTGTTGAGATCGCGGAAATCGTCGAGCCGCGGATCGTCGGGATCGTCTACATCCCGCACATCCAGGCCCTCGGTTCCCTCGGTCACGGGCCTTCGTCGACCAGGGCCAACATCAGATCGGCCGCATTGCGCAGGATGTCACGTTGCTCACCGTCCAGCGTCGCGAGCCGCTTGGCCAGCCACTCCTGACGGGCACGACGCGTCGCCTTGACCAACTCGGCACCGGACTCGGAGACCGAAACCATCACCTGCCGGCCGTCGACGGGGTGCGGCGCACGGTCCACCAGGCCCATGTCGGCCAGCGAGGCGATCACCCGGGTCATCGACGGCGGCCGGACACGTTCGCGAATCGCCAGCGCACCGGGCGTCATCGGCCCCTCGTTGACCAGGGTCGCCAGCGCCGACAGTTGGGATAGCGACACCGGCGATGACGGGTTCCGAAACCGCAGTTGGCGGGCCAGCCGCATGACAGCCAGCGACAGATCGCTGGCCAGCCGGGCATCGCTGTCAGGCATGGCGCGAGGTTACACGAACCCGAGAAATCGTCATAAGAAGCGGCCGGAGACGGGCTTTGATCTTTTTCAGTGTGCGGCCAAGGCATTTTCGGTTGCCGGTCTCCGCCAGAAGTGGGTGGCGGCGGCGGCCCACACGGCCGACGGGCTATGTTAAGCGCGATGTCCGTCGAACCCGGCCGGAGCCGCGAGGCGCCGCCGCTGCCGCCCGCGCTGCTCCATGTGTGGCCCTTCATCGCGGTTGGTGCGCTGGGCTGGCTCGCCGCGGTCGCCGTCGCGTTCCTGATACCTGCACTGCAGAGCTGGCGTCCGGTGACACTGGCCGGGCTCGGAGTCGGGCTGCTTGGGACGGGCATCTTCGTGTGGCAGCTTGCCGCTGCCCGTCGCGGCGCACGTGGCGCACAAACCGGCCTCGAAAATTATCTGGGCCATAGCTAGTTTTCGGAACAATTGAGGACCAGGGAGGAACCATGGCAGCCCCGCTACTGCAGGCGCACGTCGATATCAACGCGCCGGTTTCACGAGTTTGGGCGTTGATATCCGACCTTCGGAGAATGCCGGAGTGGAGCCCGCAGTGTCGCTGGATGAAGCCCTTCGGCCCGCTCCGTCGGGGCACCCGCACCCTCAACCTCAATCGCCGCAACCGTATGTTCTGGCCCACCACCTGCACTATCGTCGAGGTCATCCCCGACCAGAAGCTCGCGTTCCGGGTGGACGTCAACCGCACCATCTGGAGCTATGAGCTAGAACCCAACGGTCAGGGCACCCGGGTGATCGAGAGCCGGCACGCCGAGAATGGTGTCAGCGCATTTTCCAACCTGTCGCAGAATGCGCTGTTCGGCGGGGCCACGAACTTCGAACGTGAATTACTCGAGGGCATGAATGCCTCGCTGGCAAAGATCAAGGCCGTCGCGGAACAAAGCTAGTTGGGCGGCTCGGCCTGAGCTTCGGGCGGGTTGTCCTCGCGCTCGGGCGGCTCGGGCGGTGTCTCCGTGACGTCGAGCACACTGTCGTCGTATGGCTCATAGGCCGGCGAACCCGTGCCTTCCGGAAGAGGGGTATCCGAGTGGGCCCCACAGCCGTACCGCTCGTCAACGACATGGCCGTCGGCGGACAGCTCGTTGCCGCAGACACCGAACATCGCGCCCAGCGATCCCGCCAGCGGCAGGAAAAAACCGCAGTCCCGGCACACTCGTTTGGTGGAACGCGCCATCGGCGAGTCGGGACCGAAGTCCCCGGTGTGCCATCGTTCGGCAGTTTCCGAACGGCCCCAGGTGCTCATCACCCAGCGCCGGCCCAGACCGATTTCCGCAGCGATCTCATCGACCTGTGGGTCACCGCTGGCGGTGTGGCCCGGAACCAACCGTAAATCGTCGGCCGCAGGCGCCAGCAGGTCCCCGGGAGTCAAATCCCCCGGCCGTACCCGCTGCTCCCAGGGCACCCATTCCGGCGCCAGCAGCGCCGTCGGCCCAGGAATGAGCACCACTTCGCTGATGGTGGCGTGGTCGGCACCGGCGTGGGCCGCGACCACGACAGCCCACTGCCAACCCTGGTAACCGGCCAAATGCGCCAGGAACCGGTGGGTGGCAGCGTTCGGATCTTCGTAGCCGACGCCCAGATAATCCCCGACCGCCTCCGGCCCGCTGAACTCTATGACGGCGGCCCTGGCCTGATCCACCGCACCTGTGAGCACCGCCGCCAACTCTTCGGGCCAGTCGGTCACGGTCGCCACTCCGGATTCCCCGACGGGTCCGGTCACGCTGTCGCTGTCTTCTCTCTGCATTGCATTCCCAATACTAGGTTGGCCAGCCACACCCGGTTGCCTGCGGACGCATGGAGTCGGCATGGTGGAGAATCAGATCGTGTCTGGACGGCGGCGTGACGAGTCGGGACGTGTGGCCTCCACCCCGGGCCGGCGGCCCCGCAACGGATCGACCGACCAGCATCCGGGCATGGCCAACTACCCGGCCGATGACTCCAACTATCGCCGTGCGCGCCGCCCCAGGCCGATGCCGAGCGCCAACCGCTATCTCCCTCCTCTTGGTCACCGGCCCGAGCCGGACCGCAGCCGCAGCGCACCACCGCGTGGTCCCGCACCCGGCGAACGGATCACCGTCACCCGCGCGGCGGCGCAGCGAAGCCGTGAAATGGGTTCGCGAATGTACTGGATGGTGCAGCGCGCCGCCACCGCCGACGGCGCCGACAAGTCCGGGTTGACGGCGCTGACGTGGCCGGTGATGGCGAACTTTGCGGTGGATGCCGCGATGGCCGTGGCACTGGCCAACACGTTGTTTTTCGCCGCGGCGACCGGGGAGAGCAAGGGCCGGGTCGCGCTGTATCTGTTGATTACCATCGCGCCGTTCGCGGTGATCGCGCCACTGATCGGTCCGGCGCTGGACCGGCTGCAGCACGGCCGCCGGGTCGCACTCGCCGCCTCGTTCGCGCTGCGCACGGCGTTGGCTTTGGTACTGATCATGAACTACGACGGTGCCACCGGGAGTTACCCGTCGATGGTGCTCTATCCCTGCGCACTGGCCATGATGGTGCTGTCGAAGTCGTTCAGCGTGCTGCGCAGCGCCGTGACACCGCGGGTGATGCCGCCGACCATCGACCTGGTACGGGTCAATTCCCGACTGACCGTATTCGGTCTGCTCGGCGGCACCATCGCCGGCGGTGCCGTCGCGGCCGGCGTCGAGTTCGCCTGCACCCACCTGCTCGAGCTGCCCGGCGCGTTGTTCGTGGTCGTGGCGGTCACGGTTGTCGGCGCCTCGCTGTCCATGCGGATTCCGCGGTGGGTTGAGGTGACTGCGGGTGAGGTGCCGGCCACCTTGAGCTATCGCCAAGACAGCGGCCCGCTGCGGCGATGGGGGCACTCTCCCGCACGTCGGAGGGGGCACCTCCCCCGTGTGGGGGGCTGGCCTGAAGGAGTCAAAAAGGTCGGCGGAACACTTCGACAACCATTGGGCCGCAACATCATCACCTGCCTGTGGGGTAATTGCACCGTCAAGGTGATGGTCGGCTTCCTTTTCTTGTACCCGGCGTTTGTCGCCAAGGCGCATCAAGCCAACGGGTGGGTTCAGCTGGGCATGCTCGGCATGATCGGTGCCGCGGCCGGGATCGGCAACTTCGCCGGCAACTTCACCAGCGCGCGGCTGCGGCTGGGCAGGCCCGCCGTGCTGGTGGTGCGTTGCACGGTGGCGGTATGCACGGTCGCGCTGGCGGCCTCGGTGGCGGGCAACCTGACGGTGACCGTGATCGCCACCCTGGTCACCTCGGGTTCCAGCGCAATCGCCAAGGCCTCGCTGGACGCCTCGCTGCAAAACGATCTACCCGAAGAATCGCGGGCGTCGGGGTTCGGACGCTCGGAGTCGACGCTGCAGCTGGCGTGGGTCCTGGGCGGGGCGGTGGGCGTGCTGGTGTACACCGAGCTGTGGGTCGGCTTCACGGCAGTCACATCCCTACTCATCCTTGGCCTGGCGCAGACCCTGGTCAGCTTCCGCGGCAACTCGCTGATCCCGGGCCTCGGTGGCAATCGGCCCGTCATGGTCGAGCAGGAGGGCATGCGTGACGACTTCGGTGTGCCGGCGGTGGTGCCGGAGTGAAACGCGGCGGGGCGCTGTTGCTCGCCGGGGTGATGACACTGCTGTGCGTGGGCGTCGGGGTCGGCACCTGGCTTTTGGTGCGCCAGCCCGGCCCCAAGCTCCCCGAGATCAGCGCGTATTCCCACGGCCACTCGACCCGGGTGGGGCCATACCTGTACTGCAATGTGCTCGACCTCGACGACTGTCGGGCACCGCAGACCCAGGGCGAGCTACCGGTCAGCGAGCGCTACCCGGTGCAGCTGTCGGTGCCTGACGCCATTTACCGAGCACCTTGGCGACTGCTGAAGGTCTATGAGGACCCCACCAACACCACCAGCACCATGTTTCGGTCGGCCACCCGATTCGCGGTCACCATCCCCTCAGTCGACCCGTACCGTGGGCGGCTGACCGGGATAGTCGTGCAGTTGCTGACGTTGGTGGTGGATCCCTCGGGCGAACTACGCGAAGCGCCGCACGCGGAATGGTCGGTGCGGCTGACCTCCTGAAGCTCCGGCCAGGCTAGTTGGCTGACGGCCTTCGCGTATCAACGCTGTCGGGCGACGATGACAGGCGCGCGCACCGCGTGGACCACTGCGGTGCTGACGGATCCGAGCAGCATTCCGGCGAAGCCACCGCGCCCGTGGCTGCCAACCACCACGAGTTGCGCTGACTCCGAGCGCTCAACGAGGTGTTGTGCGGCATGGTTGACGAAGACCTCGCTATGGACGACCACATTGGGGTAACGGTCCCGATAGCCCGCCAAGCGCTCCGCCAGGGTTTCCTCGGCCGCAGATTGCAGGGTCGTCCATGAAGTTCTGGTAGTTCCGGTCCACTCACGGTCCGGGATGTCGGGAATCTCGACGTCGGTCCAGGCGTGCAGGGTCACCAGTTCCGCGCCCCGCCACGAGGCTTCGTCGAAAGCGATGGCGGTCGCCAGTTCGGACGCCGGCGAGCCATCGACGCCGACGAGTACACAGCCCTCTGTCCGTGAGGAGAGTTCCTTGCGGATCACCGCGACCGGACAGTGCGCGTGATGGACCAGCCCGGTGCTGACAGAGCCCAGCAGCGCGCGTTCCAAAGCCCCGTGACCACGACTCCCGACCACGACCATGTCGGCTTTCGTCGACAATTCGACGAGCGCGGGGACGGGTGCTCCGTAGGTCAGCTCGGCGTTCATCCGCGGTCGGTGATCGCCACTCATGTCCTCGACGATTTTTACCGCATCGGCGAGCACCTGCCGCGAATTGTCGTCCAGTTCCTGGAGAAATTCGGCCGGCGGGGAGAATCCGGACCACTCAAGCACCTGCGGCCCGAAAGACACCGGGAGTGCGGCGTGCACAAGGGTCAGTGCCACGTTGCGCATCGTGGCCTCTCGGACGGCCCACCGCATGGCCGCGTTCGAATCCGGCGATCCGTCGACAGCGACAACGATCCCCGGATCCCTTATTTCGCTGGCCATTTCGCTGCCCCATTCCTGGACTGTTCGGTTCGGCACCGTTGACTTTAGAATCCGGGCGACGTGGGGTCAGGAGGCATTGGTCCCACGCATTGGTGACCAAACGACCTTCCTCTTTGGCCCGCGGTCAGAACATCGAAGCCGCCGCCACTGGGCACCGGGCCACCCGAATCGGCCCGGCTACGCCACCCGCTCGCCCTCAAGAGGCGGTCCGGGTGGCGTTCCATCCCCGAAGGGCCTGCCCCCCAATGCTTCCCGGCCATGCGGGGTCACCCATCCACCCAGGTCAGGGCCTTTGGGGACGATACAGGTGGGGTTGATGTCGGCGTGCACGATGTAGTAATGCTGTTTGATCTGGGCGAAGTCGACGGTATCGCCGAAACCGGATGTCTGGTACAGGTCGCGAGCGTAGGCCCACAACACCGGCATCTCGCTCAATTTGCATCGGTTGCACTTGAAGTGCCCGTGGTAGACCGGATCGAAGCGCGCCAGAGTGGTGAACAGCCGCACATCGGCCTCAGTGATGGTGTCGCCCACCAGGTATCGCTGGTCAGTCAGGCGCTCGCTGACCCAGTCGAGCGCGTCGAACAGCCGGTCGTAGGCCGCGTCGTAGGCCTGCTGCGAGCCGGCGAAGCCGCACCGATACACACCGTTGTTGATTTCGGTGTAGACCCTCTTGTTCACCTGGTCGATCTCGGCGCGGAGGCGCTCGGGGTATAGCTCGGGGGCGCCGTCACGATGGTATGCGGTCCACTCGGTGGAGAAATCCAGGGTCATCTGGGCGAAATCGTTGGTGACCACCGCACCGGTGGGGACGTCGACGATCGCGGGGACGGTAATGCCTTTGGGGTAGCCGGGAACGCGTTTGAAATAGGCGTCTTGCAGCCGGGGGATGTTCAGCACCGGGTCAACACCACCCGGATCGAGATCGAATGTCCAACTGCGCTCGTCATGGGTGGGACCGCAAAAACCAATGGAGAGAGCATCTTCCAGGCCCAGCAACCGCCGGACAATGATGGCGCGGTTGGCCCACGGGCAGGCGCGGGCAACAATCAGCCGATAGCGGCCAGGTTCCACCGGGTAGCCGTCGCGCCCATCGGCGCTGATCCGGGTGTTGATGTAGTTGGTGTCGCGGTTGAATTCGCCCGCAGGTGCGATATAGGAACCCATATCTCCTATGTTTGGCTCAACGTCAACATGTTGGTGCACATTCGCGGGATTTCGCCGATTCTGCGTCAGGTTGTCCCAAATCGGCGAGCCAGATTGGTCTCGGTTGATGCCCCCGGCTCCCAGTGCGCGATCCAGGGACCGGTTCCCTCGGACGGATCGATGATCCCCTCCTCCAGCCAGGTGAACCGGCCCTCCAGCACATCGTGGCTCAGCTGAACGTCGCTGCTGTCGGTGTTGGCCCACAACGCGTGGAACAAGGCCTCGACGCGCAGGGTCGCTTGCTGGCAGAACGTGCCGGCCAGCTCGTATGCCTGCCGCCCGACCGCTTGATCCGACGCTCGCTGCCCCTCGGCGCGCACACACACCGCGGACATCGCGAAGAGTTCGGCACCGATGTCGACGACGCGTCCCAGAAAGCCCTGCTTCTGCTCCAGCTTGGCTTGCCATCGCGCCATCCCGTAGAAGGTGTTGCGGGCCAGCTTGCGGCTGGAACGTTCGATGAAGCGGAGGTGGGTCGCCAGCGGCCCGAACTCACTGTAGGCCTTCGGCCGTTGACCCTCACCAAAGGCAAGCTGTGGCAACCACTTTGCGTAAAAACCGCTCGCACCGACTGCCGCGGCGGCCTTCTGTCGCAGACCGGTGTCCGGCTTCGCCAGGTCCCCGGCCGCGGAAAGGTGCGCGTCGACCGCTTCGCGGGCGATGAGCAGCCGCATGATCTCACTGGATCCTTCGAAGATGCGATTGATCCGCAGGTCTCGCACCATCTGCTCGACCGGAACCGCACGCTCACCGCGCGCAGCCAGCGATTCCGCGGTCTCGTAGCCACGCCCGCCACGGATCTGCACCAGCTCGTCGGCGATCAGGCAGGCCATCTCGCTGGACCACAACTTGGCCAGCGCGGCCTCGATCCGAATGTCGTTGCGGCCCTCGTCGGCCATCTGGGCGGACAGCTCCAGCACCGCATCGAGCGCGTAGGCGGTGGCGGCGATGAACGAGATCTTCCGGGCCACCGCTTCGTGTTTGGCCACCGGCTTGCCCCACTGCACCCGCTCGCCGGACCACTCGCGAGCTATCTTCAACGCCCACTTCGACGACCCTGCCGCGTTCGCGGGGATCGACAGCCGCCCCGCATTGAGCGTGGTCAACGCGATCTTGAGGCCGTCACCTTCGCGGCCGATGAGGTTCTCGCGGGGGACCCGCACGCGGTGGAACCGGGTCACACCATTCTCGATGCCCCGCAGTCCCATGAACTTGTTGCGCCGCTCGACGGTGATCCCGGGTGAATCGGCCTCGACAACGAACGCGCTGATGCCGCCTCGGCGCCCCTCGCTCTTGGGCACCCGCGCCATGACAACCAGTAGTTCGGCGACCAGGCCGTTGGTGGTCCACAGCTTCAGGCCGTCGAGCTCGTAGGCGTTGCCGTCTTCGACCGGTGTCGCCGTCGAGGCCAAGCGCGCCGGGTCGGAGCCCACGTCCGGTTCGGTGAGCAGAAAGGCCGATATCGCACCAGCCGCGCACCGCGGCAGGAATATCCGTTTCTGTTCCGGGGTCCCGGCGAGCTTGAGCGGTTCCGGCACCCCGATGGATTGGTGGGCCGACAACAGCGCGCCGAGGCTGGGATTAACGGTCGAAACCATCATCAACGCCCGGTTGTAGGCAACTTGTGACATGCCCAGGCCGCCGTATTCGGCCGGTATCTTCATGCCGAAACAGCCCAAATCGGCCAGGCCTTTCACATATTCGTCGGGAATTTGCGCATCACGCTCGATGACGCTGCCGTCGACGGTGTCCAGGAATGCCCGCAGCTTGTCGAGAAACGCGCCGATGCGGACCTCTTCCTCCTCGGTGGGCTTGGGAAACGGGTGTATCAGCTCCAGCGGGAAACGCCCCATGAACAACTCTTTGGCGAATGACGGTTTATCCCAACCGCTTTCGCGAGACTCTTCGGCAACGGCTCGTGCTTGCTCTTCGGTGACGTGTGCTTGCTGCGCCATTGCAGGCTCCTTGGTAGACGACTGTTCTATAAGGTTAATACCCATTCCGCGGCTCGCCACCTCGCCGTCCCAAACAAAGGTGGCCTGCCTTTACACGGTGCGCGCCGTCGCCAACTGAGGCTCGGTTGCCGGGCTGGCCGGAACCTAGCCGGGATGCGCCCGCCGCGTGCGCATCGTCGCCGGGCTAGGCGTCGAGTTCCCGGGCGACCGCCCGGACCACCTCGGAGACCCGGCGTGCCGTCTTACGGTCCGGGTAGCGACCCTTGCGCAGCTCGGGCTGCACGGTGCTCTCCAGCAGGGTGATCATGTCCTCGACCATGCCGTGCAGCTCGTCGGGGCTGTGCTTGTGCTCGGCGGGCACCTCGCGCCGCGCCTTGGTCAGGCTGGGCGGCGGTTCGATCAGCTTGAGACTCAGCGCCTGGGGTCCGCGCCGACCGGAGGCGATGCCGAATTCCACGCGCTGGCCCGCTTTGAGCCCTTCGACCCCGGCGGGCAAGGCTGACGAGCGGACGTACACGTCCTCGCCGTCCTCCTGCGACAGGAAGCCAAACCCCTTTTCGGCGTCGTACCACTTAACCTTGCCGGTCGGCACTGGTCTCACCTGCTTGTCTAACGGATCACTAGGATGGGCAACACAATAAGCGTCCCGCCTGCGCAGGACGCCGTGTGGGAGTTTGATCCTACTCGGATGCTCGCCCAACCAGCACCCCCGTTATCCGCTACTCGGTAGGCTGGGCGTTACCGCTGGAGGAGATATGCGCCTGATTCTGAACGTCATCTGGCTGGTATTCGGCGGCCTGTGGATGGCCATCGGGTACCTGGTCGCAGCGCTGCTCAGCTTCTTGCTCATCATCACCATCCCCTTCGGCTTCGCATCGCTGCGCATCGCGTTGTACACCTTGTGGCCGTTCGGCCGCACGATCGTCGACAAGCCGACGGCTGGGACCGGCGCCCTCATCGGAAACGTGCTCTGGGTGGTGCTGTTCGGGCTATGGCTGGCGATCGGCCATCTGGTGAGCGCCGTGGCGATGGCGATCACGATCATCGGTATTCCGCTGGCGCTGGCCAACCTCAAACTGATCCCGGTGTCATTGATGCCACTGGGCAAGCAGATCGTTCCTGTCGGTCCGCCATCCCAATATGCACCGGTGTCCGCATGACGCTGACGGCGCTGGGCGTACCGACGGTCCCGGGTCGTTTTGACGGCTCGCCAGGCAATCGTGTCCTCGCCGGCCACGGGCTGGACGCGCCTACCGCAGGCCCGTTGGTGGACACCTACGGACGGGTTGCCACCGATCTGCGGGTGTCGCTGACCGACCGCTGCAACCTGAGGTGCAGTTACTGCATGCCGGCGGACGGCCTGGATTGGCTACCCGACGAAAAACTGCTGCGCCCCGACGAACTGGCAAAACTGCTGCATATCGCCGTCACCCGGTTAGGCGTCACCAGCGTGCGGTTCACCGGTGGCGAGCCCTTGTTGGCGCGGCACCTCGAAGAGGTGGTCGCCGCGGCCGCCAGGCTGCGGCCCCGCCCGGAGATCTCCCTGACCACCAATGGTGTCGGGCTGGCCCGGCGGGCGGCCGCTCTCGCCCGGGCAGGCCTGGACCGGGTCAACGTGTCCATGGACAGCGTGGATCGGCACCACTTTGCAGCCATCACTCGCCGGGACCGACTCTCGGATGTGCTGGCGGGGTTGGCGGCCGCCCAGGACACAGGCCTGACACCGGTCAAGGTGAACGCCGTGCTCGACCCCGACACCGGGCGTGAGGATGTCGTCGGTTTGTTGCGGTTCTGCCTCGAGCATGGCTATCAATTGCGAGTCATCGAGCAGATGCCGCTGGATGCGGAGCACCAATGGCGCCGGGATGCAGCACTGAGCGCGGACGATGTGCTGGCAGCGTTGCGCCCTCACTTTCGGCTGCGCCCGGACCCGGCGCCGCGCGGTTCGGCCCCTGCCCAGCTTTGGCTGGTCGACACGGGCCCGGGTACGCCAGGCGGAAAGTTCGGCGTCATCGCCTCGGTCTCGCATGCCTTCTGCTCCACGTGTGATCGCACCCGGCTCACAGCCGACGGACAAGTCCGCAGTTGCCTGTTCTCCGCGCAGGAGACGGACCTGCGGGGCATGCTGCGCGACGGTGCGCCGGACGATCTGATCGAGGGTGCGTGGCGCGCCGCGATGTGGGGCAAACCTGCCGGTCACGGCATCAACGACCCGAATTTTGTTCAGCCCGACCGTCCGATGAGCGCGATCGGTGGCTAGCCCAACAGGTCAAGCTCCCGTCGAGCCGGATGGGATTCGGGTGACGGTCCGCTACTTCGCGGCCGCGCGGGCGGCCGCAGGAGCCGAATCGGAAACCGTTGTGCTGCGTCCAGGCACCACGATCGCCCAACTGGTAGAACGCCTCGCCGTCCGCGGAAGCCGCCTCGCCACCGTGTTGGCTCGATGCTCCTATCTGTGCGACGGAGTCGCGGTCCGCGACGAGAAGACAGCGTTACACCCCGGCAATACGATCGATGTTCTGCCGCCGTTCGCCGGCGGCTGAAACTGTGAAATACGTCACTGTAACGAAACTATAACGGCACGGACACGCTCCGATTGCGGTCGATCTGACCTGCGCAAATTCCTGGTGTTGCCGGGGGCTTGGCAAATGTCCGCAAGGGAAACGCCGAGTTTCGCAGAACGTGACGAGCTCAACAGAAACCGCTACGGTCACCCGAAGGCTCGCCGAGCCAAGCCAATCGGCGAACCACCCCTTCCTATCGCGCCGAGCTCCGTCCAGTAGGCGGGGGACCAACGACTTGAACGGATGGAGGCGGGGGACCCACCGGTCCACCGTGATCGACCGGGGTCGCATGCGGCCCCTTGGGGTGAAGCCAGCGTCGTCTCACCTTGCAGCGCGACGCTGGCCGGGTGGCCTCTCCAACCCGAACCCGACAGCTGACCTCGCAGGCGCGTGACGAGAGAGGAATTACCGGCGCGTATGAGTGGACGTCACCGTAAGCCCCCCGCATCCAGTGTCAGTGTCGCCAAGATCGCCGTTACCGGCGCCGTGCTTGGCGGCGGCAGCATTGCCCTGGCCGGCCAGGCAGCCGCGGCCACAGACGGCGAATGGGATCAGGTAGCCCGTTGCGAATCCGGCGGCAACTGGTCGATCAACACCGGCAACGGCTACCACGGCGGCCTGCAATTCAGCCAGGGCACTTGGGCCGCGCATGGCGGCGGCGAGTATGCGCCGTCGGCCCAGCTCGCGACCAGGGAACAGCAGATCGCCGTCGCTGAGCGGGTATTGGCGACTCAGGGTCGCGGCGCCTGGCCCGCGTGCGGTGGTCCGCTGTCGGGCCCGACCCCGCGCGAGGTCCCCGCACCAGCCGGGCTGGATGCCCCGCTTGATGCCCCCGGGATAAACGGCGAGCCGGCGCCACTGGCCCCACCACCCGTGGACGCGCCACCGCCAGACGCTCCCCCGCCGCCTCCACCGGCGCAACTAGCCGCCTTTGACCAACCGGCGCCTCCGGCGGATCTACCGCCCGC
>CAYNLB010000093.1:0-18269 GCA_964397935.1 uncultured Mycobacterium sp.
CCCCTACGCCGGTTCGGCGGCGGGAGCGCGGACGACCATCGGGACGGCGGGGAAACACCAGGCCATTTCTGAGCGCGACTTGCGCAACGCGGCGGTGCCGTAGCCGCGCTTCCGATGCTCGGGATGGATCCAGATCCGCACGTCCACCTCGCCGTGGAGCAGCTCGCCGAACACCATGCCGACCTTTTCCCCGGAATCGACGGCCACGAACCATGCGGCCTCTTCGTCGTCGACGCGTCGCAGCGCGGCGTTGATCTCGTCCTCGAGGTCGCCGGCCGGTCCCCCGGACCCGTCACCGGCCGTTTTGATCTCTGCGGTGCGGGTGGCGAAGATGTCGTGGTCCTCCTTGGCGGAGAAGGGGCGCAGTTCCAACGTCTCGCCCGAGCTTGCCGGTCGCTCCCCGAGAGTGAAGCTCAGCTGCTTGTTCAGGTCTTCGAGCTCGGCGAGGATCTTTTTGCGTGAAGCAATGGTGAGTTGATCGAACGACATGCCCATCACCGCCTCGGCGGCCGCGTGGGACGTGTCGAGCAACTTGACGATCGCCTCGACTGCGGCCGCCTTGTTCTCGGATTCCACCACGACATCGGCTATTTCGTGTCGACGTTCAAGGGCTTTCAACAGCGCGTCTGCGATTTCTCGACGGGCGGCTTTGCGGTCGTGGTCGGTCATTGCACCAGCCTAGAACGCCGTTAGGGGGATCGCGCTACATCTTCGGTTTCCCAGCTCCAGGAATCGTTGGTAGCGGTCCTCGATCGGCAGCGCCCAGGCGGGATCGGGCTCGACGATGCGCTCGGTGGCGACCCATCGGGAGGCATCGGCGATCGACGTTTCCAGACCGGCCGCCATCCGCGCGAGGAAAGCCGCTCCCAGCGCCGCTCCCTCGGCGACCCCGGACAACGCCACCGGGCGCCCGGTGGCATCGGCGATGGCCTGCACCCACGGCCCGACCCGGGTGCCGCCCCCCGCAACGATGATGCGAGACACCGGGGCTCCGCTCAGCTCGATGAGCTGCCGGACCACAAAGCCCGACGCCTCGTAGGCGGCCCTGCGCAGTGCTGCGGCGTCATGGGTCAGGTCCAGGGCGTCGAGCACCGCCCGACGATCTGGGTCGTGGAACGGCGAGCGCTCGCCGCGGATGTAGGGGGACCACACCGGTACCCGGCCGGGATCCACGACCGTCGGGTCGGCCGGTGCGATGACGCGGTCCACCCAGCCGAGAAAGAGCCCGCCGGCATTGCTGGCTCCCCCGATCTGACTCTTGCCGGGCGCGGTGTGCGGAATGGTCCACAAACCCGGCACCTGCCGGGCCTCCGGGATGGTCGTCCATACGATCAATGTGGTGCCACACAGCACCAGCACGTCGCCGTCGTGGTCGGCGCCGGCCACGATCTGTTCGCACAGGGCGTCGATGGCGCCGACCGCCAATACCGATTCCGTCTCACGCACCCGCCCGGCAGGCGCCCCGATCATGTCGACTCGAGGCATCTGCTCGACGGTCGCGCCGCAGTCGGTGCACGCCGCCGGATCCCAGCCGGTCCCATCGAACAGGGGATACGTGGTGGCCGCAGTGGCGAAGTCGATCACCGACTCGCCCGCCAGGGCGTAGTTGGCCACCGCCGGCGCCGGCCAATACCCGACCGCGTCCGGCGCTTGGCCGACTGTCCAGCGCAAGAACGCGGTGGTTTCGCCCACTGACGGGAGCGGCTGGGCCGATTCTGTTGTGGCAGCGCCAGCCACCCTTCCCCTGCTGTCGCCGTACAACAGGCCGGGTGTGATCGGTGTGCCCATGGCGTCGACGGCCGTCAGCGACGGCACCATCGCCGAAACCGCCACCGCCCTCGCGTCCGGACGGCCCAGCTGGCCTAGGGCCGCCAACGGACCCCGCCGCCACGCCTCGTCGGCGTCGTGCTCGAGCCGATCGGGGGCCGGCACCCGCAACTGGTGACCGATCCGCACCCGCGCCGTCACGCGGCCGTCGGCGTCGGCGGCTACGGCTTTGACCGCGGTGCTGCCGATGTCGATGCCGATTGTGACGTCCTCACGTGACACGGGCGCCACCGTACGCCAGCATTGGGATTCGTGATATCTAGACCACGCGCCTTGGTGACGGCGCCGCTGCGCGGACCCGGATTCGGAAAGCTCCGGCAGCTGGCCGACGTGGTGTACGACCCCTGGATAAATGAGCTCGATCAGGGGCCGCTGCGGATCTATGACGCCGAGCAGCTCGCCGACCGGATCGCCTCCGAAGCCGCCGATGTCGTTGTGGTGGAGAGCGACTCGGTGCGCGGTCCGGTGTTCGAGCAGGGTTTGCGCGCGATCGCGTCCACCCGCGGGGATCCCAACAACGTCGACATCGACGGGGCGACCGCGGCCGGTGTCCCGGTGCTGAACACCCCGGGCCGCAACGCCGACGCGGTCGCCGAGATGACGGTGGCCCTGCTCTTGGCGGCCACCCGTCACTTGCTGCCCGCAGACGCGGACGTCCGCAGCGGCAACATTTTTCGCGACGGCACCATCCCCTATCAGCGGTTCCGCGGCCCCGAGATCGCGGGACTCACCGCCGGACTGGTGGGGCTGGGAGCCGTCGGTCGCGCCACGCAGTGGCGACTGTCCGGGCTGGGTCTGCGGGTCATCGCGCACGACCCCTACAACGACGAAGCCCGGCACAGCCTCGACGAGCTGCTGGGCGAGGCCGACGTCGTCTCCCTGCACGCACCGGTCACCGACGACACCGCCGGGATGATCGGCACCGATCAGTTCGCGGCCATGCGCGACGGCGTCGTCTTCCTCAATACCGCCCGCGCCCAGCTGCACGACACCGATGCGCTCGTCGATGCCCTTCGCAGCGGCAAAGTCGCGGCAGCCGGGCTGGATCACTTCGCCGGCGAATGGCTGCCGACGGATCACCCGCTGGCGGGTATGCCCAATGTCGTCCTAACTCCGCACATCGGGGGCGCCACCTGGAACACTGAGGCTCGGCAGGCGCAGATGGTGGCCGATGACCTGGAAGCGCTGCTGTCCGGCAACACGCCCGCCCATATCGTCAACCCGGAGGTGCTGGGCTCATGAAATTTGTTGACAACCCGGAAACCGCGGTGCTGGACGCCGCCAAGGACATGCTGCGCCGCGGCCTCGTCGAGGGAACCGCCGGCAATATCTCGGCGCGGCGCTCCGACGGCAACATCGTCATCACATCGTCATCGGTCGACTACGGCGACATGCAGCTCGACGACCTCGTGGTGGTTGACCCCGAGGGCAACGTGCTGCAAGCCGGGGACGGTCGGTCGCCGTCGTCGGAAATGAAGCTGCACCTCGCCTGCTACCAGGCGTTCGACGACATCGGCAGCGTCATTCACAGCCATCCGGTATGGGCGACCATGTTCGCCATCGCGCATGAGCCTATCCCGGCCTGTATCGACGAGTTCGCGGTCTATTGCGGCGGCGACGTTCGGTGCACCGACTACGCCGCGTCGGGCACACCCGAAGTTGGCGCCAACGCGGTCAAAGCGCTCGAGGGCCGGGCCGCCGCCCTGATCGCCAACCATGGCCTGGTGGCCGTCGGCCCGCGGCCCGACAAGGTCCTGCATGTCACTGCCCTGGTGGAGCGAACCGCCCAAATCGTTTGGGGTGCACGCGCTCTCGGTGGACCGGTGCCCATTCCCGAGGAGGTGAACCGCAACTTCGCCATGGTCTACAGCTATCTGCGCGCCAACCCCCGATGACCAGGTGCCGACTCGGCCGCGCTTGAAAACCCGCCTTTCCCGAACCCCGCGGTCGGGGCGGCGGGACAACTCCGACCTGCTGGTGCCCGACTCTTCGATCCCGGCCTCGAGTAGTCGCTCAGGTCGGCGGTTTTCGGCGTAGCCGGTACCAGTGGGCATCGATACTGATCTGGCGACCGAACCGCTTGGTCACGAAATCCTTGTCGGTGATCTGCTCGACCACGAAATCGACGCTGAACCGCTCCGGGATTTCGTTTGGTCTCAGCCTGATGCCCTCCCACATCAGCAGCTGCGCGCCGGGCTTCATGACCGCGGCGACTTCGCGGATGTACGCGGTCTTATCGGCAGCCGACAGGCTGTGATAGCAACCGTTGTCGATCACGAGATCAAAGGGACCGGTGATGCCCTGCCCGGTGAGCTTGGTGACATCGCCCTGGACGAAAGTAGCCCCCGCCAGGCCGCCGGCGCTCTTTTCGGCTTTCTTGATTGCGGCGGCGGAGAAGTCGACGCCGAGAGCATCCCAGCCGTGCTGAGCCAGATATGTCACATTGCCGCTGGTGCCGCAACCAAGATCGAGCACCTTCCCCGGCGGCAGCGCTTCCGGACCCTCGGCAACGGCGTGTATTTCCTCCGGGACGGGTATGTCCCAGATCGGCCGACCCAGCCGATACAGCGCGTCAAACACGATACGGCGCCACGACACAGAATCCATAGTCGTTCACCCCGACGCTCGATCGCAACCAACCCAAGCTAAAAACGCTGGTCGATAGCCACCTTCACGGCGCCGCTGTTGCCCTGGTCGGCAATCGCCAGGAACGCGTCGCGCCACTGCTTCAGGCCGAAGGTGTGCGTCAGCATGGGACGCAGGTCCACCCGGCCGGCGGCGGCCAGGTCGAGGTAGTGCGCGATGGCATGTTTCCGGACGCCGTCCACCTCCTCGATCCCGAACGCATTACTGCCCACGAGAGCGACCTCTTTGAAGTACAGCGGGCTCCACTCCCACCGGCCGGGAGCATGGACACCGGCCTTCACCAGCGTGCCCCGGGAGCACAGCACCCGCACCCCGACTTCGAATGTCTCCGGCTTGCCGATCGTGTCGTAGACGACGTCGACCGCCCCGGGGTGCGCCATCGGCAGACCTTGCAGCGGCTGCCGCAGCCGGCCACCACCCCAGGCGACCAACTCTTCGATGACAGCCAGGCGCGGTTCGTGCGCCAGCACCAAAGCGGCACCGAACCGTCGGGCCAGTTCCGCCTGGGCTTCGAAGCGCGCCACCACGGCTACGGCCACATCCGGGTAGAGCGCCCGCAGGATCGCGACCGCGCACAAGCCCAGCGAGCCGGCCCCGTACACCAGCGCGCGGCCCGAGCGGGGCGGCGGGTGGCGGGTGATCGCGTGCAGGGACACCGAAAACGGGTCGGCGAACACGGCCGCCTCGTCGGGAATCGACTCCGGGACGCCGAACAGCATGCTGTCATGAGCCGGCATCAGCTCGGCATATCCACCGGTCACGTCGGCGGACACCCCGGTGTGGATGCCTGGTTTGATGTCACCGTCGGCGAAGCTCCAGCACAGGCTGTAGTCACCTGCTTCGCAGGCGGGACAAACCGGCTCGATGCCCCGCGGTCCGCACGACAACCAGGGGTTGAGTACGACCCGCTGTCCGACCTGCAGCCCTCGGGCCTTGGGACCCAGCGCAATCACGTCGGCCACCACCTCATGGCCCATGACCTGCGGGAAAGAACAGAACGCGGCCATGGCGTTGTCGCTGTCGCTCTCGCCGAAGTCCATCAGGATCTGTTTGGAGTCCGATCCGCAGATGCCGGTCAACCGGGGCCGGGTGATCACCCAATCCTGGTGTAACAGTTGTGGATCCGGGATCTGCCGTAGGGCTGTCGGAGTGCGGGAGAGGTTCTGGGCCAGGGGACTGGCGTTACCGGAAACCGCAAAGGGCTCCGGTGGCACGCCGTAGACGAGAGCCTTCATCGTGGAGCCATCGCCGCCGAACCGGCAATGAACGCATCGAGGTCGGCGTTCTTGGCGTCGACGACCGCTTTCATGTCCGGCACATAATGTTCGAATCGTTCGCTGCCCAACGCGTCGATGATGGCATCGGCCACCACCTCGGGTGCCACCCTCGGCCCCCGGTAGAGGGGTTCCTCGTTGCCCGGCTGATCCCAGATCTCTGTGTCGACCGGTCCCGGCTCGATCAGCTTCACCGAGACCCCGCTGCCGGCCAAGTCGACGGCCATCGCCTCGCTCCAGCCGCACAACGCGAACTTGCTTGCGCAGTAGGCGGTTTCGTGGATGATTCCGAGCCGGCCGCCGACGCTCGATACGTTGACGATCAAGCCCGTTCCGCGCGCCAGCATCCGCGGCAACAGGGCCAGCGTCAGCCGCATCGGGGCGAAGAAGTTGACCCGCATGACGGCCTCGACCTCGCCGGGATCCAAGGCCGTGACGGGCCGCCGCTTGGGCATGGCGGCGTTGTTGACCAGGACGTCGATGCCGCCGAGGCCGTCCCAAGCCCGCAGCGCCAGGTCGCGCAGCGCCGCGGCATCGGCCAGGTCGGCCACCCACATCGCCGAACCCGGCGAGGCCCCCTGGCACTCGGCCAACACCTCGCCGAGGCGCTCTCGCCGGCGGGCGATCAGCCCCACCACCGCGTTCTGCGCGGCCAGCCGTCTGGCCAGGGCTGCCCCCAAGCCCGATGAAGCACCCGTGATGAGCACCCGTTTACCCGCTGCCGCATACGTCATCAGACAAGGTTGCCGCGAATCGGCGGCGGCGTACAGTGGAAGAATCTTGTTATATTGGCTAAGTATCAACTGGGATGGATTGACTGCATCCGATTGGGGAAACACATGACTTCGACCGCCTCCAGGTATGAGGGGGACACCTGGGACCTGGCGTCCAGCGTCGGGGCAACCGCGACCATGGTCGCGGCCGCCCGCGCCATGGCGACCCGCGCCGATCGTCCACTGATCAACGACCCGTTCGCCGAGCCGCTGGTCCGGGCGGTCGGTGTCGATCTGCTCGCCCGGCTGGCCTGTGGCGACCTGGACCCAACCGAATTGAACGACGTTCACGACGGCGCGACGGCATCCGCCGGGGCCATGTCGCGCATGGCCGACAACATGGCGGTGCGCACCAAGTTCTTCGACGAGTTCTTCGTCGAAGCGACAACCGCGGGCGTCAAGCAAGTGGTGATTCTGGCGTCCGGCCTGGATTCTCGCGCCTACCGACTGCCGTGGCCCGCGCAGACGGTGGTCTACGAGGTGGATCAACCACAGGTCATCGAATTCAAATCCCGCACGCTGGCCGAATTCGGCGCCACACCCACCGCCGACCGGCGGGTGGTGGCCGTCGATCTGCGCGACGATTGGCCCACCGCGCTGCGCACCGCCGGATTCGATCCGACCCAGCCGACCGCGTGGAGCGCCGAGGGCCTACTCGGCTACCTGCCTGGCGAGGCGCAGGACCGCCTGCTGGACACCATCACCGAACTCAGCGCACCGGGTAGCCGGCTGGCCACCGAAAGCGCGCCGAACCCCGAGCCCGGTGACGAGGAGAAAATGAAGCAACGCATGCAGACCATCTCCGAACGCTGGCGTACACACGGATTCGATCTCGACATGGCAGGGCTCGTCTACTTCGGCGAGCGCAACGAGGCGGCTGGCTACCTGACGGATCGCGGCTGGGTTTTGAACGGTGTCACGATCCGGGAGCTGTTCACGGCCAACGATCTTCCACCCCTCGAGGAAGACGAGGTGCGCATGGGCGACATGCGCTACGTCAGCGGCACTCTGGACCAATAGGAGTATCCGGATGAGCACCAACTCAGGACGCGCTGACGGCGACAGCTGGGGCCCGGGATCCAGCGTGGGCGCGACCGCGACCATGGTCGCGACATCGCGTGCGCTGGCGTCGCGGGGACCCGGTGCGCTCCTTGACGATCCACTGGCCGACCCGCTGGTCCGCGCGGTGGGCCTGGACCCCTTCGTCCGCATCCTCGACGGAGAGGACAATTTCGAGGCTGACCCGCTGCTGAACCGCAAGACCAGGACCGAGCAGATCACGGTACGAACAAGGTTTTTCGACGACTTCTTCACCAGCGCTACGAAAGACGGCGTGCGGCAGGCGGTGATCCTGGCTTCCGGCCTCGACACCAGGGCCTACCGATTGCGGTGGCCGGCGGGCACGGTGGTCTACGAGATCGACCAGCCCCAAGTCATCGGGTTCAAAACCAAAACGCTGGCCGGTCTCGGCGCCGCGCCGACCGCCGACCGCCGTGCGATTGGCATCGACCTACGCGATGACTGGCCTACTGCCCTGCGGGAGGGCGGTTTCGACGTCAACCAACCGACCGCGTGGAGCGCGGAAGGGCTATTGCCCTATCTGCCGCCGCAGGCTCAGGACGGCTTGTTCGACAACATCACCGCGCTCAGCGCGCCGGGCAGCCGGCTGGGCACCGAACACGTGCCCGACCCGAATGCGTTGACCGATGAGCGGGTGCGACGCATCACCGAACGTTGGCGGCGCGCCGGTTTCGACCTCGATGCGGCCGACTTGTTCTACCAGGGCGAGCGCAGCGTCGTCGTGGACTACCTGACCAGCCACGGCTGGCAGGTGGACGCCCATCCCGCCAGGGAACTCTACGAGCACAACGGGTTCGAGTTCCCCGAGCAGCTGACGGACGCCTTCGGCGACCTGAGCTATGTCGCCGCGACCCGCACGTAGCGGACGGGCTAGGGTTTTCTCATGCCACGCGCTCATGACGATGAGTGGGATCTGGCGTCCAGCGTGGGCGTGACCGCAACGATGGTCGCTGCCGGGCGTGCCATGGCGACCAAGGATCCCCGCGGTTTGATCAGCGATCCGTTCGCCGACCCCCTGGTGCGCGCGGTCGGGGTGGATTTGTTCACCAAGATGATGGACGGCGATCTCGATATCGGTGCGATCGAGAACGCTTCGCCGGCGCGGATGCAGGCAATGGTCGATGGAATGGCGGTGCGCACGAAGTACTTCGACGACTATTTCATCAACGCCACCGCTGCCGGCGTACGTCAAGTAGTGGTACTGGCGTCCGGATTGGACGCACGTGCCTATCGGTTGCCGTGGCCGGCCGGCACCGTGGTCTACGAGATCGACCAGCCGCGGGTGATCGATTTCAAGACGACCACTTTGGCCGGTATCGGGGCAACGCCCACCGCTACCCGGCGCACCATCCCCATCGACCTGCGCGCTGACTGGCCGACCGCATTAACGGCGGCCGGATTCGATACGGCAGCGCCGACAGCCTGGTTAGCCGAAGGTCTGCTCATCTACCTGCCGCCGGAGGCCCAGGACCAGTTGTTCGACGATATCACCGCGCTCAGCGTGCCCGGCAGCGCGATTGCCACCGAATTCGTGCCCGGCATCGTGGATTTCGACGCCGAGAAAGTGCGGGAGATGTCCGGTCCATTCCGGGCGCACGGCATAGAGATCGATATGGCATCGCTGGTCTATGCCGGCGAACGCAACCACGTCGTCGACTATCTATCGACCAAGGGGTGGGATGTCGAGGCGGTGACGCGCACGCAACTGTTCATGCTTCACGGAATCGACGTACCCGCCCCGGAAAACGACGATCCGCTCGGTGAAATCATATTCATCAGCGGCAGGCTTGGCGGTTAGCAACCGCTCAGAAGCGCGACTCGCCGAGCCAGAGCGCGCTGGCACCGCCCAGCGTTTGCCCGACGTTCTCCAGGATGCCGGCAACCGTGCGGCCGAGTACCGCCCCCAACGCATCCGGCAACGACGCGGCGGCCGGCTGGGACGATGCTCGGGGTCGGACCATGTCCAGCAGCGAGGAGCCCGGATAGCTGACGATGCGGACGTCGGAGTCTTCGTCGAGGCCGCCCAAGACTTTGGCTCGGCGCACCGCTGTTCGGAACCCGCCGAGTTCGTCGACCAAGCCGCGCTCGAGGGCATCGGCACCGGTCCAGATCCGGCCTCGGGCAACATGATCCATTGCTTCGATGGTCATGTTGCGGCCTTCGGCGGCCCGTTCGATGAAATCTCTGTATAGCAAGTCCGCCTCCGCCTCCAGGTTGGCGCGCTGCTCTGGTGTGAACGGCGTACCGATCGACCAAGCATCGGCATTGGCGTTGGTGCGCACGGTATCTGATCCGACGCCCAGCCGCTCCATCAGATCCCGAAGCACCAGCTTCCCAGCGAACACACCAATCGAACCGGTGATTGTCCCCGCATTGGCTACGATCGCATCAGCTCCCATCGCGACGTAATAGCCGCCGGAGGCGGCAACCGCACCCAGCGAAGCCACCACCGGTTTGCCACGTTTGCGAGCCCTTTTTACCTCACGCCAAATGGTTTCCGATGCGGTGACCGTCCCCCCGGGACTGTCCACCCGCAGCACGATCGCACACACCGAGTCGTCGGAGGCAGCCTCCCGTAATGCCGCCGCGATGGTGTCACCGCCGGCGGTCGAAGGGCCGAGTGGCAGGAATTGCGGCGCACCGCGCCCGCTGACGATCTCGCCGTCGACGGTGACGACAGCCAGCGCCTTCTTGGACCGATGGCCGGGAACCGACGGCACGGGTGGGGCCAGCCAGGACCGGGCAGCGCCGGCGTAGCGCGTCAGGTAGAGCCGCGGCGGAGCCTCATCCGAGTCGTTTTGCTCGGGCGAAACACCCTCCACACCAACCATTTCTGCGATCCTGGCATAGGCTTCGTCACGGAATCCGACGCGATCGATCAGACCGGAGGCCACGGCATCGTCGCGTAACAGCGGAGCCCGGTCGGCCAACGCATCGAGATCACCAACGTTCACCTTGCGTGATTCGACGATCGACTGCCACACCTGTTCTCGCTGGCTTTCCAGCATCCGGGTAAGGGCCTCGCGGTCGGCCTCGGTGAAGCCGCGCTCGGTGAAACGGTGTGCCCCGGACTTGTATTCGCCGCGCGCGATAAATTGGGCCTCGATCCCCGCCTTGTCCAGCGCCGCGCGTAGAAATGTGGCGTTGCTCGCGAATCCGATCAGGCCGACGCTTCCCGAGGGCTGCATCCAGACCTCACCGAACGCCGAGGCCAGGTAGTAGGAGAGTGTGCCCGGATAGGTCTCTGCCCAGGCCAGTGACGGCTTGACAGCGCTGAAAGCCGAGATGGCCTCGCGCAGCTCCTGAACCGCCGCCGGGGGCGACGCCTCAAGCTGCACACGGGCGATCAGCCCGGCAACCCGGGGGTCCTCGGCGGCACGGTGGATGGCGGCGACCATGTCGCGCAGCGCCATCGGTCGGCTTCCCCCGGCGATGAGTGCCAGCGGGTCAAAGCCCGTTGTCTCGGGCGGCGCCGAGCACAGATCGAGTTCGAGCACACAGCCGTTGGGTACGCCGTGATGGCGGGCGGTATCGACGCGGCCGGCCAGCGCGCGGATGTCCCTCGAACTGAAGACACCGGGGATAGAGGGCATGAACGCGAACATATCTGCAGAGTACCGATCGGGCACCGTACGGTGGTCGGGTGAGGTTCTCCATCGCCATTCCCCAGTTCGACTACGACGGCTTCGATGCTGCCGGGCTGCGTTCCTTTCTCTCGCGTGCAGAGGAACTCGGGTTCGAAGGCGGCTGGGTCCTCGAGCAGACCGTGGGCGCGGCGCCCCTACTGGCGCCGCTGGAGCTGCTGGCTTATTGCGCGGCCTGCACCGAACGGCTGCGTCTGGGAGTCGCGGTGTTGGTGACGTCATTGCATGAGCCGCTTCAGTTGGCCTCGGCGGTGACCGCCGTCGACCGGCTCAGCCACGGTCGGTTGGATATAGGTGTCGGGTCCGGTGGCGGCTCGCGCAAGTTCGCAGCCTTCGGTGTGGAGAGGGCCACCTACATCTCGCATTTCACCGAGGGCCTTGAACTGATGAAAGCGGCCTGGTCCGATGAACCGCGGGTGCGGTTCCACGGCAGGTTCCGTGACGTCGACGACCTGCCCGTCCAGCCCAAGCCGGTGCAGCGACCGCACCCGCCGATCTGGTTCGGTGGCCTTGCGCCCAAGGCTTTGGCCCGGGCGGTGCGCCACGGCGACTCATTCATGGGCGCCGGCTCGTCGACCACCGAAGCGTTTTCCGGAGCGGTCGAAGTGTTGCGCCGCGAACTCGACGAACAGCGGAAAGACTCCACCCACTTCGCCATCGGCAAGCGGGTCTATCTGATGGTCGACGACGATGCCGTCCGGGCTCGCGAGCGGGTGCTCGCCGGGCTGGGACGCATCTACGGCAAGACGGCCGGGATCGAAAACGTCCCGGTGTCCGGCACCCCCGACGACGTCGCCGCGGGGCTGCGTGCGGTGATCGATGCCGGCGCGCAGATGCTGCTGCTCAATCCCCTGGGCACCGATGTCGCCGAGAACCGCGAGCAGATGGAACGCCTTGCCGCAGAAGTGATTCCGCGGATGAGCTGATTAAAGCTCGGTCGCCGAGCCCCCTGCGGCGGTGATCTTCTCACGGGCGCTGCCGCTGAACTTGTGCGCGGACACCTCGACCTTCACGGTCAGCTTGCCGTCACCGAGGACCTTGACCAGCGAGTTCTTGCGGACCGCGCCCTTGGCCACCAGCTCGTCGACCCCGACCGAACCGCCCTTCGGGAAGAGCCGGTTGATGTCACCGACGTTGACGATCTCGTATTCGGTGCGGAACCGATTCCGGAAACCCTTCAGCTTGGGCAACCGCATGTGAATCGGCATCTGCCCACCCTCGAAGGTCACCGGGACCTGCTTGCGGGCCTTGGTGCCCTTAGTGCCACGACCCGCGGTTTTGCCCTTGGAGCCTTCACCGCGACCGACCCGGGTACGTGCGGTTTTCGAGCCGCGCGCGGGCTTGAGATCGTGCAGCTTGATCGTCATCGCTTCTTACCTCCGGTACCTACGGCTTGCGCCTCGGCCGGCGCCACCTCGACGAGGTGGCTCACCACCGCGATCAGGCCGCGGGTTTGCGGGTTGTCCTCACGGATCACCGAATGGCGAATCCGTCGCAGTCCCAGGGTGCGCAGGGTCTCGCGCTGCTTCCAGCGCGTCCCGATGGTGCTGCGCACCTGGGTGATCTTCAGTTGCGTGCTCATGGTTGTGTCCCTGAAGTCTGGGCCTCCCGGGCCGCCGCCGCGGCGACCGCGTCGCTTTCCCTTCGCGCCCTGAGCATCCCGGCCGGGGCGACGTCCTCGATGGGCAGGCCGCGCCGCGCGGCCACCTCCTCGGGACGCTGCAGGAGCTTGAGCGCGGCAACGGTGGCGTGCACCACGTTGATCGCGTTGTCACTGCCCAGGGACTTGGCCAGAATGTCGCGCACCCCTGCGCATTCCAGCACCGCGCGTGCCGCACCACCGGCGATCACACCGGTACCCGGGCTGGCCGGACGCAGCAGCACCACGCCGGCGGCCGCTTCACCCTGCACCGGGTGCGTGATGGTGCCACCGATCAACGGGACCCGGAAGAAGCCCTTGCGCGCCTCCTCCACTCCCTTGGCGATCGCCGCCGGCACTTCCTTGGCTTTGCCGTAACCGACGCCGACCATGCCGTTACCGTCGCCCACGATGACCAACGCGGTGAAGCTGAATCGCCTACCACCCTTGACCACCTTGGAGACGCGGTTGATGGCGACGACCCGTTCCAGGTAGTTGCTCTTGTCGCCGTCGCGGTCGCGGCCACGGCCGCCACCGTCGCGCCGGCCCCGGCTATCACGGTCACCGCGCGCGTCACGGCTGTCTGGGGCGCCTTGCCCGCCCGCCGACTGCTCCGCCATTATGCGGTCCTTCCCGTTGTCATCAGAAACTCAATCCGTTCTCGCGTGCGGCATCCGCCAGCGCGGCGATCCGTCCGCCGTAGGTGTAGCCGCCACGGTCGAACACCGCGGTGTCGACGCCAGCGGCTTTGGCACGCTCCGCGATCAATTGGCCCACCCGCACGCTGCGAGCCTTTTTGTCACCCCGCAGGCCGCGCACGTCCGCCTCGATCGACGACGCGGCGGCCATCGTGGTGCCACTTTCATCGTTGACCAGTTGCACGTGAATGTGTCGCGCGGACCGGTGCACCACCAGCCGCGGACGCTCCGGGGTGCCCGAGATCTTCTTGCGCAGTCGCGCGTGCCTACGCACTCGCGCGACCCGCCGAGTCGCCGATACGTTCTGCCCCACCGGCTTTCGCGCGGCAGCGTCAACTTGTGATTGCGCCATGACTACTTACCTGTCTTTCCGACCTTGCGGCGGATCTGCTCACCCTCGTAACGCACGCCCTTGCCCTTGTACGGGTCGGGACGGCGCAGACGGCGAATGTTCGCCGAGATCTGGCCGACTCTTTGCTTGTCGATCCCGGAGATCGAGAACTTCGTCGGTGACTCGACCGTGAACGTGATGCCCTCCGGGGCCTCGATCACCACGGGGTGGCTGTACCCGAGCGCGAACTCGAGATTGGAACCTTTGAGCTGGACACGGTAACCGACCCCGAAGATCTCCATCTTGGTGGTGTAGCCCTGCGTCACACCGGTGACCAGGTTGGACACCAACGTGCGGGAAAGCCCGTGCAGCGAGCGGTTGTGCCGCTCGTCGTCGGGACGGGTCACCACGATTGCGCCGTCGTCGTCGCGCGACACGGTGATTGGTTCGGCCACCGTCAAATCCAGGGTGCCTTTGGGCCCCTTCACCGAGACTTTTTGTCCATCGATCGATACGTCGACTCCGGCGGGAACCGGAACCGGCCGCTTACCAATTCGCGACATATCTGTTTACGCTGCCTCTCCCACTACCACACGTACGCGAGGACTTCGCCGCCCACGCCCTGTCTGGCTGCCTGACGATCGGTCAGCAGACCCGAGGAGGTCGAGATGATCGCCACACCCAGGCCGCCAAGAACTCGCGGCAGGTTGGTGGATTTCGCATACACCCGCAGGCCCGGCTTGGATACCCGGCGCAAACCTGCGATGCTGCGCTCCCGGCTCGGACCGTACTTGAGCTGGACGATCAGCGATTTGCCGACCCGAGCGTCTTCGGTCCGGTAGTCGCTGATATACCCCTCGCTCTTGAGGATCTGGGCGATGTTTGCCTTGAGCTTGGAGTGCGGCAAAGTCACCTCATCGTGATACGCCGAATTGGCGTTGCGCAGACGTGTCAAAAAGTCTGCGATCGGGTCCGTCATAGTCATTGAGCGCTACTCCTCTTCATCGCTGCGGCCCCCTCGCCGCTGCGCCTCTGGGGGCGCCCCCACTGCATCGTCGTCATTGCGGTCATGACAGCGTTGGTACCTTCCTCGCGGTGGTTCTCCCCAAAAATTCCATGTGGGGGGCCTGTCGCGCGCCTGTTCTGGGTTGGTCTCCGTAGTCCTAGCCGTTACCAGCTGCTCTTCTGCACGCCGGGCAGCTCGCCCGCGTGCGCCATCTCGCGCAGGCAGATCCTGCACAGCCCGAATTTGCGGTAGACCGCACGGGGGCGGCCGCACTTGCTGCAGCGGGTGTAGGCGCGCACCGCGAACCTGGGTTTCCGCGCTGCCTTGTTGATCAATGCCTTCTTAGCCATGTGCTCAGTTCTCCTTGAACGGAAAGCCGAGGGCCCGCAACAGCGCTCGCCCTTCGTCGTCGGTCGTCGCCGAGGTGACGACGTTGATGTCCATGCCGCGGACCCGGTCGATCTTGTCCACATCGATCTCGTGGAACACCGACTGCTCGGCCAGCCCGAAGGTGTAGTTGCCGACACCGTCGAACTGTTTGGGCGAGAGCCCGCGGAAGTCACGTATACGTGGCAGCGCGATCGAAGTGAGACGGTCGAGGAACTCCCACATCCGGTCTCCGCGCAGGGTGACCCGAGCACCGATCGGCATGCCTTCGCGCAATTTGAACTGCGCAATCGACTTCCGCGCGCGGCGGACGTCCGGCCGTTGCCCGGTGATCAGCGCCAAATCGTTGACCGCACCGTTGATCAGCTTCGCGTCCCGCGCCGCGTCGCCAACACCCATGTTGACGACGACCTTCGTCACGGTCGGGATCTGCATCACGTTCTGGTAGCCGAACTGCTTCTGCAAGGAGTCGCGAATCTCGTTGCGGTAGCGCTCTTTCAGGCGCGGCTGAGCTTTAACATTGGCCTCTGTTGTGGTCATGCTAGATGTCCTTGCCGTTACGCTTGGAAATACGGACCCGCTTGCCGGTCTCCTCGTCGAGCCGGTAGCCGATTCGGGTGGGCTTGCCATCCGAATCGACCACCATCACGTTGGAGACGTGGATGGGAGCTTCCTGAGTCACGATTCCACCCGACCGAGCGCCGCGCTGGTTGGTCGAAATCGCGGTGTGCTTCTTGATGCGGTTGACACCCTCGACCAACACCCGGTCACGGTCCGGGTACGCCTGCAAGACTTTGCCCTTGGCCCCTTTGTCTTTGCCCGCGATTACCAGGACGGTGTCGCCTTTGTGGACCTTCATCTACAACACCTCCGGGGCCAGCGAAATGATCTTCATGAACCGCTTCTCGCGCAGTTCGCGGCCGACCGGCCCGAAAATGCGCGTCCCACGCGGGTCGTTGTCGGGCTTGATGATCACAGCGGCGTTCTCGTCGAACTTGATGTAACTACCGTCGGGACGCCTGCGCTCCTTGACCGTGCGCACTACCACGGCCTTGACGACGTCCCCGCGCTTGACGTTGCCGCCCGGGATGGCGTCCTTGACAGTGGCGACTATGACATCACCGATGCCGGCGTAGCGTCGCGACGAACCGCCGAGCACGCGGATGCACAAGATCTCCTTGGCGCCGGTGTTATCGGCGACCTTCAGCCGCGATTCCTGCTGAATCACTCGATCTCCTGACCTGGTTGCGTGTGCACGGCAGGACGAATCCCGGAACCTGACGTGCGCGGTCTTTGTCACCGAAGGGCACGCGGGGCCGATGACGCTTGCACGCACCGGCCGAGGTCTGCCCAAGGCAACCCCTAGAGTCTAGGTGACGACCAGCTCAGAGCCAAATTCATCTAAAACGGGGGTGGGTCGTCGTTGTTGTTGGGTGGGGCGGGTCCGGCGTAGGCCGAGCACCCGCCCGAGCGGGCGATCCGGGCCTGGCGGTTGTGGTTGCGTTCGGTGGCGATGCGGTCGGCGCGGTGTTGGGCGCGGGTGCGGCGGCGTGTGGGCATCATCGCGGTGCGGTCCCCGCAGCGCTCGGGGGCCGGGTCGGGTGCCGGTGTTGTGATGGCGCCGGTGGGTGCGCACAGGCCGGGGAACAGCAGGGCGCTGCCCGGGGTGGTGACGTGGGTGCGCCCCGACGGCGCGGTCAAGATCAGTGTCGCGTCGGGCAACTGCTGCTCGCCCCACCCCCAGAAGGTCTTGACCAAATGATGGGTACGGCAATAACACTTCAGGTTGGACGCATGGGTGGGCCCGCCGGCCGCATAGGGGATCGTATGGTCCACATCGCAGGCCCATGCCGGTGTGTCGCAGCCCGGCCAGCGGCAGGTCAGATCCCGGCAGCGCACGAAGTCGGCCAACGCCTTGGAGGGCACATAACCGGGCTCCGGCGGGGCATCGCCCGGGTGGATCAGCGCCACCACCGTGGCCGCGGCGGCCAGCTCGGCAACAAGTTCGCGCGGAATCACACCATCGGCACCGACTTCGGATCCCGGCGCGACACCGCGACCGTCGACGGTGGCTTGGTCGGCGAGCACATGAATCACCACCGGCGAGGCCGCCGGTCGCGTTCCGGCAGCGCAATCATCGCGCCCGCAGCGACACCCCAGCCGGTCGGTCCCGACCGCCAGCGCCCCCAGCGCATCGGCGCGGCGCTGGGCACGGGTGCGCGGATCATGTACGCACACCGTGGCCGCCAACGCAGTGAGCCGCCGATCCAGTGCATGGGCATCCGGACTGAACAGGTTGCCCTGGATCTGGGCCACGCCGTCACCGATATCGCCGATCCACACCTCCCGATCGGCTGCACGCCGTTGACGCCGCCGCACCGCATCGGCATCGGCCCGCGCCACGATCTTGTCGACCTGGCCGGCCAGCCGGCCCTGGCTCAACGACGGCCAACGCGCCACCTTGAGCGCCAACTCGCCGTCCACGGCCGCCAGCACCTCGGGATCGGTGATCAAATCGGTGCGGAACACCATCGTGGTAAACGCCCGATAGTCGATATCGCCGGCCCGAAACACCGCGCCCACCTTGGGGAGCCGCTCCCGCATCGCCCGGGCATAGCGCACCCGGCCGGCCGCTAGACCCTGGCCGATCCGCAACGCCGCAGCCACCTCGGCGGCCACCGCCTCCATGGTGTCGATTGCCCAGTCTTCGGTTTCGGCGCACCGCGACAACCGATAGGCGAACAACTCCCCCACCGCGACCAGCTGCGCGGCCGCCGCCCGATTCTCCGCCCGCGCAAACACCGTGACCGCATCCACCAGTTCCGCCGACTCCGCCGTCTTCGACGGACAGCGCCGCTCGAACAGCTCATCAAACTGGGCGATCACCTCAGCCCGCCGCACTTCATCGAACATACATTCGATCATGCCACCCGGGTACGACAAGAGCCTGTCGCGTTCAGTCCC
>CAYNLB010000094.1:0-17922 GCA_964397935.1 uncultured Mycobacterium sp.
CGAGCCGCCAAGGTCGTTGACCACCACCGCGGCGCCGCGGCGCGCCAGGTCCAGCGCGTACAGCCGGCCGAGTCCGCGGCCGGCACCGGTGACCACAGCCACCCGGCCGGTGAAGTCAATCATGATGTGCTCCCGGGTGAAGGTTTGCTGTCTGCGACAAGCGATCCGATTGACTGCAGTGGAACCGGACTTTACGGTGGAACAGATATTTGGTCAACGGTCCCCATGGTTCGGAGGTTCAGCGTGCCAAGCGACGCTGTCGGCGACCGGTGGCAGGGCTTGAGCATGTTCGCATCCGCACTTGCGGGCCGACCCGTGGCGATAGCCGAACTGCAGCCGGGTGACCTTCCGTGGACGGACGGTCAGACGATCTACATCGATGTTGGCGCGCGAGTGCGCGCCAAGCTCAAGACTATTGCCGTCCAGGCGTCGATGATTGCGGCCGGCAGCCTGGACCCCGACGTCATGGGTGCCCTGGTCCGGCGCCGTCGGCTGGCCAGGCGCTACCTGGCGATCGAAGCTCACCGCGCACTGGTCACCAACGGCGGCCTGCTGCCGGGCTGCTTGACGTCGGTGGGCGACCGGGACATCGCGAGTCGCAGCGATTCGCCGGCGGCTTCGCTGAGAATTGCCCAAGGACGCGCCGCAATCGACGACCCCGCACCGGAATTCGGCATGATCCGTGCGGCGAAGGTGCTGGCCGAGTGCGCGCGGGCGGCCAAACGCCAGGATCGGGGGCACCCCGGACACCTCCCTCGAAAGCGCGGCGCACCAGAATTCGAAGAGCTCGATGACGGCGAGATCGACGATTCCGACGACCCCGATCCGTTCACCAGCCCCGTCGGCGGGGGCGGTTTCATCGGCAAGTGGCTGAAAAAGATGCTGTCGTCCGCGCGTAAGACCGGGCGTGGCGGCGGACCGCCCGGCGCGGACAGCCCGACGCATCGGACGAACTCCGCGAACCGGGGTGCGTACGCCGTGTCGTCGCTGGCCTCGGTCTCGAGTGAGGACGGGAATGACCTCCGGGCCAAAACGGCGACGGACGGCGTGACGTATCCGGAATGGGACGTCGCGCGCAAGAGATACCGGCCCGCATGGTGCACTGTGCGGGAGGTCGAGCCGAAGACCAAGGCACAGGCGACCCAATCGATCGAATCCGCCATCGGCGTGCGGCGCCCGCTGTCACGCCTCGGGATGGGTCTGCACCGCCGCCACCGCCAGTCGCAGGGCGACGACGTCGACATCGACGCGGCAGTTGAAGCCCGCGTCGCGCTGCTCGCCGGGTCGGCGCCCGACGAAGCGGTCTACCTCGACAGCCTGCGGCGCCGGCGCGACCTGTCTGTGCTACTCCTCCTTGATGTTTCGGGGTCGGCGGCGGAGCCGGGAACGGTGGGGCGGACGGTGCACGAGCAACAGCGCGCGGCGGTCGCCAACCTCGCCGTTGCGCTGCACGACCTGGGCGACCGGGTTGCGCTGTACGCCTATTACTCACAGGGTCGCCGCGCGGTGAGCATGGTGCCCGTCAAACGGTTTGACGACCACCTCGACTGCCGGGCCATGAAACGGCTGAACAGCCTGGAACCCGGCGCGTACTCCCGCCTGGGTGCGGCCATCCGCCACGGCTCGGCTGTGCTCGAGGCTCGCGGAGGTACGTCACGGCGGCTGTTGGTGGTGCTGTCCGACGGGCTCGCCTACGACCAGGGATATGAGCGGGCCTACGGCGCAGCGGACGCGAGCCGCGCCCTGACCGAAGCCCGCCGCCGCGGCATCGCCTGCGTCTGCCTGACGATCGGCGCGGGAACCGACGTGCAATCGCTGCGCGGGGTCTTCGGTAGCACCGCGCATGCGACGATCGCGCGCCCAGATCAACTCGCCGGTGTCATCGGACCGTTGTTCCGGTCCGCGCTGCGCTCGGCAGAGGTCCGCCGGAAGGTGTCATGACGAACGTCGGTCACGAACATGCTAGTCAGAGCCGTTGAAACAAACATCTGTTCCGGGATAGGCTGCGAGGACACGGTGCTACGGGTGGCAGAAGGGAAGCCATGGCCAACGAATCCGGGCTCGCTTACCGGAACGGCGTGACCCCCGAGGCGGACACGGTGCGGCCCTACTACAAGGCGATCGGCAGTGAGGAGTCCGTCTTCAAGGCGGCCTACCGTCAGGGCCTGGCGCTGGTGTTGAAGGGCCCGACGGGTTGCGGAAAGACCCGCTTCGTGGAGGCGATGGCCCACGATCTCGGCCGGCAGCTGATCACCGTCGCCTGCCACGACGACCTGACGACGGCGGACCTGGTCGGCCGGTACCTGCTGCAGGGCGGCGAGACGGTGTGGGTGGACGGTCCGCTGACCCGGGCGGTGCGCGAGGGCGCGATCTGCTATCTCGATGAAGTGGTGGAAGCTCGCCAGGACACCACCGTGGTGCTGCACCCGCTTGCGGACCACCGGCGCCAGCTGCCCATCGAGCGCCTCGGTGTGGTGCTGGACGCCGCGCCCGGATTCGGCCTGGTGGTGTCGTACAACCCCGGCTATCAGAGCGTGCTCAAGGACCTCAAGGAGTCGACACGTCAGCGGATGGTGGCCATCGAATTCGGTTTTCCCGCAGCCGATGTCGAAGAGGGAATCGTCGCGCACGAAGCGGGCGTGGACGCCGCCACCGCAGCGGAGCTGGTGCGCCTCGGGCAGGCCATCCGCCGGCTGGAGACCGGTGGTCTGCGTGAGGTCGCATCGACCCGCGTGCTGATCGCGGCGGGCAGGCTTGTCGCGGAAGGCCTGAGCATGAGGGAGGCGGCCCGGGCTGCGATCGCCGGGACACTGACCGATGACGTGGCGGTGGGCCAGGCCCTGGGCGAGATGATCGACGTCTATTTGGGCGGGTCTGACGGGTCCGATGATTGACGCTGCATACCCCCACGGCTAGGGTCTGAACAAATATTAGGTTTTCCTGGTCGGTCGTCCGGGGATCTGTGCGCGTCGAGTTCTCATCCGGGAGGTCAGATGTCCTACGAAAGCAGCGCAGAACCGATCAAGGTCGGCTACCTGATGGACTTCACCCTCCCTCCGGGATTCCCCGAAGAGATGCTGGCCGACTTCACCCGATGCTTCGACATCACCTTCTCCGAGGCCGTCGAACAGGGGTTGCTGGACCGGCCCGTAAAGATCGTCTACCGCGAAGTGGAGGGATTGCCCAAGGGGTCGGTCAAGGCGGTGATCGACGCGTTCGGTGAGCTCGTCGACGAGGGCTGTCTGGTGGTGTTCGGACCGCACATTACCGACAACTGCGTGCCCACCCGCGAGGCCATCGAAGAGCGGTTCAAGGTCCCGGCGATCAGCGTTACCGGCACCGACGACTGGTTGGGCGAATGGACCTTCGCCTTCCCGCAGGGTTCGATGACCGACGAGCCGATCTTCATATCTGACCTCCTCGCAAAACGCGGTCTCACCGAAATCGGGGTCCTCGTCGAGCAGAACCTGATCGGCGAAAGCTACCTGAAGAATCTGCGAAGCGCGTGTCGGCGCAATGGTATTCGAATCGTTGCCGAGGCGGCGATCGCGCAGACCGCGCAGGACATCGATGACGCCGTGCGGACCCTGCACGATGCGAAGGCGCAAGCGATCGTGCATCTGGGCTTCGGCTTCGGGATCGTGTTCATCAACCCGGCGTTGCAGGCCGTCGATTGGGACCCGCCGCGGTTCACGACCACGGCTTTCCAGAACGCGTGGGTGAACCCGATCATGTGGAACGCCTTCATGGGTTGGATCGGGGTCGACCAGTACGACGAGGAGAATTCGATCGGCCAGGAGTTCCTCGACCGCTATGCCGCAAAGTACGGCGGCAGACGTCCCGAATATTGCGTGCCGGTGGTCAATCGTGACGTCGCAGCCACACTCGTGCAAGCGTTCGCCGATGCGCACCCGCTCAGCCCGCGCGGGGTCAAAGAGGCGCTGGAGCGGGTGAAGATGATGCCGGCCGCCGCGGGCGCGCCCGGCACCCGGGTGTCGTTCGGCAAGTGGACGCGGCGGGCCTGGATGGGGGCCGGCTATCTGGTGGCACGGACCCTCGACGCCGACGGCGTCAATTCGCACCTGGTCGACCGCTTCGGAGAGGAAGGCTGACGCGAAATGAGTACCCACCAGCCCATACCGTTTGCCGTGGACGAGAAGCCGCGCGAAGGCGGGAAACGGGGCTGGGGTGGCTGGGTCGCCGGCGCCGCCCTGGCGGCTTTCGCGCTCTTCTTCATCGCGAACTGCCGCGTCGCCCTCGACCCGCGCGTCGCCAACCCGAATGTGCACGGTCGGCCCCGCCCGGTCAGGTTCATCTTCGGCCTGGACTACATCACCTTCCTGCACATCTCCACCGTGATCATGCTGCTGGTGCTGCTCGTGGTGTTCATCAGGGGCTGGCGGCGCAATCCGGGCAGCCCGGTGATGCTGATGTTCCTGTGCACCACGCTGATCGTCTGGCAGGACCCGATCATGAACTGGGCGCCGTTCGCCGTCTACAACCCCGACCTCATCCACTGGCCGGAGTCGTGGCCGCTGGTGTCGCTGTCCCCGACGGTCGAGCCGTTCGTCGTATTCGGTTATGTGACCTTCTATTTCGGCCCCTACTTCCCGGCGATCTGGATCCTGCGCAAACTGCAGGCGAAATACGGACCCGAGGCTTACGTTTCGCGGCATCCGTTGATCTGCCTGGGCCTGCTGACCATGGTGATCGGCTTCATCTTCGATGCGTGGCTGGAGATCCAGCTCGTCCACATGGGCATGTACATCTATTCGCAGGTGATTCCATGGGGTTCGGTGTTCACCGGCACGACGTTCCAGTTCCCGCTTATCTGGGAGTCGTTCTCGGTGACCTTCGTAATGGTGCCCGCGGCGATCCTGTGCTATCGCGACGACACCGGTAAATCGGTGGCGGAGAAGCTCGCCGCCAAAGCCAAGATATTCCCGACGCGTCCGGTGCTCGGCACCTTCTCGGTGATGTTCGCCATCATCAACGTGTCCTACTTCGCCTACGGTGCGTGGTTCGCCGCCATCAAAGTCAGCCATGCGGCGACCTCGGTGGCCTGCCCGTGGCCCTTCCCGGAAGCCAAAGTCTATGACCCGCAAGGTTTCTACGAGAAGGCGGGCGCCCAAGGACCGTACTCGGTAGGCATCTGGTCGACCTGGATGAGCGGGGAGCCGAACGGGCGGCCCCACGTCGAACCGCCGCCGGCGGGTGAAGGCGCCTGTGCGACCGTGAGCAAGAATGGCTGAGTCGCGCGCGGTCGTGATCACCGGTGCGTCGCGCGGGCTGGGGTTCGCTTCGGCCGTGCGCCTGTATCGCGAGGGGTGGCGCGTGGTCGCGGCGATGCGGACACCCGAGCGCGGCCTTCCGCTGCTACGGGAAGCGACCGGGGCCGGCCCAGATGACGACCGGCTGATCGGGGTGCAGCTCGACCTGTTGGACAGCGCGTCGATCGCGACCGCGGCAAAAGCGATCGAAGAAGCCGTCGGCACACCCTATGCGCTCGTGCACAACGCGGGTATCTCTGCCGCCGGAATGGTGGAAGAAGCGGATATGGCCCTCTGGCAGAACATGTTGGCCACCAGCCTCCTGGGTCCGGTCGAACTCACCAAGGCCTTGTTGCCCTCCATGCGTGCCGCGGGCGAGGGCCGCATCGTGCTGGTATCCAGCGCCGCCGGGGTGCGGGGCCAGCCGGGCACCGCGCCGTACTCGGCGGCCAAGGGGGCGTTGGAGCGGTGGGGCGAGTCGATGGCGTGCGAGATCGCGCCCTTCGGCCTCGGTGTCACCGTTTTGGTGGCCGGCACCTACGACACCGACATCATCACCGACGCGGGCACCACCGATGAGCGCAACTTCGACGGCCCGTACGCGCGGCTGCACAACACCGTGAACACCCGCGGGCGGTTCGCGGTCAGCTTTGCCCGGCCGCCCGAGCGGTTCACCGACGGTCTGGTCAAGGCGCTGGGTGACCGGGGGGCGTTCCGCCGTCGCGGCGTCGGCCCAGACGCCTCGATGCTGTTGGCGGCTAACAGGATTCTTCCGGCTTCCGGCATGCATCACGTGTCGCGGATCGTGCTCGGCATACCCAGGCAGGGGTCGATGCGGGGCGGGGCGTGGCCGCTGACGGTTGGCCAAAAAGCAATGGTATTCGTCGCACGCGTTCTTCCGTGGCCGGTGTTGCAGCGTTTGACGTCGTCGGCGGCGCGGCGCCACCAGAGGAGTGAGGGGTAGAGATGGAACAGCTATTTGACGACCTCGAGGACTTCGGTTCTTTCGACGACGCGATCTCCGGTGACGTGCGTGACCCCTACACCGAACTGGCACGGCTGCGGCGCGAGGAACCGGTGCAGCGACTCGAGACGTCGGGGGCGCTTCCGCACGAGGAATCACAGCCGATGTTCATCGTGTATCGCCACCAGGATGTCCAGCAGATGCTGCGCGACAATGAGACGTTTTCGTCGTCGGCCGTCATCGACGCGTTCGGACCCGTGCTGGGTGAAGGCGTGATGCTCGGCATGGACGAGCCCATCCACGGCCGGCTGCGTTCCTTGGTGTCGAAGGCGTTCACGCAGAAGTCATTGGCGCGCTGGCAGGACGAGTTGGTCGGCCGCGTGGCAAACAGCCTGATCGACAAGTTCGCACCCAAAGGCAAGGCAGATCTGGTCAAGGAGTTCACCTTCGACTATCCGAGCCAGATCATCGCGGGCCTGTTGGGCTTGCCGGAAAAGGACTACCCACAGTTTCAACGGTGGTCGATTTCGCTGCTGAGTTGGCTGATCAATCCGGAACGCGGGCTTGCGGCTTCGGCTGCCCTGTGTGACTACTTCGCCCCGATCCTGCAGGCCCGCCGCGCCGAACCGAAGGACGACCTGATCAGCGGCTTGGCCGAGGCCGAGATCGACGGGGAGAAGCTCGCCGACGAAGAGATCTTCTCGTTCCTTCGGCTGTTGCTCCCGGCCGGCGTCGAGACGACCTACCGGTCGCTGGGCAGCCTGCTCTTCGGCCTGTTGTCGGATCCGCCGCAATTGGACGCGATCCGCGCCGACCGGTCGCTGCTGCCCCAGGCAATCGAGGAGGGGGTGCGGTGGGAACCGCCCCTGCTGACCATCACCCGGGTCGCCGCCCGCGACACCGAACTCGGCGGGGTACCGATACCGGCCGGGTCGACGGTGATGCCGATGTTGGGCGCCGCCAACCGGCAGGAGGACCGCTACGCCAATCCGGACACGTTCGACATATTCCGGGAGCCCAGGGCACACCTTGGCTGGGGGCACGGTGTGCACGTCTGTCTCGGCATGCACCTGGCCCGGCTCGAAATGCGCACCGCGGTCACCCTTCTGCTCGACCGGCTGCCCAATCTTCGGCTGGATCCCGACGGGAACGACCCGCATATCCGTGGCCAAGTCTTTCGGTCGCCGACCTCGCTGCCGGTGCTGTTCGATCCCCAATAACCAACCCGGCAACGGCTGCACCTTGCCAATCGGCTAGTTTCCAGTAAGGCTCTCCGTAGGGTAACCAGCGCTCTACGGAACACCCCTCTAACGAGTCAAAAGAGAGTGACAGATATGACTGAGGCTGTAAAGGTCCGCTTCGAGCCCAAGATGATGATCGACGGCAAGCTCGTCGAGGGGCAGGCCGGCACCTTCACCAATATCAACCCGGCCACCGAGGAGAGCCTCGGGGAAGTCGCCGATGCGTCGAAGGAGGACATGCATCGGGCCATCGACGCCGCCCGGCGGGCCTTCGACGAGACCGACTGGTCGACCGACCGCGAGCTGCGCAAGCGCTGCCTGTTGCAGCTGCACGAGGCGATCGACGCCGAGCGCGAGGAACTGCGCGAGGAGCTCATCCTCGAGGTCGGTGCCCCCCGGGCCATCACGTATGGCCCCCAGCTGGACGCCCCACTGGCCGAGGGGTTGCTCTATCCCGCCAAGCTGATCGACGAGTACCCGTGGGAAACCGATCTGGGCGACACCGTGATCAGCCTCACCGGCACGCTGACCACCCGCAAGGTCTGGCGGGAACCGGTGGGGGTGGTCGGTGCGATCGTGCCGTGGAACTTCCCCTTCGAAGTCACCATCAACAAGCTGGGTCAGGCTCTGGCCACCGGCAACACCGTGGTGCTAAAACCGGCGCCGGACACGCCGTTCAACGCGACCCGGCTGGGCCGCCTGATCGCCGAAAAGACCGATATTCCGCCGGGTGTCGTCAACGTGGTCACCGCGTCGGATCACCTGGTGGGCGAGGAGCTCACACTGTCGCCGAAAGTGGACCTGATCTCGTTCACCGGCTCCACCGCGGTCGGGAAGCGGATCATGGAAAAGGGTGCGGCGACGCTGAAGCGGCTGTTCTTGGAACTCGGCGGCAAGTCGGCCACCATCGTGCTGGAAGACGCCGACTTCGGGTCGGCGTGCGCGATCGGCATCTCGCCGTGCATGCACGCCGGGCAGGGCTGTGCCATTCCGACCCGGATGCTGCTGCCACGGTCTCGCTACGACGAGGGTGTGGCGATCCTCAAGAGCATCTATGAGAACGTCATGCCGGGCGACCCGCAGGACCCCGCCACCCTGACCGGCCCGTTGATCTCGGACAAGCAGCGCAAGCGGGTGCTGGGCTACATCAACAAGGGCGTCGACGAGGGCGCCACGCTGCTGGTCGGGGGGCCGGACGCGCCGACCGGCTTCGACAAGGGATTCTTCGTCAGGCCAACGCTTTTCGTCGACGTCGACAACTCCATGACGATCGCGCAGGAGGAGATCTTCGGTCCGGTGCTGGCCGTCATCCCCTTCGACGACGAGGAGGACGCCATCCGGATCGCCAATGACAGCGTGTACGGGCTGGCCGGAAACGTGATGTCGGGTTCCCTCGAGCGCTCGCTGGCGGTGGCCCGCCGCCTGCGGGCCGGCGTCATCGGCGTCAACGGTGGCGCTTGCTACGGCGCCGACACACCGTTTGGTGGATACAAGGCCAGCGGAGTGGGGCGCCAGAACGGTGTGGCCGGCTTCGACCAGTACACCGAGATCAAGTCGGTGGGCTATCCGGCCGGCTGACCACTCGCGCGGAACGGAACGATGGCCACTTACGTCCTGGTTCACGGGGGCGGCCACGGCGGCTGGTGCTATCGACTCGTCGTGCAGCGACTCCGGGCGGAAGGCCACGAGGTTTTCGCCCCGTCCCTGACGGGTCTGGGCGAGCGCGCGCACCTGTTCCGGCACGACGTCGATCTCGACTGCCACATCAGCGACATCGTCAACCTGCTGAAGTTCGAGGACCTGCGCGACGTGATCCTCGTCGGCCACAGCTACGGTGGCATGGTGATCACCGGCGTCGCCGACCGTGCAACCGACCGGGTCGGTCATCTGGTTTACTTGGACGCCGCGACACCTGCGAACGGCCAGTCGCTGGTGGATGTGGCCCCTGAGATGTTGGCTTTCGCCCGCTCTGAGAGTCGCATCGTCGACGGTGTCGAAATGTGTTTGTATCCCACCGATGACGCGCTGAGATATTACGGGGTGGTCGATCCCGATCGGCTCGAATGGATGAAAGCGCGGCTGACGCCACACCCCTGGAAGTGCTTTGAGCGACCGCTGCAACTGACCAACGAAGGCGCGCTCACCCGGATTCCGCAGTCCCACCTCTGCACCACGTTGTACATGCGCTGGCGTGACGTCGATGGCCTGCGGCAGAAGGCCGACGGCCGATTGTGGGAGCTCGACACCGGCCACGACATGATGATCACCGAACCCGGTTGGGTCGCCGACAAGCTGATGCTGCTTGCTCCCGATGCAATGGACACCCGCCCGTAGACGTAGACGACACCCTTCAGTTCGACTCGGCACCGAGATTGCTGTGAGGGCTGTGTTGCAGGCGTCGATGACAACCATGGCGGCAATCTCGGCGTAGCTGCAGGTGCGGGAGTCCTTGGCGCCCCATCATCCTGCGGGCGCGCCGTGTTGAGCCCTATGAACGAGATTCAATGGATGGCGCTTCCCGCCATGAGCGCCGGATGTCGGCGGTCTTTGAGGGCCACATCGGTGGCCCGGGGACAGGCGCGACAACGTTGGGGTCAGTCAGTGGTGCGGACGATCAGTACGTCGACCGTGGCCCTGCTGGCGATATTTCCGGGAATGGAGAAAACCCGTCCGATGAGCGCGGATCGCGCGTCCAGTCCCACATTGCCGACCACCAGCAGGTCGGCGTCAACCGTCTCGGCGAGGTCCACCAGCGCATGTACCGGTGCATCCTGAATCGGCCGTTCCTCGATGTCCGTCGCCCCGGCCGCCTTGGCCCGAGCATGAGCCTCTCGCAAGATCGCGTAGATCGGCGCGTTGCCGCGCACCTTATAGGCCTCGTCCCCGAGCGCGTCGGCAGCCTGCGGGTCGTCCTTCTGGGGAAGATACCCAGTCGCGATGATCAGTTTCGCGTTCGACCCGGAGGCAATCGTGGCTGCGCGGTCGACCGCACGCAACGACGACTCGGAGCCGTCGGTGCCGACGACCACGGTTTGATAGGTCTTCATTTGGATCTCCCCGGCCTCGTCCGGCAAGCCGAATCTTATCGTGTGGAGCGCATCGCCAGCGATTCGAGTTTTGCACCGTCGCTTCTGGCGGCCGACACGATGCGAGCAACCAGCTCGCCGCCACGGGTGATCTCGATCGGCTGCCCCGCCGCGACCCTGTCGAAATAGCGCCCCGCACGCCTGCGCAGTTCGTCAAGTTCGATCCGTCGACCGGCGTCCGTCGAGACCGGGGTGGTTCCCGAGTCACCCGCCGCCACGATCCGCGCCAGTAACCTGCCGCCGCGGACGACATAGATCGTCTCCCCGGCCGCAACCCGATCGAAGCACTGCCCGGCGCGCTTGCGCAGATCATCAAGGCCGACCCAGCCACCGGCGTCCGGTGCCGCTTTGACAGAGCGCGCCGGAATCGGAGCCACCCTCCAGTCGCCGACCGACACGATCTGTGCCACCAACTTGCCGCGACGGACGACATCGATCGTCTCCCCGGCGGCAACCCGCTCGAGATACGTACACGTGTTGTTCCGGAGTTGGCCCAGGCCAATCACTTCCCGCATTTCGCTCACTCTCTGTGTTCCCGGGTGGCCGCGGGCTGTTGAACCAGCCGGCCGCGCAGAACCACGGTGCGCTGCGATTCAGGGCAGTCAAAGCGTTCCGGTCCAGTCACCTCAGTCAGTATATGACTGTACGTGCGGTCAGTGTCAACGGCCCCGCCGTGCTCGAACGGCGCGTCGGGGGGCCGCACGACGCGCTTCGCGGCCCTCGATGGCATCGGGCGAAGACGGGCCGGGCCCCCACCGCAGCTAGGTCCAGACCGAGGTGAAAAGCACGGTGAATCAACCGGATTGAACGCACCACGGATAGCCGAGCCGGTGGGCTTCAGGCGACCGGCGCCAGCATGTCCTTCCATCCGTCGTCTCCTGTTTTGCTCGAATTTTCGACCGCATAATGGACGCCGTCGGGCCCCACCAGTTCACCGCTCTGGGGGCTGTAAACCGCCGTTGGAGGCCCGCTGGGGGTGTAGACGCAGGGGTTTGGCTGCTGCCCATTGCACTCGACCGTCCCTGACCCGGGCCGTTGCAGTACATCGCTGATCGGAGGCGGTGTTCCCGCCACCCGGTCGGAAGGTGCCGGGTTGACGCCGTTGTTGATCGATGGTGCGGGAATCACCTGGCCCGGTTTCACCGGTTGATCACAGCGCGCTGCCGGCGCCGGGCAGGTGAGGAGCTGATTGGGGTCGCCGTACCACGGGTTGGTGCCCAACGGAACGTAGGGCTTGTTGTCGCGGCACTCCCGCGGCGTCGCAGCGCGTTTACCGGGTACATCGACACAGGGAAGGTTGCGCGCCCCGCGCACGGCGTTGGCCGGGGTGTCCTGCGGGATCTTGCAATACGTCCCGGACGGCATCGGCGCCAGGCTGGTGTCCGCCGGAGATCGCCACTGAGATGCCGGGAGAAACCCGGTCAGACACGGCGGGGGCTGGTTGATCGTCGGCGAGGTACCCAGCGCCGCGTAGCCCGGGAACGGCGCCGTCACCGTCAGGCCTTCCGCGACGCCCTGCGGATAGGCCACCAGCAGTTGCTCGACGCCCTTGTGGTAGCGCTTGAGCATCTCCAGCACGATCTCGAGGTTCGCCAGTGTCTGCGGCAGCGAATCGCGGACGTCGCCGAAGACCGCGTTGACCTGATCGGCGGTCGGCGCCCCTTGGGTCAGGATGCGCTGCACGTGCTGGTCGTTTTCCGCGCTCTGCGCGGCCAGGATGTCCAGGTTGTGCGCCCAGCGCTCGATCGCGTCACCCGAGTTGACCTGGCTGTCGATGATCGGCCCGGAGTGTTGGATGATGTCATCGACATCGGCGATGTTGGTCTTGAAGTCGCCGGCGATCGCCTGCGTCGCATCGACCAGTCGTTGCAGCGCCGGGCCCAATCCGCCGACCGCTTGGGCTGTTTCGTCGAGCAGCGCGGCGATCTTGTCCTTGGGCAGCACGGCCAGGCCACGGTTGGCGGCGTCCAGCGCCGGCCCGATTTCCGTGGGCACGGTGCCCTTGGTGATGGTCTGTCCCGGCGAGAAGTACTTGCCCGGGTTGCCCACCGACACCAGGTCCAGATATTGCTCACCGACCGCCGACACCGAATGCACGTTCGCCGACGCGTCGATCGGGATCTGGTAGCGGTCGGCGATGCTCATGGTCGCCCGCGCACCGGTCTCGGTCGGCTCGACGGCGGTGACCTTGCCGATGGTTTGTCCGCGATAGGTCACGTTGGCCGTCTCGTACAGACCGCCCGCCGCGGGGAGATCCGCCTTCAGCGTGTACTGGCCGATTCCTATCGCGGTGGGAATCCGCAAGTAGTACCAGCCCAGCGCAATCGCGGTGATCACACTCAGAATCGTGAACACGATCAGCTGGCTCTTGATGAACCGGGTCAGCATTGTCTATCCGCCCTTTCGACCAGCGGCCCGCCCGGGACATCGTTCGGGTTGGGCGTGTAGCGGACGTCGGGGATCATCGTCTCGGGGTCGCGTCCCCACGATTGCTCCAGCGCGCGCAGCGCTCCGGAGAATCCGGTCCCGGTGAGGATCGCGTTGTCGACGGCGCTGAGGGTCAGATCGAGCGTCAGTGACAGGTTGAAGTAGTCGCCGCGGAACGACTTCGGCACGGCGTCGATGTCGAACGGCCGGACGAGCATCAGCTTGAGCGCGCGGATGAGATACGGTGAGGCACGGCCGAACTCCCGCAGCGGGCACTGCAGCGACAGCAGATCCTGGTGGAGGTTGCTCCGCGAGGCGGACAGGTATTGGTCGGCAACTCCGCTGAGCCGTCCGGTCGCGTCGACCGCGTCAATCAATAGGTTTTGTTTGTCGGCGAAATGTTTGATCAGCGGCGGGAATTCGGTGAGGACCCGATCCAGGACGTCCGAGCGGGTACCCACGTACGCCAATAGCCGATTGGTGGAATCGATGGCCCGGGTGATGTCATAGCGTTGCTCGTTGAGTCGGGCAGTGAAGGTGTCCAGCTTGCCGAGGAAGGCACGGATCTGTCCGGCCCGCCCGTTCACGATGTTGTAGACCTCGTTCTGCAGCACTTCGAGGTTCGGGATGCCGCCTCCGCGCAAGATCAGGGCGAGACTGGCCAGCGTCTGCTCGGTCGTGGGATACGCGGACGAGTTCTTCAGCGGGATGGTGTCGCCGTCCTTCAGCGGCTCCGGGGAAGGGTTGGGTGGCGCGGCCAGCTCCAGATGCTGAGAACCCAGGAGGCTTGTCTGCCCGATCTTGGCGGTGGCGTTTTTGGGTAGCTTGACGTTCTTGGCCACACTGAGCGTCAGCGTGGCCACCCAGTTCTTGAGCTCGATGGTGCGCACCGTGCCGACAAACACGTCGGCCACCCGCACCCGGCTGTTGCTGTTCAGGGCCAGCGTGTCGGGCATCTGCACGTAGATGGTGTAGGAGCCAGGCCCGCTGCCCGGGCCGCCGGGCATCGGCACATTCGCGATTCCGTGCCAGTTCGCGCACGACGTCAGCGCCACGGCAGCCCCTAGTAGAGCCACCCCTTGGGTGATCCGGCATCGGACTCGAGTGGCCAACGCGCGCAACGCACTTTGCCTCATGATCCGACTCCTGCCGACATGGCCGCCTCCGCGGGTGGCGGAGATCCAGCGGGCGCAGGCGTCGGCGCGACCGGTCCCGGGACCACACCCGGTGCCGGTGGCGGCGGAGGGATCGGCACCTGCGGGGCCTGCACGCCGATGGGCGGCAACACCGGGTACTCGTCGTACGCGTTCGGCGGTCCCGGCGGAGTCTGCAACCCCGACGACGGGGGTGCGATGTCCGGGCCGCCCATCAGTTCGGCCAGGGAATCGGGGGTCAACAATCCCGCCGTGATCGGCCCCACCTGTGTGCCCTGCATGCCCGGCGCGACGACCCAGCCGGGCTGGGTGTTGCGGTGCGACAACGGAGTATCGGGCACCCAGATCCCGGGCACCGTGGTGTCCTTGTACCCGTTCGGCGGCTGCAGCCGGGGCTCGGAGTAAGCGATTTCCTTGGGCAGGGTCTCGGCGGTGCTGAACGGGTTCAGCCCGAACGGCAAATAGTTGAACTTGATCGCATCGAGGATTGGTCCCAGGTACTGGGCACACAGTTCGGCGGATTCTTGATAGCCCAGCCGGCTACCGGCCTGAATCATGCTGCAGATGAACTGCATTGGGTTCGTGAAGTTAGGGATCGCGGGGATCGACATGACCGCGCCGTGCGACGGATGGTAAATCTGGCTGAGGTTCGTCTCCAGCGTCGGCAGCACGTGCAGGGCGGTTTCCAAACCATTCAGCGGATCGGGTTGGACCAGTGTGGTGGTCAGGTTGGCGAGGTTGTCGATGTCGTGTGCGAGCACCTCATGGTTCTTGTCCAGGAACGGGCGCAGTGTGGAGAGCAGGCCGTCGAACTGCTGTATCGCATTGGCGAGGTCGGAGTCGGACCTGGTCAAACTGTCGGTGAATTGGGCCAGGTTGTTGTTCAATGCGACGAACTGCTGGTCGTCTTTGTGCAGGGCGTTGACGAACAGCGCCAGGCTGTGCACCACCGCGAAGAAGTCGCCACGGCCCTCGTTCAGCGCGGTCAATGCCCGCGACAGGCTGTTCAGCGTGGTGTTGATCTGCTCGCCCTTGCCGGCCAGCCCGTCGGCGAACGACTCGATGGCCTCGCCGAAGGGGCCCTTGGGCTGTTCGGGTGTCGGACCGAGCTTGTCGATGACGTTGGCGACGCTGTTGCGAAGTTGGTCCCACTCCGTCGGCACCTGCGTGCGTTCGATCGGAATCACCGCGTTATCGGCCAGCACCGGTCCACCCTTGTAGGGCGGCTCCAACTGAACGCTGCGCGACGCCACCAAGGTGGGATTCACGATCACCGCGGATGCGTTGGCGGGCACCTTGTACTTGTTTTTGTAGTGGAACGTCACCTTCATCTTGTCGCCGGCCGGCTCGATCTTGTCGACTGAACCCACGCGAACGCCCATGATCTGGACCTTGTCCCCGGCATAGAGCGCGTTCGCCTCGGGGAAGTAGGCGACCACGGTGTTGTTGGTCAACTTGTCGTAGAGCCGCCAGCCGACGAATCCGGCCACCAGGGCCAGCACTACCAGCGATCCGATGATCAGCGATCTCCGCCGCGGCCTCGGCAGCCGCCGGTTGCGGATATTGGAGACGGTGCTCAATTCTGGTTACCCCCCGTTATGCCGCTGCCTCCCGTTCCGCCCGGTGTGACGAACGGGGCCGGCAGCTGCTGCCCGGGTCCTGCAGGCGCGGGTGTCCCCGGTGGCAGTCCCGGCGCGAACGTCGATGGTGGCGGGGTGGGGCCGGCCGGTTGCAAGTTCTCCGTGCGCGCGCCCGGCGGCGCGTTGGTCGGCAGCGGCACCGGTGTGCCCGGCACGGCTGGCGGCGGCTCGCCCGGCCGCCCGGCGATTGGGATCCCCGGCGTCGGTGGCAGGCCCGCCGGGTTCGGCGGCGACGTCTGCACGTCGATCGGTGCGGGGAAACTGCCGCCGAACGGGCCGATGTCGACGCCCGCGCACGGCAGCGGGTTCCATGGCCGCGGCAACGCGTCGGGCGCCGGGACGTACGAACACGCCGTTCCCGGTGGGACGGCCGGTCCCGGATGCTCCGGGGTGCCTTCTAAAACCGGAGGCGCGGGCGGCGGCGCGCCGTTGGGGAACCGGGTGCCGTTGGGATCGGGCCAGCGGAACGCGGGCAGCCCGGCACTGCGCCAGAAGTCCTCCGGGTCGATACCACGCTTCTTGAAGGCGGCGTCGACCCACGGCTGCAGAATCCAGTACGGCAGCAGGTTGGACAGGACGATCTTGAAGTACGGTCCCGACGCGACCGATTCTCCCAGCGAGGCGGCGAATTGGCTCACATACGTGAGGGTTTGAGCCAGGTCGTCTTTGCGTGCCACCAGCAAGTCGCTGAGGGTACGCAACTGCTCCAGCACAGGATTCAGGCTCGGGTTGTCGTTGATGAACCCCTTCACCTCGGCCGAGAAGGCCGAAATGTTCCCCAGCAGGGCGTCGATGGCCCGTCCACGTTCGTTGAACGCGGCCAGCAGCGTCTTCGCGTTGACCAGCAACCGGTTGACTTGTTCGCTGCGGTCACCGAGCACGCTGGCGACCTGGTTGGCCTGCGCGAGCAGGTGTTTGATCTCTTCGTCGCGTTTACCGATGGTGTCGGAGAAGTTGGCCAAACCGTCGAGTGCGGCACTCAGGTGCGGATAGGTCTCGTCGACGGTCTGCGACAACACATTCAGCGACCGTTTGACGGTGTCGATGTCCCAGCCCGCGGCGGCCTTGGTGACGTCGAAGAACGCGTCGTAGAGCTGATAAGGGGTAGTGCTTTGACCCAGCGGCAACACGCCCCCGGGCCGCAACTTCTTGGTTCCCCGCGGCTCGATCTCGAGCACCTTCTTACCCAGGATGGTGTCGGTCTTGATCGCCAGCCGGCTTTCGGTGCCGATGGTGTTGGTGCCGATGGAGAACTCGATCACGACGTGGTCGCCCTCGATCTCGAGCGCCTGCACTCTGCCGACATCCACGCCGGTGATTCGCACCTTGTCGTTCGTGTTGAGTTGACCGGTGTTGGCGAACTGCCCGTAATACCTCGGACTGGCAAACAGCATCGGGACACTGGTGAAGCTTTGGCCCACGGCGACGACGAGCACCAGCACGGTGGTGCCCATAATCCCGGCGCGGCCGCGGTTGAATTCGGTCAGTGTTCTCATTGCGGTGTGCACCTGCCCGTGGGCTGTTGCCAGATCCTGACCGTGCGGACCGGGCCGCCTGGCTGCAGTCCGTTCCACTTGATCGTGAGGTCGCACAGGTAGAAGTTGACCCAGTCTCCGTAGAGGCCGATGCTGCGTCCGATCAGGTTGAGCGCGGTCGGCGTCTTGTGGATCAGATCGCTGAGCTGATCGCTTTGGTCGATGAGCGGCTGCTGAAAAGCCTGCAGGTAGTTGATCTCCTTGTGCAGCAGCGCGCGATTGTCGGCCAGCAGGTCGGACACCGTTCCGGCGGCATTGCTGATATGCGCGGTGCCGGCGGCCAGCGGATCGGCGTGGTTGCTCAGCCCGGTGATCAGTTTCTCGAAGTTGTCGACGGTCTGGTCGAACTCCTTACGATGCCTAACGGTGGTGTCCAGCACGATGTTCAGGTTCTTGACCACCTCGCCGATCGCCTGGTCGCGCTCGGCGATATGGGCGGTCACTTGCGCGGTCTGGTCGAGGATGTCGTTGATGGTGCCGCCCTGACCCTGGAACACGGTGATGATGGACGACGCGATGGTGTTGACCTTTTCCGGGTCGAGCGCCCGGAACAGCGGCTTGAAACCACCGATCAGGGCGTCGAGATCCAGGGCCGGTGAAGTTCG
>CAYNLB010000095.1:0-17911 GCA_964397935.1 uncultured Mycobacterium sp.
ACCGCCTGGGCGCCAACGAGGCGCCGCCCGCGATCATCTCGATCTTCCTCGGCGAACAGCTTGCCGATGTGTTCGAACAGATCGCCAAAGGCGCAGCCACGTCGTCAAAGGGCAAGGGCACCATGATCATTGGCGTGGACACACTGCCTCCGCTGCCGACCGATCCGGGCGACCGCAACCGCACCAGCCCATTCGCGTTCACCGGCAACCGGTTCGAGTTCCGGGCGCCCGGCTCGGGGCAGACGGTTGCCGTGCCGATGATCGTCCTGAACACGATCATGGCGGACTCGTTCGACTACATGGCAACGACTCTCGAGAAGGCAGTCGAAGACGGCGAGAACTTCGATGAGGCCGTGCAGCAGCTGTTGACCGAGATCATCACCGAACACGGTGCGGTGGTCTTCAACGGGGACGGGTATTCGGAGAACTGGCAGATCGAGGCCGCTGAGCGCGGGCTGCCCAACCTCAAGACCACCCTCGACGCCATCCCGGAGCTGATCAAGCCGGAGGCGTTGGAAGTCTTTGCAAAATATGGCGTGTTCAGTGAACGCGAGCTGCACAGTCGCTACGAGGTGCGCCTGGAGCAGTACGCGCTGACCATCGCGGTCGAGGCCAAGCTCACGCTGGAGATCGGGACAACGGTGATCCTGCCGGCCGCCATCCGCTATCAGACCGAGCTCGCGCAGAACGTCGCCACCCTGAAGGCCGCCGGTGTAGAGCCGAGCATGACTGCGCTGGAGGCCGTTTCGTCTCCGCTCGCGGATTTCGAAGCGGCGCTGACGACGCTGAACGCCGCGTTGTCGGATCACTCGGCGGAATCGGTGCTCGGCGAGGCCAAGCATGCCCAGGGGGCGCTACTGCCGGCAATGGATGCGGTCCGCGCCGCCGCCGACACCCTGGAAGGCGTTGTGGCCGATGACTTGTGGCCGCTACCCACCTACCAGGAGATGCTCTACATCCTCTAGGGACTTCGTCGGGCATGCGTGTTCTTCCCTCGACAGCGCAGCCCCGGTGTATTCGCTGACCGGCACCGGATTAGCCGATCAGCTTCGTGAGCCAGGTCGGATCCTCATAGTTCACCGACGTGGTGCCGTTCCACACGAACGGTGTGGCGTTGGCGCCCAGTCCGGACAGCGTTGCGTAGCCGTTCGTCGCTTTGGTTTTGGCCGTGCCCATGTCGTCTCCCGACTTGATGCAGGTGACGACGTCGGCGTCGGCGCCGACGCTCTTGGCCAGTTGGGCCAGTTCGCCGTCGGTGCGATCTTCTGCGCCGTCTTCTTGAGGCTGGAAGTTGCTGGCGAACAGGCCGGAGTAGAAGTTGGCGTACACCTTGGGATCGTCTTGCGCTGCGACGCAATACGAGGCCGCCACCGCGCGAGTCGAGTAATTCTTGCTGTGCGACTTGTCGTCGAGGAAGTCGAGTAGGTGATAACGCACCGCGAGCTTCTTGTTGTTCACCGCGGTGTCGATGTCGCTCGCATTCGACCTGATGAAGCTGCCACACGGCGGGCAGATGGGCTCGTTGAAAATGTCGATCGTCCTCGCCGCCGCCGGGCTGCCCACGTACACGCCGTCATCGAGAACCCGGAGCGCAACCGCGTCTGGCGGTGGTGGCGTCGAGGTCGGCGCCGGCGGGGGCGGCGACTGCCACGGCCGGACGATGACGAGGGCCAGGCCCACGGCGGCCAGCACGGCGGTGGCGGCAATCCCGACCCATAGCCAGGGCTTGCGGCTGGCCCGGGGTGGGGCGCCCCATGGCGGTGGGCTGCCAGTACCGACGTTGGCCAGGGTCCAGGGTGGAGCGCCGGACCATCCCGTCGGCTGGGGGACCGGGCCACCGGTGGCAAGTGGTGAGCCGGAAGCCGCCGGCGCGGGCCATACCGGGCCGGCCGGCGGAGAGTGTGCGATCCCGCTGGGCGGCGGGCCGGAAATTCCCGCGGGCGGCCTCTCCACCTGGCTGCGCTGCAAGATATCGGTGGCCCGATCCTGATCGGGTACCGCCAGCGCCGCATAGGCCGCCGCGGACAGGTCGCCGCAGGTGGCGTAGCGGGCCGCGGGGTCTTTGGCCATGCCGCGGGCGATCACACCGTCGAAGGCGGCCGGAATGTTCGGCCGCGCGGCGCTCGGCCGGGGGATCGGCTGGTGCAGGTGCGCGCCCATGACGCTGATCTGATCGCCCGTGTAGGGCGGGGATCCGGTCAAACACTCGTACAGCACGCAGGCCAGCGCGTAGATGTCGGCCCGGTGCGTCACCGCGGAGTCGCTGAACCGCTCCGGAGCCATGTACTTGACGGTGCCCACGGTGGTGCCGAACTGGGTCAGCTTCTCGTCGGAGGTGGCGCTGGCGATCCCGAAATCGACCAGGTAAGCGAAGTCATCCGCGCTCACCAGGATGTTTTCCGGCTTGACGTCGCGGTGCAGGACCTCGGCCGCGTGGGCGGCGTCGAGCGCCGAGCCGATCTGGCGCACAATCGCCACCGCTCGCGGCGGCGACAGCGGCCCGTACCGCTTCAATATGCCGGCCAGGTCCCTGCCGTCGATCAGGCGCATGTCGACATAGAGCTGGCCGTCGATCTCGCCGAAGTCGTGGATCGGCACGACGTGGGGTTCCTGCAGCCGTCCCGCGGTGCGGGCCTCACGCTGCATTCGTGAGCGGAACACCGGATCACCGGACAACGTCTGCGACATCAGTTTCAGCGCCACAATCCGCTCGCGCACCGTGTCCTCGGCCTCGTAGACATCGCCCATGCCGCCGCGACCGACCAGGCGCCGCAGCCGGTAGGGCCCGAATTGCGAGCCCTCCCGCGAATCCGCGGTCGTGTCACCCATTCCGACTCCTCACCGACCAACCGCGCCGCAAACCGACCACCAGCGACCCCGCGCACCCGGCCGATGCCTGCGCCGAACACCAGTATCCGGTGGCGTGGCAGGCACAAGGCTAATTGTTGCAACGGGCGCCGGGCACGGTGAATAGCGAAAGCCAGCTAATTCGACGACCCGCGGCGGGCGGTGCCGGCGGCGGCTGGACGCGCCGGTCGCGGGCAAAGCCGCTGTGTCCCGGTGCCCGGTTCCGCCGTAGCGGCCGGTAAGGAAGCGTTCAACCGTCATTCACCCAGGCTCAGCGGGGTTCCCGTGATCGGTTCTGCGTTCGGTGAGCCCTTCGCGTGACAGCGCTCGGACGAAGCCGAACGCCTGCATCCCCGCGGGGCCGGGATTTTCGGTGATCCAGTCGTTGATCTTTCCCAGGGCGTTGGCCAAGTCGTCGCGTTTGACTCGGACCAGGTAGCTCTTCCTGTCGTCCCCCGGATCGTCACCGGCTTCGGCAACGGCGACGGGGTTCTTGAACGCGTACGCGATCCCGTGCACGGAGTCGTGGTTCAGTGCCCACTGAAGTTCGCTGGGCCGCAATCGGTTTACCGCCAGATTACGGTAGTCACTGTCATCGATGGAATGGCTCACCTGGCCGATGGTCCTCCTCTTGGTGCCCTCGAGAACGTTTCAACCCGGACTCTCTCATCATAGGAAGCACCTGCATTGGCTGCATGCCGAGCGCTCGCCCGGCAACGGTCCGCCCTCAGCGGCGATACTTCAGAAACAGGTAGTCGTCGCAGGCCAACGCATGCTCGAGCCGCATCGTGACCGGTTGGGGCAGCCGCGCAGACAGCCGCTGGCCCACCGGCTGGTTGGCGGCGAGTTTGGGGGCCAGCGTCACGCAGATCTCGGCGACGGCGTCGGCTTCCACCAGCTCATCGAGCACGGTCGGTCCGCCCTCGCACAGAATGCGGTGCATGCCGTGCGCACGCAGCAGGGCGAGGGCGCGCGTCATCTCGACGGACTCCTCGCCGGCCACCCACAGCCGCTGCCGCTGGTCATCGTTGAGGCTGCGCCGGGCGGCTGACTGCGCGCAGGTGAGCAGGATCGGTGGCTGCTCGGGGTTGTCGAACAGTCTGGCCGGCAGTTCACCGCTGCGGCTGATCACCGCGATCGGGGGCGTCGGCGCTCGCCCTTCGCGGCGGCGCTGAGCACGCTGCCCATCGGTGAGCCGCACCGGGCCGTAGTTCTCGGCGCGCGCGGTGCCGGCGCCGACCAGAACGACGTCGGCGAAGCTTCGCAAGATCCTCAGCAGCTGTTGGTCGACGGGACACGACAGCGGACCGGCGCGACCGCCGAAGGCGACGGCGCCGTCGGCGCTGAAGATCATGTTGGCGCGCACGCCGTCCGGGGGATCGGCGTAGAACGAAGCCAGTTCGTCGATGCCGGCGACGGCGCCCACCCGGGGGGACTCGTTCACGCGTCAGGCCTCGTGGCCCGGCTGCAGGTCCCGGACGTCGCCGAAGGACACCCATCGCTCCAGCTCGTGCGGCGGGCTGCCGGCCACCGGTGCGAGCAGGTGCCCCACGTGGTCGCCCAGGGAGAAACGATCCAGGATCTTGCCGACGAACCATGCCGCGGCGTCGTCGAGGATGGGCATCTGGGCCGGACCGGGGTGCCAGGAGCAGCGGTCGAACTTGTTGATCTTGTCGCCGGTCTGGCCGCCAAAAAGCTCCACGATGTCGAGGTGTTCGTGGTCGAACACGTGCACAGCCAAATGAGTGGCGCCGGCGGCCACTTGGAACGTGTGGTTCTGCGGGGACAGGCCGACCAGAAAGCGCGGTGGGTGGATGCTGGTCTGGCTGGCGAAGCCGACCAGACACCCGGCCATGACGCCGTCGGCCTGCGTGGTCACCACGTACATCGGATAGTTGAGCAGCGCGACTAGCTTTTCGAATGATTCAATTTCTGGCTCGGCCACCCGTTCAGTCTTCCCGTTCGCGCCGCCGGGGAATCGCATTGCCGCAAGTGGCGTCCCGCGGCCTCGCCGGCGGTGGTACGGCTACGCCTTGCAGCAGGTTTCCTCGGGTTCGTCGGTGCCGGTTCCGAAGGTGTCGGAATCGGCGAGGACGGTGTAGACCTCCCAGCGTTCACCGCCGGGGCCGGTCACCCAGGCTTTGTCCTGTGCAGCGAAACAGCAGGTGGTGTTGAGCTCCGCGTCGGTGCCGAGCCCTTCATCGCTGAGACGGGCGATTTCGGCGTGCACACTGTCGCTCGAGTCGACTTCCACGCCGAGGTGGTTGAGGGTGCCGCCGTGACCCGGGTTCTCCAGCAGCACCAGTTTGAGTGGGGGTTCGGCGATGGCGAAGTTGGCGTAACCGGGTTTGACCTTGGCCGGTTCGCTGTTGAACAGCTTGGAGTAGAACGTGATTGCCTCGTCGAGGTTGTCGACGTTGAGGGCCAGCTGCACGCGCGACATGGTGGTTCCTTCCGTCAGGGTGCGGTTATGTGGTTGCGGTGGGCAGGAGTTCAGTGATCAGAGCCTGGACGCGACGGGCGATGTCGTCGCGGATGGCGCGGACGGCGGACAGGGGTTGGCCGGCGGGGTCGGGCAGTTTCCAGTCCCGGTAGGACACGCCGGGGAAGTAGGGGCAGGCGTCACCGCAGCCCATGGTGATCACGACGTCGCTGGTCTGCACCCCGTCACGGGTGAGGATCTCGGGAGTGGCCGCGGTGATGTCGATGCCCAGTTCGGCCATCGCCGCGATCGCAACGGGATTGACTTGATCGGCGGGTTCGGTTCCGGCGGAACGGACTTCGATGCGGTTTCCGGCCATTCGGCTCAGCAGGGCGGCGGCCATCTGTGAGCGTCCGGCGTTGTGGACGCAAACGAACAGGACGCTGGGTTTGTCAGTCAACGGCTGCGCCTCCTGGATCCGCTTCGGCTCCGAACAGCCGGGTACGCAGCGCAAGGGAAACGTAGACCAGCCCGATCAGCACGGGCACCTCGATCAGTGGTCCAACAACTCCCGCCAGGGCTTGGCCGGACGTGACGCCGTAGGTGGCGATCGCCACCGCGATGGCCAGTTCGAAGTTGTTACCGGCGGCGGTGAACGCCAGGGTGGTGGTGCGCGCGTACCCGAGTCGCAGTACAAAGCCCAGGGCGTATCCGCCGGCCCACATGATCGCGAAGTAGGCCAGCAGGGGGATCGCGATGCGGGCGACATCCCATGGCTGGGACGTGATCTGGTGGCCCTGCAGCGCGAACAGGATGACGATGGTGAACAACAACCCGTAGAGCGCCCACGGTCCTATGCGGGGAAGGAAACGGGTCTCGTACCAGTGGCGGCCCTTGAATCGTTCACCCAGCCGGCGCGACAGGTACCCGGCGAGCAACGGGATTCCGAGGAATATGAGCACGGATTTAGCGATCTGCCATGGGGATACGTCGATGCCGGTTTCCGGCAGGCCCAACCAGCCGGGCAGCACCGAGAGGTAGAACCAGCCCAGCACCGCGAACATGGCCACCTGAAACAGCGAGTTCAACGCGACCAGCACCGCTGCGGCTTCGCGGTCCCCGCGGGCGAGGTCGTTCCAGATGATGACCATGGCGATGCAACGGGCCAGCCCGACGATGATCAGTCCCGTACGGTATTCGGGCAGATCCGCCAGTAGTAACCAGGCGAGGGTGAACATCACGGCGGGACCGATCAGCCAATTGAGCAGTAGCGACGTCACCATCAGCTTGCGGTCGGCGGTGACCTCGTCGAGCCGGTCGTAGCGGACTTTGGCCAGCACCGGGTACATCATCACGAGCAGGCCGATCGCGATGGGCAGTGAAATGCCCTGCACCCCGACGGCGCTCAGGGCCGACCCAAGGCCGGGAACAAGCCGGCCCAGCAACAGACCGGCGGCCATCGCCGCACCAATCCAGACCGGCAGGAAGCGGTCGAGGGTGGAAAGCCGGGTTGCGACCGCGTCTTGGGCCGACGTCGACGTGTCGGTCATGGCCCACACCCGGGTGCGGGCGCCGACGGGTAGTCGGCGGCATGCAATACCGACGAAAGTTGCTGCAACGCCGAGGGAATCACCCAGTAGTACACCCAGGTTCCCCGCCGCTCACAGTCCAGCAGTCCGGCCGAGCGCAGCAGCTTGAGGTGATGAGAAATCGTCGGCTGCGAGACGTCGAAGGTCGCCGATATTTCACAGACGCAGGCCTCGCCGCCGGGATGGCTGGCGATCAGGCTCAGCAATCGCAGGCGCACCGGGTCGCCCAACGCCTTGAACATCGCCGCCAACTCGGCGGCCCGCGACTCGTCCATGGCGGCCGCGCCCAGCGCCGGGCAACACGCCTGGATCTGATTTGACATCCTTCTATATAAACATTCATCGAATCAGGGCGCAACTGCCGGCAGCTGAACAGCAGGTGATTATCGGCGAAACGTCGATGGGCACGGGCGATTGAAGTTATTGAAGTGGGTTGTTTTCTCGTACTCCGCGATACATGCCCCATCGAACGAGACCCGGCATCACCACCCGTTCCACTGACCATGACGGCAAGCGGAAGGCATGGCCGGTGGGCAAGAAGACCTCCAGACCCTCGGGCTGGATACCCAATAACGAGCCCCACCGGCGGTCCGGCGCCCGGTAGCTGCGCAGCCGCCGGCCCGCGAATTCGGCGCGGATGTTGTGCGCCACCAGCGCATCCCCCCGGTTGCGGGCCGAGCTGCGCAGCGGGTCGGTGGCCGCGACATCGCCGACCGCGAAGACGCCTCGATGATCGGGCACCCGCAATTCCGGCGTCACGCGGACAAACCCGTGTTGGTCGAGCAGCTCGGGCGGGAGCCAGTCGGTGTTGGGTTGCACCCGGCCGACGGCCCAGAGAACAGCTTCCGCGGAAGCCGGCGGCTGCCCGGTGCTCCACCGAACGGGTTCGCCGGTGATCTCATCGCCCGCGAACCCAACGGGCACCTCGGCACGGTGCCCGGGGTGAAGGCCCACGCCGAGGTCGATCAATCGGTTCTGGATGCGCCGCCAGATCCGCGGGTGATACGCGAGCAGGGCGCGCTCCCCGGGAAAGTAGAGGTCGATTCGCTTGTCGGGCCACGTGGTTGCCATGTTGGCGGCGCTGCTGACCGCTGCGGCGCCGCCACCCACGACGATGATCGACCCGGCGCCGGCCAGCCTCTCGTGTGCAGCGCGCAGGCCCGCGCCGATCTCCGCGGCCGACTGCAGCGTTGGCTGGCGCCAGAAGCCGTTGGCAACCCCCGAGGAGATGACCAATGCGTCGTATTCTTCGGCGGTCGGTGCGCCGTCTGCGCGTCGGCCGAATACCGTTCGGGCGGCCAGATCCACGCCGGTCAATGTGGCCTGCACGATCCGGACCGAGTCCAAACGACGCAACCTGTCGAACGGTAGCCAGTAATCCCGGGCCCAGTCCGCGGGCCGGGAAAGCCGGACGCCGAGTTCCTGGCCGCTCACCAGTGCGGGTTTGACCGAGATTCCGGTGACATCGGTGTGGCGGGATAACCGGATTGCGGTCAGGACGCCCGTGTCGCCCAATCCGGCGATGACGACGCGTTTGCGGTTCATGTCGCCGCCCCGCGTGGCGGTGTGAGTACGAACCGCGAGACGTGGTTGATGACGCGTTGGTTACCCGGTCGGCATTGCCGGCTGCGCATTTCGGTCATCGGGATACAACATTGCCAGCATCGCCGGCGCACCGGCGAATGGCCGCCAGGCGTCCCCCGGAGCTGCCGCGACGCCGAACAGGGCCAAAGCAGCCGATTTTCGGACATGACACGAAGAGCCTTGTACATCCGCCCACCGCCTTCGGGGTCTGGATGGCCGGAACGGTCGCCGCGGTGTGGTGGGTGCGTCGGCGCGGGTTGCGGATCAGGTGATGGCAAGGGCGCCGGACACTTACATGACGACATGGCCGGCGTCGACGGGTATCGACACGCCCGTCACGTAGCGCGCCCGGGGGCCGACAAGCCACAGCACCGCCTCGGTGACGTCTTGCGGCTCGACCAACGGCACGTCGGGCAGCAGCATCTGGGAGATCGCCGGGTTCGGATTCTCCGTCATCCTTTTGACGACGAAGTCGTTGAGTATCATCGGGGTCGATACCCCGCTCGGATGCACCGAGTTCACCCGAATCCTATGCGGTGCATAAGCATTGGCCGCCGAGCGCATGAGCCCGACCACGCCGTGCTTGGACGCTGCGTAGGCGAACATCGCGGCGCTGCCGTCACCACCCCGGCCGGTGAGGCCTTGCGACGAACTGACCAGTACGATCGATCCGCCCCGGCCCTTGCGGGTGATCGAGGGCACCGTCGCCACAAGCGTGTTCCACACGCCCTTGAGGTTGGTGTCGACGATCGCGTCGAAAACCGGTTCGGCGCGGGTCTGGGTGTCGCCGATCGCCACCACGCCGGCGTTGGCGATGACGATGTCGATCTCACCGAGCTCGTCGATGCCGGCTTGCACTCCGGCTTCCAGCTGCTCCAGATCGCGGACATCGGCGATGACGGGCGCCACCATGGCGCCCGCGGCCCGGGCCAGCCGCGCTGTTTCGTCGAGATCGGCTTTGGTCGCCAGCGGGTAGGGGATCGCGTCGATGTCGGCGCACAGGTCCACGGCGATGATGTCGGCGCCCTGCTCGGCGAGCGCGACGGCGTGGCTGCGCCCCTGGCCGCGCCCCGCGCCGGTGATGACGGCAACCGCGTTGTCGAGTTCACCCATGGCTACACCGCCAACCTTGTGCCGGTTTCCTTTTCGGCGAAAGCTACCAGCCGCGCGGCCGTGTCGTAGTCGCAGGCAAGCACCGAGCGGCCGATCATTGTCGGATCGCCGCGCAGGCCGAGCCTTCCGCTGACGCCCACATAGCTGCCCGGCGGCACCGGTTCACTGATGCAGTACAGGGTGGGCGCCGCACCCTCGTCGATGTCGTTGCCCAACCGGTCGGCCACGGCCTTGACCGTTCGGTGCGCCAACGACATCAACGGCGAGTCGGAGAGATGCGACAGGTTCGAGGCTACCCAGCCCGGGTGGGTCAGCTGGGTGACGACGGACGATCCGGCGGCGCGCAGCCTGCGGTCGAGCTCCAGCCCCCACAGCATGACCGCGAGTTTGGACTGCGCGTAGGCGCCGAGCCGTGTCCACTTGTGGCGCAGATGCATGTCGTCGAGCCACAGCTTCGCGAAGCGGTGCGCGTCGGAACCGACGTTGATGATCTGCGATCGCACCCGCGGCAGCAGCAGGTTGGTCAGCGCGAACGGTCCGAGCAGGTTGGTGCCCAGCGTCGTCTCGAATCCGTCGACCGTGTTGGCCCGGCGGTCGGTCAGGGTGCCGGCGTTGTTGATCAGGATGTCGACGTCACCGCCGATCAGGTCTGCGGAGGTGCGCACCGACGACAGGTCGGCGAGATCGAGCTTGATCACGGTCGTCGATCCGCCGATCGCGGAGATTTCGCCGGCACGTTGCTTGCCGAGTTCGGTGTTGCGCACGGCCATGATCACGTGCGCACCGGCTTTGGCCAGGGCGCGGGTGGTGCCCAGGCCGATGCCGTTGGTTGCCCCGGTCACGACTACCCGCTTGCCGGTCAAGTCGCCGAGCCGGCCCGGAGTCCAAGGGAATGTCACGGCGATCAGAGTAATGGCCCGTTCTATGAAAGTTGGGTCGGCTCTGCCAGGATGGTCTGGCGACGGCTGCCGGGCAGGAATGAGTTCGAACGTGAGTGACAGCACCACTGAGATCACCAACCTGATCTACACCTACGCGCAGCTGCTGGACGCCGGCGATCTGGACGCGGTGGCCGGGCTCTTTGCCCACGGCCGCATCTGCGGAGTCGAGAACGGCCCGCCCGAGACGGTGTTCACCGGATCCGCCGGGGTGCGCCAGATGTACGAGATGGCTACCCGCATCTACGAGGACGGCACCCCGAAAACCAAACACAACACCAGCAATGTCCAGCTGCACATCGACGACGCGGCGGGCACCGCCCGCAGCACCTCCTACTACTGCGTCACCCAGGCCACCCCCGAATTGCCGTTGCAGGTGATCGTGACCGGGCACTACAAGGACACCTTTCACCGCCTGGACGGTGTGTGGTGGTTCGACACCCGCACGATGTTCGTCGACCAGGTCGGCGATGTCAGCCACCACCTGAAATTCTGAACGCGGTGGACCCCACGAGCGCCTTCGACATCGCGGGTGTCCTGGCCGACGCGCAACGCAGGGAGGCGCTCACCGATTGGGGTCCGGGCGAATTCGAACGTCCGCTGGGCGTGCTGCTGGCCGACTACGCTGCCGCCGACCTCAACGCTGTCGGGACCCACATCCTGCGGTCGGGCATCGTCCACAGCTTGCGCATGCGGCTGCGCACCCAGGAATGGATCCGCCACCATCCCGAGATCCTCGACGAGCGGGTGGCCGCGCCCATCGTTGTCGTCGGCATGATGCGCAGCGGCACCACGCTGCTGCAGCGAATGCTGGCCGCCGACCCGCGTTTTCACAGCGCCTACGGCTGGGAGGTGGTCGAGGTCGCGCCCCGCCTGGACTACCAATTCTCCGGTGGCGATCCCCGGATCGCGGTGAGCGAGGTCCGCGAGGCGAAGTCACGGGAGCTGGCACCGGAGCTGTTCGCCATCCATCCGATGTATGCGCGGCAAGCCGAGGAAGAGATCGTCTTTCTGGCCGATGCATTCCTGTCGCATGTCCCCGAATCAGGCGCGCACCTTCCCAACTACCGGTCCTGGCTCGACGAGCAGAATTTCACCCCCGCCTACGACTACCTGCATCGCATGCTGCAGTTCCTGCAGTGGCAGAAGCGACAGGCGGGCCTGATCGCGCAGCGCTGGGTCCTCAAATCGCCGGCCCATCTCGGCTACCTGGACGTGCTGCGGTCCCAGTTCGGTGACCTGCATCTGGTGCACATGCACCGCGACCCACGCACCACGATCGCGTCGGGGGCCAGTCTGAACGCGACCCTGCACGCGATGCACGCCGACACCGTCGACCGAAACCGGGTGGGCGCGCAGTGGCTGCAGCGGATGGGCTGGGCCACTGACCGCGCCATGGCCGTCCGGGATAGCTGGGCCTCTCAAACCGCGCGGGTCACCGACATCGCGTACGACGATGCCGTGGCCGATCCGATCGGGCAGGTGGCCCGTGTCTACGACGCCGTCGGCCTGCCGCTGACCGTCGAGGCCGAAAGCGCGATGCGGCGCTGGCTGGCCGAACGTCCCCGCGAGGTGGCGCGCCCGCCCTACGGGTTGGCAGACTACGGCCTGCTTCCCGAACAGGTCGACGAGCGCTTCTCATTGTACGCCAAGCGGTTTCAAGAATATGTGAGGGAGTGAGGAACGGTGGCTGAGGACCCGGTCGCGACCGCATCGCAACACGAACAGGAGCTGGCTGCGCTGGAACTGATCGAGCACCCAACCGTCAGGGCGGCCTACCGCAGCGTGGCCGAGACCTGGCTGGGCCGGGCCAAGGCGTCCGAGGCCATGCGGGAGCGGTTCGACGACGCCTTCGCCGAGGTGATGTTCTCGGCCGCGGTGTGGTCGTCCAATCAGGACAAGTTGCGGCCCAAGGTCAGCTGCATCACCCGGCTGGCGCACCCCTTGGAAGGTCACCGCATCCCCGGATCGCGTTGGGGAATCGACAATCCCGACAGTGTGTACCGGGTAATACCGATATCCGGTGACGAATGCTACGAGATCCGGGGGCGGGTCGGTGAGCACCGCATGACCGAGAATTACTTCACGCTGTGGGACGCCCACATGGGCACCATTGACGTGCTCAACGGCCGGACCATGCAGGTGGACTCCGACGGCAGCTTCACCATCACCGTCGACGCAGAGCCCGCGGGCGGCCGGCCCAATCACGTGCGTACCACGCCCGAGGCGCACGAGTTCTACATCCGCGACGTGCTGCTGGACTGGGGCCGGGACGACCCCAATTGCTTTGAGGTGCAACGGCTCGGTGGCCCAGCGGGCACGGGGGCGCGCACGCTCGACGAGCAGGCCGAGGCGACCGCGGCCATGATGGCCTACTTCGGCGACTTCACCGGGAAGCTCAGCCACGGCGTGTACAAGATGCCGGCCAATCGTTTCAACCTGGCCTGGTCGGCCGACAAGGTCGGCGCGATGCGCAACCAGGTGTACGTGATGGGTCGCTTCGACCTCGCGCCCGACGAGGCGTTCGTCGTCGATCTCAGCGACGGCGGCGCCGAGTACTTCACCGTTCCGCTGAGCAACATCTGGGGCACCACGCTCGACATCATCGACCGCACCGGCAGCCTCAACAAGGCACAGTCGGTGCCCAACGAGGACGGCACGTACACCTACGTGATCGCGCCCACCGACCCCGGGGTGGCCAACTGGATCGACTCCGACGGCCTGCGCGAAGCAATCCTGACGCTGCGGATGGCCGAGTTCGGCGAGGCCGGTCCGCGCGAGGACCTCGGCGCCCGCGGACGAGTCGTCAAACTGGACCGGCTCGACGCCGAGGTGCCTCACCTGCCGCAGGTGAGCCCCGAGCAGCGGGCGGCCCTGCTCTCGGACCGACGCGCGGCGTACCTGCGCCGACTGCCAGAAGGGACGGCCTGAGGTGGCGCGCTGGCTGATCACCGGGTGCTCGACCGGCTTCGGCCGCGAAATCGCCCGCGCCGCACTGGAAGACGGCCACAGTGTCGTGGCGACCGCGCGACGGGCCGATGCGGTGCGCGACTTTGTCGACGAATTCGGGGACCGGGCGCTGGCCGTCCCTCTGGACGTCACCGACCGCGGCCAGGTCGCCGCGGCGGTCGCGGCGGCCGAAGACGCGTTCGGCGGGATCGACGTCCTGGTGAACAACGCCGGCCACGGCTACCTGTCCGCGGTGGAGGAGGGCGAGGATACTGAGGTGCGAAAGCTGTTCGACGTCAACTACTTCGGGGCCGTCGACATGATCAAGGCGGTGCTGCCGGCCATGCGGGCCCGCGGGTCGGGCCACATCGTCAACGTCTCGTCGATGACCGGCCTGGTCGCCAACCCGCCCAACGCCTACTACTCGTCGACGAAGTTCGCGCTGGAGGCGGTGACCGAAGCGCTGGCCACCGAGGTGCGGCCGCTGGGCATCAAGGTGACCGCCATCGAGCCCGGCGCCTTCCGCACCGACTGGGCGACCCGATCGATGAAGGAGTCGGGCAACCCGATCGCCGACTACGCCGACGTGGCGGCGCGCAAAGACCTGATCAAGCAGTTCGCCGACCACCTGCCCGGTGACCCGCGCAAGGTGGCCGAGGCGGTGCTGATGGTCACCAAGCTCGACGACCCGCCGCTGCGGCTGCTGCTGGGCCGTGACGTGCTCAAGGCGATGCGCGACAAGATCGCCGCGACGACGGCGTCGATCGACGAGTGGGAGTCCGTCACGAAGGATGTGAATTTCCCGGCTTCTTGAGAGGTGTCCCGGCCAGCGGTCGGTGTCACCCGCTCCCGCCGCCCGTGTTGTTAGCCCGGCGACGTGGACTCCACCAGCGAAAAGCCGGCCGTGCTCGCACTGCGCTGGGCGGCCAAGTACTACGCCGCCGAGCGCGAGTTCGCCCTGGAAATGATCAAGGACATCGACGAAGCCGACGCCATCACGCAGCGGGCCCCCAAGGGGGGATTCGGCAAACCGCGTACCACACCGGGCTATTGGCGCGAGGTGGAAAAGCAGGTCGAGGCCAAACGCGAAGCCCACTAGCTCGCCGCATCGCGGGCCGCGATGTAGCCGTAGACCAGTCCCTGCGCGATCGTCGCGCCCGCGCCCGGGTAGGCCGTGCCGAACGCATTGGCGGCGGTGTTGCCGATCGCGTACAGGCCCGGTATCGTGCCGCCGTCTTCGCGTAGCACCCGCGCACGGTCGTCGGCTTTCAGGCCGCCGCAGGTACCCAGGTCGCTGAGCACCATTTTGACGGCGTAGAACGGGCCCTTGAGCAACGGACGCAGGTTGGGGTTGGGCGTAACCGTCGGGTCGCCGTAGTAGCGGTCGTAGGCGCTGCGGCCGCGGCCGAAGTCGGGATCTTGCCCCGCAGCGGCATTTTCGTTGAACCGGGTCATCGTCTCGGTGAATTCCTGAGCTGGAACACCGATGCGTGCGCCCAGCTCGCCGAGGCTGTCGGCACGTACCGCGACACCGGCGTGGTACCACGCTCGCGGGATCCGCATGCGCGGAAACAGCTCGGCGCCAAAGACATAGCTGTTGCGGTATTGCTGGTCGAAGATGATCCACATCGCTTCGACCGGCCTGCCGGACCGCTCCAGTTCGAGCAGCCGCTGGCCGAACGACATGTAGTCCGTGGATTCGTTGGCGAACCGACGGCCGTTCTGGTCCACGATCAGACAGCCCGGCAGCGACCGTTCGGCCAGCATCACCGCGGGCGATTTGCCGGGCAGTGGCGCGATCGCCGGAAACCACCACGCCTGCTCCATCAGATCGATGCCGGCACCCATCTCCTGTCCGGCGCGGATTCCGTCACCGGTGTTGGATTCGGCGCCCAGGCTCAGATTGGCGCCCAGCGATTCGGACTGGAACTTCCACCGCATGTCCATGCTGTGGTCGAATCCGCCGGTGGCCAACACCACGCCGCGCCGCGCGGTGATCGTCACCTCGCGTCCGTCGTGGTCCACGACCGCGCCGGTCACCCGCGCGCCGTCAGCGGCGAGACGCAACAGCGTGGTGCCGGTCCACACCGGGATGCCCGCGCGCAGCACGCCCGCGAACAGACCGGCCATCAGGCCCTGGCCGCCCGCCGCGTAGCGTCTGCCGAGCACCCGTCCGCCGACACCCTGTGCGATCCGCTTGCCGAACGTCGGGATGCCCTTGCGCGGCACCCGAGCCACCAGGTTCATCCAGCGGTAGTCGGCGCCGGTCGTCGGTATCGGAACGCCGGCCTCCAGGACGCCGGGCCGCAGCCTGGTGCGGTATTCACCCAGGGTCGACGTGTCGAACGGCCGGCATTCGCACGTGCGGCCCGCCGCGCTGCCGCCCGGCGCCTCGGGATGGTAGTCGGCGTAGTCGCGCGCCCAGAACAGCCGCAGGGGCGTCGTTCGACGCAGCATGTCGACCGTCGCGGACAGGTGCGTCAGAAACCCGGCCGAGCGGTGCGGGGGTGCCGACCCGGCGACCACCGAATCCAGATAGGTGGCGGCGCGCTCGACGGTGTCGCCGGCGCCGGCCTCGCGCAGCACCGGTGAGGCGGGCAACCACAGTGCGCCTCCGGATCGGGCGGTCGAACCGCCCACGTACGACGACTTCTCCACGATCAGCACCGACAGTCCGAGTTCATGGCCGGCCAAGGCCGCGGCCATGCCGGTCCCGGAGCCAACCACCAGCAAGTCAACGCGGGTATCGGTCACCGGCAGTCCGGCGGGGATCGTCGTGCTGTGTGAGCTCACGCTGAGAACCGTATGCCGGGGCGAGGCCGCGCCGGAAGAGCCGTCCTGATGAGTGGAACAACCCGCCCCCGTGAACGGCGTTGCAGGGGTTAAATCATGCCTATGACGCCGCAGTCGCAAGCCGACGAAGTTCGGTTCATCGAAGCGCAGGCCGCGCCGACGCGTGTCGCCCGCGGCTGGCGCTGGCGCGACACCTCCACGCGGCTGACGGTCTTCGGGAGGTTTTCTCGTTCCTATCCCTCGGGTACTTCACCCTTATGCCGCGGGCAATAGGCGTCGATGCTCGCGCCGACGAAGTAGCCGGAATGATATTCGGGCAAGGTACTGCTCTTCATCACGTCTTGCATCACATCTATAGGGGTATCGCCGTTGTCGAGTCTCACGCAGACGAGATGACCGGCTTCGATTGCGTGTGCGGAAGATAAATTGTCGGCGATGCCCTGGGACTTCAGCTTCGCCAGGAACTTCTCGTCGGTGGCGTCGGCATGAGCGGTCGACACTGCGGCCAGCAGGGCGACCAACGCGGTCCCGACAACTAGTAGCAGGCGGGTAACCATTTCGGGTCTCCCTGCGCTGAGATCGGCCTTCGAAAGACTAATTCTGGCGCCCACCGCGACCGCAGTGCCAGGTTGGCGGGTCGTTGTACATGTTTTGTTCACCCGCCGGCCAGCTCCCAGCGAGATGCGGCAACCGGCATGTCTGGGACCCGGCCGAGCGGCTCGGCGGCGGCTCCTGTCAGGCATCGTGATAGCCGTCTGCGGCTGGTCCTCGTTCGCCTTTAGGTCGCTCCGACGTCATCAGCTATTAATGCTCGACGCTCGAAAGTTGCAGTACTGTTGCACCCTGCCAATGACTTCGTCGAAGAGACGGTTCACGCGGCTACGGCCGCCTGACCGACTCGTCGAGTTGTACGGCTAGGTTCGCGGTGATCATGGTTCAGCTTTTAACCCAAGGAACTAGATTGAAGCCCAACCGATTTATTCACTTGCCGTGCATCGTGGCCGCGATCGTGCTGGTGTTGTCCGGGTGCGGCAATGACAAACAGGCAAGCGCGCCAAGTACATCGACGGGTGCACCACCGACGAACGTGAGTTGCGGCGGAAAGAAGACGCTCGAGGCCAGCGGGTCGACGGCACAGGCCAATGCGATGACTCGGTTCGTGCTGGCGTTCGAGCAGGCCTGTCCGGGTCAGGGGCTGAACTACAGCGCCGATGGATCGGGCGCTGGTATTAGCGAATTCATCAGCAGCCAAACCGATTTCGGTGGGTCGGATTCGCCACTGACGCCGAAGGAGTACGCCGCCGCCCAGCAACGCTGCGGTTCGCCGGCGTGGAACCTGCCGGTGGTGTTCGGGCCAATCGCCATCACCTACAACGTCCATGGCCTTACTTCGTTGGTCCTCGACGGTCCGACCGCGGCCAAGATTTTCAACGGAGGCATTACCGCCTGGAACGATCCTGCGATTCAGGCGTTGAACCCGGATGCCACCTTGCCTGCTGAGCCGATTCACGTCATGTTCCGCAGCGACTTGTCCGGCACCACGGATAACTTCCAGAAATATCTCGATACCGCTGGCAACGATGCGTGGGGTAGGGGCGCCGGAAAGACTTTCAACGGCGGTGTCGGCGAGGGCGCCATGGGCAACGACGGCACCGCCGCGGCCGTCAAGCGGACCG
>CAYNLB010000096.1:0-17869 GCA_964397935.1 uncultured Mycobacterium sp.
TGCTGTTCATGGTGACGCGCGATCGCCGCGTGGCGGTCAATCACATGCTGGTGCGCGCGGCAGAACAGACCTGGTGACCGAGCACTGGATCGCCGGAGACCGGTACGGGCTGGCCTTTCCGGCTGACCCGGCGACGTTGCGCAGTGGCGGGGCACGGTTTCTCACCGACGCGTTTCGGTGTTCCGGTGTGCTGGGGAACGGTCAAACCGTCACGAGTATGACCGATTTCAGCGAGGTTGCCGGCGGCAGCACGGGACGCAAAGTCGCACTCACGGTTGAGTATGACGGAGCGCCCGAGCTGCCCACCGACTTGTTCGTCAAGTTCTCGCGCGATTTCGACAACCCGACGCGCGACCGGGGAAAGACGCAGATGGAGCCGGAAGTGCGGTTCGCCGCGTTGTCGCGCGCGCCGGGATTTCCCATCGCGGTGCCGAGTATGCAGTTCGGCGATTACCACCGCCAGACCGGCACCGGGATGCTGATCACCGAACGAATCATCTTCGGCACCAAAAGGGTCGAGCGCCAATACCACAAGTGTCTCGACTACGAAATGCCCGAGCCCCTGGCGCATTACCGCGCGTTGCTGACCGCGCTGGCCCGCCTCGCCGGCACCCACCGCGCCGGGCGCTTGCCGCCCGATCTCACCGCCCACTTCCCGATCGATGTTGCCGCCGCCACAGTAGGGGAGCGGGCCACGCTCTCCCCGGATCGGCTGGACCGGCGGGTGACTCGGCTGGCCCAATTCATCGAGTCCCATCCGGGTCTCGTGCCCGCCAATGTTGGCTCGCCGATGTTCTTGGCGCGGTTGCGCGACGAGGTACGGCAGGTGGCCCGCCACGAGCATGCGGTTGCCGGCCTGCTAGCCGCCGACACCGACTACGTCGCCCTGTGCCACTGGAACGCCAACGTCGACAACGCCTGGTTTTGGCGAGACACCGACGAGGTGCTGCGCTGCGGGCTCATGGATTGGGGATGCGTCAGCCAGATGAACCTGGGCATGGCCCTCTGGGGGGCCATGTCGGGTGCGGAGAACCGCATGTGGGAGCACCACCTGGACGAGTTGCTGGACCTCTTCGTCACCGAGTTCCACAGCTGCGGCGCACCCACGCTCGATCCGGACAGGTTGCGCCGGCACATGCTGCTCTATGCCGCGGTGATGGGGGTCGCGTGGTTGCTGGACGTACCGGCATTGCTCCGCAGCCGATTCGACGCCATGCCGAACAGTCGCAGGCATCCGCTGATCAGGAACGACGAGAGCGTGCGCGCACCGCTGCAGATGCTGTCGAACCTGCTGTTCCTGTGGGAACGCCATCGTGTGGGGGATCTGCTGGATGCTGCGCTGGCCGATCCGGACCCCGTGGGTTAGGGCTCGTCGTCGCCGCCGTCGTCGCGCAAGAGTTTCTCGGGATGATGAAAAGTGTTGATGCGTTGTTGGCCGCGGTCTAGGTGCGATGGTGGGATCCATTCGGTGTCGCCTTTGGTGTTCTTGCGGGTGGTCCGGCCGCCGGGTTGTAGGAGGCGCGAACTGCGCCCAATCAACCTCCACGTTGAGAATGGCCTGCGCTCCGAAGTTGGTCACGTAAACGAGAAAAGCGGGTGAACCCTGCGACAGCTCAGTGTCGAGCAGGACGAGCATGGCCTGAGCTTTGGCGGCGTTGAAACGCTCTGCCCTGCGCTCGCGCCGGCCACAGGTGGCGATCACCAGCGCCACAATCGCCGCGCCGCATGCCCCAATCGCAGCCAACAGATTGACGACCAACGCTCAATCCACTTCGCACACGCCGATGCACCGTAGTCGAGACTGGCAGCGGCTCACCGATGCCACGCCAACCGGTGACGTGACCAGGTGGAACCGGCACCCGTCCCCGTGCGTCCAAGCCGGCAATGGACGAGATTGAAACGTAACTGCGATCCCTGATGAGGCTATGACCCCCCGGGCTCTAGGCGGACCGGGCAATGAATAGCATCCCGCCCGGCACTGAGCTTAGAATCTCGCATATGGGGGCAGGTGAATTGCAGGTCGTCCTCGATGAGCTGCGAATGACGACCACCCAATGGCAGGGGCTTAGCGCCCACCTCACTGGGCTTGCGCCGCCGTCAACGGGTCAGCCGTTTCAAGCGACCACGGCGGCGGTGAACGGTGTGAACGCAGCGATCAACGCTGCTGTGGCGGCGTTGGTAGCGCGAACGCAGGCGACGGCCGCCGGGGTGGCTGAAGCCGCCGCAGGCTATGGCAAGCAAGAAGCCGCGGGGGCAAGCGCGATGGCGGCCGTGACGCAGGTGACGGTGGTTTAGATGCCCGCCACCCTGTCCCAGATTCGGGCATGGAGCACCGAGCACCTGGTCAATGCGGCCAGCTACTGGCGCAAGAGCGCCGATCAGTGGGAAGACGCGTTCCTCCAGATGCGAAACGAGTCGTACTCGATCGCGTGGAAAGGCGCTGGCGGTGAGGCGTTGCGGCAGCGGACCAGCGCTGACCTGCCGATTGTCATCGGCAAAGCCGATCAGTTGCGTCAGGCAGCCGGGATTGCGCGTAGCGGCGCCAGCGACATCAGCGCAGCCCAACGGCGCGTTCTGAATGCCGTCGAGGACGCCCAAAACGCGGGCTTTGATGTCGGAGAAGACCTGTCGGTCTCCTACACTGAAAGTGGCGGCACACCCGGAGCCCAGGCCGCTCGTCAAGCACAAGCAGAAGCACTCGCCGGTGAGATCTGGACTCGCGCCGGACAACTTGAGGCCGCCGATCTCAAAGTTGCAAGTGAGCTGACCACCGCCACCACTGGTTTGGACAACAGCGGTTTCGGACCGGACCATAACGGCGGCGGAATTCAGTTGGTCGACTTCACACAAGGTGACGGCAAACCAGCGCCCCCGGCCCTCCCGCAACCCCTGAAGGACTTCATCAACTACCAACTCCAAGGCAAACCGCTACCTCCGATGACCGGCCCGCCGATCACTGAGATCGAGAATCGAATCAAGGTGATCGAACAATCTCAGGAATGGCAACAATGGCTGGCCGCGCATCCCGCTCAACGTACGTGCGGCACCGGCGACATCATGAAGGCATTGGGCGCAATGGCCGGAGGGGACCTATCGTTGCTGGCCGGTGCCGCAGCCGCCCCCGAAACCTTCACGGCAAGCTTTTGGCTCGGACTCATGGCTTGGGGTGTTGGCCAGGCGACGGCCATCGGCGGTCTCGCTCAGTGCGCGTCATAGGTTGGCAGAGAGGTTGAGCATGCATCTTCTACTACCGATAGCTGGCGCTGCATTCATCCTCGTCGCTTTGGTCGTCACCATCCGCCATCTGGTTGAGTCGCAACCGCACTCGAAGAGCAGAAGAGCGATGTGGGGCACCCTCGGACAGTTGGGGGCCGTGGCCATATTCCTGGCATTGGCTACCGCCCAGATGCGCGGTGGCAGCACACTATTCCGATTGGAACTCATCGCCCTGGCTCTCACCGCAATCAATGTAGTTGTGACCCTGGTCATCTCAAAGCGGCGGGCCAAGTCCTCGGCATAGCATGTGGGTTTTGTCCGACAACACCTCCCGGTCAACACTCGCACCCCGAAACTATCGGAGCTCACCGACAAAGCGCCGACCCGGGAGCCACTGAAACACAAGTGAAGCAAATGATTTCAGTGAAGGGTCGAAGACGCGAAGCGCCGTTGTCCTCCCAGGCTTGTGAACCGGATCTGCTGGATCACCCGATGGCCTCAGGCCGTCAGCGCCTGATCGCCCCAGGACGGGCTGGTGGTCAGCTCATCAGCACCGTCCGCGGTGATGTGGATGGTGTCGCGGCGAAACACCGCGCCGACGCCCTCTTGCCAGACATAGCCGGTGATCGCCAGCACCATACCCGGTTCGAGCAGGTCGTGTTCGCCGGCGGCCGAGAGCGTTTCGGACACAACGGGTGGATCGAAACCCAGCCCCAAGCCGTGCGCAACGGGCATGGGCGGCAGCGGCTCGCCGGCCGCTTCGTAGGCTGCGAGCAGTTCACGGGTGTCAGCGCCCGGGCGGCATGCAGCGATCATCTTGTCGTACAGCGCATTCGACCGGGCGAACAGGCTACGGGTCGAACTATCGGCGCCGTCGCCCGCGGGCCATGTCCGGCCCACCTCACCGACGTAGCCGTCCGCGAGCGCGCCGGCGGCCAATGCGACAAGGTCGCCCTGCCAGATCTCGCGAGTGCCCACACGTCGCCATGGGCGCTCACGGGAGGTAATCCACGCGGCATCCTGGGTGGCGGGCGTGCTCACGCCGCCCGCGGCCATGGCTTCGAGCAGAGCTCCCGCCAACGACTGTTCGGACACACCCGGCCGCAATTCGGCCAAGGCTGCGGCGAGTCCGGCCTCGGCAACGCGGAGCGCCGGGCCCATCGCCGCGATTTCGTCGGCCGTCTTGATACGCCGTGCCGCGCGCATGGCCGGCTCGGCGTCGACGATTTCGGCGTTGGGAAAAGCGTCCGGCAACAATGCGGCGAAAGTGGGTGTGATGGCGTCGGTTCCGACCCGCAGCGCCGTTTCGGCCCCGTCGATCTTCTTCAACACGTCGATCAGGGTCATCGGGTTCCAGGCCAGGCCATAGAGGTGATCGTGATCGATCTCGTCCGGAACGCCTTCGTCATCGGTGCTGTTGAGGTAGATGTCTCCGGTCGCGCACACGACAACACACATCGGGCCGAAAGGTCGGGTCCCCGCTATCCACAGCTGTGGTGCGCCCGTGACGTAACGAATGTTGGCCTGCCGGCCGAGCACCACGATGTCGAGGTTGTTCGCCCTCATCTGGGCCAGCGCGCGTTCCCGACGGCCGATCCGCAATGCCCGGGGGTCGGGAAGGACTTCAGTCGCCATAGGGGAAGTAGGGGTAGTCGGTGATCGGCGTATAGCCGTCTTCGGCGATCACTATGATCTCCTCACTGCGATAACCACCCGTTCCGTCCTCCCACACCACCGGCTCGAGCACCAGCACCATGCCCGGCGGGAAGACGAAGCTGTCATCGAATTCCTCGCCGAGGTCTGTTCCGATCATGGGCGCTTCGGCGGGGTATGTGCCAATGCCGTGGCCCAGGTAGAAATGCGGCAGCCATGGCTTGCGGCCGTCGTTGGCGGCGATGGCCGCCCTTGCGAGATCCCCTGACGTGGCACCCGCCTTGGTCACCGCGAGCACGGCGTCCAGGATGGACCGCCACCGCCGGAATTGATCTTGTTGTCGGGGCGTGGGTTTTTCGCCGACCACCCAGGTGCGGCCGAAGTCCGAACAGTACCCGGCGTAGGTGATGCTGATGTCGGTCCACAACACGTCACCGGCGGCCAGTTCACGATCGGTGGGCAGCAGCGGTAGCGCGAGATCTCCGTGCGTTGTCCACACCCCGGCTTCCCGCGAGCTGGGCATCACCTGCCAGATGGCCTCCAGCATGTTTGTGGTCGCCCCCAATTCGAACGCGCGGCGGACCAGCGTGGCGGAAAGGTCGATCTGCCGTATGCCCGGCGCGAGCGCCTTCTGCACATCGACCATGGCTTGTTCGGTGATGCGGGACGCCTTGCGAAGGCAGGCCAGCTCATCTCGGGTTTTGACCAACTGCGCCGCCCCGACCACGATCGCCGCATCCTTCGGTAGGCCACCGGGAAACAGCTTGGGTGCGGCCCGCCGCATAGCGCCGGTCAATTCGTCGACGGCGACGTGGGCACCCGATGGGATCAGTCCTGCCAACTCACCGGCGAAATGCTGCACACCGTGGTCGAATTCAAGATAGACCGGTCCGTGCACGTGGTCGCCCGGAACCGGTGCTGCGGACGCCGCTCCGCTACGGAACGGCAGGAAAAGATGCGGATGTTCATCATCGGCCAGCACGACCGCGACCGGGCGCTCCACGTGGGAAAGACCCGCGTCCAATAGTGGCCAGCTGGCGCCCGTCGCATACGTGACGTAGCCGTTCATCGAGAGGATCAGCGCGTCGATGCCATGGTCGGCCATCGCGGACCGCAGGCGCGCGCCGATCTCCGCGCGCATGCGGGCGAAGTCTGGCTCGTCGGGGATGTCGATGGCGATGCCGCGCGCGGCAAGCGAGTTCGTCATCCTAGATACCCAGGAACTTCTTGACGTTGCCACCGACGACGCGGGCGGCGTCCTCCGCACCGAGGGCCTCGACCACCGCGGCCAGCGACCGCTCCGAGTAGCCGAATGTGCTCTCGTTGTGCGGGTAGTCAGACGACCACATGACCTTGTCGATCCCGATCTCGTCGAGCTGGCGCAGGCCCAGACCGTCGACCATGAACGAGGCGCACATGTGGGTGTCCCAGTAGTAGCGGATCTCGTGTTCGGGGTGGTGCTTGAGCATGTGCTGGTAGGACGCCAGGACGTGTTCGGCGTCCTGCAGGGCAGGGGGGATCCAGGCGATGCCGCCTTCGAACCAGCCGACCCGCAGGCGGGGATGCCGATCGAGGATGCCGCCAAAGATGTACTTGGAGAACATCTCCCGGAACGAGTCGATGTTGACCATCATGGCGACCGCGACGCTGTTGACTTCGCTGGGGCACTTCGGCTGACTCTCGCCGATGTGATGGGTGACCGGCAGCCCGGCGTCTTCGATCTCGTCCCATACCGCACTCATCGCCGTGCTCGAGAAGTCGATGACACGGCCGTTGTCGTCATTGCCCGGGCTCAGCGGCATCAAAAAGGTCTTGAGCCCCAGCGACTTGAGTTCTGACAGCGTGCGCCGAGCACCGCGCGGATCCCACCAGTTGATCAGGCCCACTCCATAGCAGTGACCGTTGGAGCGCTCCTGCACGTCGGCGATGTGTTCGTTGTAGATCCGGAAGATCCGCTCGCGCAGGTCCTTATCGGGATACTGGAACAGAGCCAACACCGCGTTGGGGAATACCAGTTCTTTGTCGACGCCGTCTTCGGCGAGTTCACGCACGCGGGCCTCGATGTTGTTGGTGGCCGCTCCGGCCAGGTCGTCGTATTGCATGAGGACAGCGCTGAAATCACCGACCACCATCGATTGTCCCGGGCGGCCAAGCAGATACGCGCCATCCTCGTACCAGATGCGCGGCGCCTGGTCCTTCAGATCGTCGGGGAAGCGCTCATAGAAAATGTCATCGGCAACCGAGATGTGGTTGTCGGCGGAGAAGACTTCCGTGCCCGGGGGCAGGCCGGTGGTGGCCGATGCGGCATGACCGCGGCGGTGCTTGGGCGCGCCGAGCACGCCCTCCGGGTAGACGGCGTGGGTTCGCGTCGACATGTTCACCACTTCCTGATGTCAGTCTCGATAGGTGACGCCGGTGAGTTGTTCGGATAGCTGCCACAGGCTTCGCAGGTCGGTCTCGCTGCGTGCCATCCTGGGGACGCCGGCGAGAGTGACTCCGCCGCCGACCGTTTCGTAGAAGCCGCGTGGACCGTAGTATCGGCCGCCTTCGGCCTCCGGTGACACCGCCGCATACAGCGCCGGCTTGGTGCCTTCTTCGATCTCGAGCCACATGAATGGCAGTAGCCGCCACGTCAGTTGGGTCATCCGTGCCTGCAACGTCGGTCGCGCACGGCCATAGGATGCTCCGGTGAGCAGGTTGGTCTTGGTCAACCCGGGGTGCGCGGCGTTGGACATCAAACCCCAGCCGCTCAGGCGAGCGCGTCGATCCAATTCGGCGGCGAACATCAATTGCGCCAATTTCGCCATCCCGTAGGAGCGCATGGGTCTGTAACCGCGTTCCGCGTTGGGGTCGGCGAAGTCCAGCCCACGCTGGGTGGCGGCGAGACTGCTGACGGTCACCACCCGTGCCGATTCGGCTGCGCGCAGCAGCGGGAGCAGCCGTCCGGTCAACGCAAAATGCCCCAGATGGTTGGTACCGAACTGTAATTCGAAACCGTCCTGGGTTTCCTGGCGCTTCGGCGGCGTCATGATGCCGGCGTTGTTGATCAAGATGTCGATCGGGCGACCGGCTGCGGCCAGTTCTTCGCCCAGCGCCGATACGCTTTTCAGCGATGACAGGTCCAGATGCCTGATGGCCAGCTTCGCATTGGGTACTTCCCGACGGATCTCGGCGATCGCGCTGTCGCCTTTGGCCTTATTGCGAATCGCCATGATGACGTCGGCGCCAGCGGCCGCCAGGCTCTTCGCCAAGCCGTATCCGAGGCCGCTGTTGGCTCCGGTCACGACGGCGAACCTGCCGGACAGGTCCGGCACCTCCAGCGTCAGGTCGGGCTTCACCATGTGACGGGAAGTTCGTAGACGCCGTAGGCCAAAGTGTCGTGTTTGAACGGAAGGTCATCCAGTGGCACCGCAAGCCGCAGCGTTGGGATGCGTCGCAGGAGGGTGGGCAGGACGATCTGAAGTTCCATGCGGGCCAATTGCTGCCCCACACATTGATGGCGGCCATAGCCGAACCCGACGTGCGCACCGTCCTCACGCTGTAGGTCGAGCCGATCGGGATCGGGGAACTGGCGGGCATCCCAGTTCGCCGGTGCGACGTCGAGGATGATGCCCTGGCCGGCGCGGATCGTTTCCCCGCCGACTTCGATGTCCTCGAGGGCAATGCGACGCTGGCCGGTCTGGATGATGCTCAGATAACGCATCAGCTCCTCGACCGCGGTGGCGATAACCTTCGGATCGTCGGTGTCGCGCAGCAGCGCCCGCTGGTCGGGATGCTCGAGCAGGGCAGCCACACTCAGGCTGATCATGTTCGCGGTGGTCTCGTGGCCGGCGATGAGCACGCCGAGCGCCAGTTGTGTGGCCTCGCGCACGCTGATCTCTTCAGAGTTGACCCGCTCAGCCAGGTCGGACAACAAATCCTCTGTCGAGCTTTGCATCTTGGCCCGAATCAGGTTGGCGATGTATTTCGCCAACGAGGCCGCACCCTTGGCCGTGTCCTCTTCAGTCGCATAGCGACCCGTGCCCCGTTGCGCTTGCTCCTGAAAGAAATCTGCGTCCTCGTAGGGCACGCCCAACAACTCGCTGATGACCAGCGATGGGACCGGCAGCGCCACCGTGCTGACGATGTCACCCGGGTTGGGGCCGTTCAGCAGGGCGTCGATGCGATCGTCGGCGATCTTTTGCACGGCTGGGCGTAGCGCCTCCACGCGTTTGAAGGTGAATGGCTTCGACAGCATTCGGCGAAAACGGGTGTGCTCCTCGGCATCCGAGGTGAAGACCGAACGTGGCCGCTTGTGCACCGTCGCCAGCATTCCTTCGTTCCAGTGCGGATAGCCCGGGAGCCGGTCGTCGACACTGGTGCGGGAGTCGGTGAACAACGCGCGTATCGCGTCATAGCCGTGGATCAGCCAGGGCGTGCTGCCGTCCCAGATCCGGACCCTGCTCAACTGTTTGTCGGCATTGAGCTCCAATACCCTCGGAGGCGGGGCAAACGGGCAACCGGGCGCCCGCGTCATCGGAAACTCTGGGATATCGGTGGCGGTCGAGCTATCGGTCATCGTGCTCCTCGGGTGGTGGCCTGCCCTGGTCGGTCCGGGATGTCACAGCCCGCCATGCCCACATGGACCGGCGCGCGCCACAGCCCGACGATTGCGTCAATCAGTCCCTCAGCGGCAACCGGCCATGCCGAACGCGAACGCGGCCCGTGCTCGGCCAGCGCACCCTCATGCTCGGCGCACGTGTGCATGAGCAGGTTGCGCACCATCACCATTCGTTCGGAACGCACTCTTTTGGGCAGGTTGGGAAGGCAGCGATTGATGCCGTCGATCGTCTGCACCAGCAGCGGCGACGTCAGTGCGTCCTTGGTGACGACATGGCGATAGCTGGGATCGGCCATGGCCTGCGCGGCAAACCGCGCGTACCAGCTGGGGATGCCCAATGCGGCAAGGTGATCGGTCAGCGGGCGCACCAGCGCGCCCACCCAGTCGCGTAGCTCGGTTGAATCACCGATGGCGGTCAGCATCTGCGCGCGCAACTCCTCGATCGGCTCCCGGTGCTTGCTCTCGATCGCGCGCAGCAGATCGGTCCTGGTCCCGAAGTGGTAGCAAGCCGCGGCGTTGTTGCCTTGTCCGGCTGCTTCGCTGATCTGCCTGTTGGATACGGCGTACATGCCGCGTTCGGCGGACAACACCTCTGCAGCCGACAAGATCGCCTCGCGGGTACCTGACGACCTATCGGAGCGAGGAATCCGCTCGGCGGTCATGAGCTCAGTGAACACCGCCGGGAGAATTAAATCAAGCAATTTATTTAATGGTTGACCGGGCACGCCCCGCGTCCTCCGCCTCGCCCAAGGGGTGGTGCCTCGAAACCCTGGGTCGTCAATGGGATTTCATCGGTTTGATGCCCCCACACACCATCTGCGGGTAATAGAGTCAGCACATGAATCCGCTGCAGCGGGTGGTGCGAAGCCCGATCGCCTACCGCTGGCTGGTCGGGCACGGGCGACCGATCGTCGAAGGTCTCGAGTCCATGGTCCGCTTCGTGACAGGCGGACGGCGCGGTGTACTGGACCTCGTCGGCCTGCCTGGTGCCCAGATCACCACTTCAGGCCGAAAGACGGGTCTTGCCCGCACCGCGACGGTGCAGTACGTCCCCACCCGCAATGGAATGTTGGTGGTCGGCTGCAACTGGGGCCGGGACCGCCACCCATCGTGGTCAGCGAATCTCAAAGCGAAAGAACGGGTCACCGTTCGCAGGCGCGGCCATCGCTTCGTCATGACGGTGCGGCTGCTCACCGGCGAGGAACGCGAGAAAGCATGGGCCACCGTCCTGGCGCACTGGCCGAACTATCAAATCGCACAAGAGCGCGCCGGCACTCGCCGATTCCGCCTGTTTCTGCTCACACCGACCGCGTGATCTCGGCGTCGCGTCAGCAGGTCTCGCGCCGCTCGGGCGGCATCGGCACAAGGCGGTCGCGATCGCTTCCGTGCTGCCAAGCCGGTTGGCATGCAGAGCGTTTGGCTGCAACCGAGATCCGCGGTCCCGCGCGCAAACCTGGTGTGGCCTGGGGCCGGCACAACCCAACCTTGTGACTCCACAAAATCAGGGCATCTTTTCACAGCTGTGCGGATGGGTAACCATTTCCCTATCGCCCCATAGCCGAGGAGAACACGGTGACAATCATCGCCATGACACCGACCACAACGATGTGGGGTAAGCGCGATGACATGATCGTGCGCGCGTACCTGCCGTACAACGCCGAACCGCCGCCCGCAGTATTGGCCGACGGCGACATCACCCCGACCGAGGCGTTCTATGCCCGCAACCACGGCCCCATTCCCCACATCGCGCCACAGCGGTGGCGGCTGAGGATCGACGGCCGGGTGGAAAGGCCGCTCTCACTGACTTATGACCAGCTGACCAAGGATTTCGACCAGCACAGCGTGGTGGCGACCTTGGCGTGTGCGGGAAACCGGCGCGCGGAGATGATGCGCGCGCGGCCGATGCCGGGCCAAGAGCCGTGGGCTCGCGGGGCGATCTCGACCGCGAACTGGCGCGGCGTTCGTCTGGCGGATGTCCTGGCGGCCGCGGGTGCACAGCGCCGGGACGGGCTCCATGTCGCCTTCACGGCCGCGGACGTGTCTCAGGCGGCTCGGCCTGTCCAGCCCTACGGCGGCTCCATCACGTTGGGCAAGGCAACGTCGCCCGAAGTCCTGTTGGCCTGGCAGATGAATTCCCGCCCGCTTCCGCGCGCCCACGGTGGCCCGGTGCGGGTAGTGGTGCCCGGGTATGTCGGCGCCCGCAGCGTCAAATGGCTGAGCGGCATCACGGTCCAACCGACGCCGTCGGACAGCTACTTTCAAGCCCACGATTACCGCATCTTGCCCCCGGATGCCGATCCGGATGCCGCCGCCCCCGGCGACGGCATCCCGTTGTCGTCGCTGGCCCTCAACTGCGACATCCTCGACCCCGTCGACGACGCCCGGGTGCCGGCGGGGCCGCTGACCATTCGGGGCTACGGGATCGCCGGTGACGGCCGCGGCGTTGAGCGCGTTGACGTGTCCCTGGATGACGGCTTCACCTGGCAGCAGGCCGACCTGCATCCGGCCCCCAGCAAGTGGTCATGGCGCCCGTGGTCGCTGACCGTCAACCCCGCACCGGGACTGTTACGCATCACCGCACGCGCCTGGGACGACACCGGTGCCGCGCAGCCGGAATCGGCGGGGTCCCTGTGGAATCCGCGCGGCTATGGCAACAACGCGTGGGCCCGCACGACGGTGCGCGTGCTGTGAGCGGATGCTTCGACCGCAAGGTTCGGCAAACGCTTGCGCACTCCCGGGAGTCGTTCTGCGCCAGCGTCAATCGCTAGCCTCCGTGGGAGTGTTCCAAGTGCGCCAACTCGCCACCCCAGACCGATCGGGCGCCGGCATCACCGACGCGGTAGATCTGGATCATTGAGGACATTCCAGCGGCGAGCACCACGACCGTGACGACAACGCGGGCCGCCACATGGCTCTTGTCCGATCGGCGTTCGACCGCGCGCAGCCCCACGAGAGCGATTGCAGCCACCAGCAGCGCGGCGGCGAAGTAGGTCATCAAGCTGCCGCGTGCGGCGTGCTCGTTCAAAATGGGGGTGGTGTTGGCGTGCTGGTCGTAGAGCCATTCCCCGGCGTCAACGGTGATGGGCGTCAATACCATTGTGATGGCGGCCAGTATCAGCGTGAGCCACAACAGCTGGCCGCGTCGGGCGCCCTCCCACAAACCGCAGACGATTTCCAGCAGGGCGGTCAGCGGCACGAGCACTACCACGAAATGCAGCAGTAAGGCATGAGCCGGCATCCCGTTGACGATGGTCATTGAACTCCTCGGCCGGTGGACACGTCAGCTGTGCCGACCCGCCAGCACGGTGCGAGGTCCGTCGCGGTCGACGCTCGCAACGATAGCCAAGCACACCCGCGATCCGCGGCAGACACGATTGCCGAACAGCCAATCGCCGATGCGACCGGCTGCGGCACTGCATAGCTCAGGCGCATGCGATCCGAGAAGGCATGTTCTCGGATCAGTTGGCGAGCCCCTTCTTGATGGCCTCGACTTGCTTTTGGCCGACACCGTTGACGAACTCCGGTGGCGCCAGCGTCTCGGCCGGCCCATCGAATTCCAGGGTGACAAACGCCCTGCCCTCCGTGAACAGCAGTATCGTCACGCCCTTGCTACGGTCCGGCGCGTTGCCCAACAGAATAGTTCCGCCGGTTCCCACATCGGCCGATTGCGTGGTCGGATCCTTGATGACCTCACCCTGTTGCCCCTTCGCCTCGTTCAAGGCGTCGGTGGCAGCGGCGGGATCCGCGAAGACCTGGATGGTGTCTTTGATGACGTGCGTGCCGTCTTCGTCTTGGAACATCGTCGCGGCGCCCGGTTGGCCATTCGGGTTGATCGTCGGCGGGCTGGCCGTGAATTGCACCGGCGCGTCGATATCGCTCGCCTTGATCAACAACCCGGTGTAGTCGCTGGGCTGCACCGGCGCCGACGAAGTCTCCGCTGAGCCGCCGGTGCTCGTGGCCGAGGTGGCAGATCCGGACGTCGCCGAGGTTGACTTCGACGACGTCGAATTGCTGCCGCAGCCGGCCACCGGCACCGCCAGCGTCATCGCCAGCGCGACGCCCGCGACCACCCTCTCGGAAATCCTCGATCGCATCGCGCTCCCTTCCAGGCTCCTGCCGGCGACACAGTCCAGTTCACTACCGAGTCGCACAGTACATTGGCTTGGCCGGCGCGCGTCGCCGAAGGCCCCGATGAGGATGAAGCGGCTACTCCAATTGATCGCGCAGGGTGCGCAGCGTGTTGGCCAGGATGCGGGACACTTGCATCTGCGACACACCGATTCGCTCCGCGATCTGGCTTTGCGTCATCGATTCGAAGAACCGCATGCGCAACACCTCGCGTTCACGCTGGGCGAGCCCGGCTACCAGGACGCGCAATGCTTCCCGATTGGTGATGTGCTCAATTTGCGGATCGATGCCGCCGACGGCGTCGGCGACCGATCGGGGAGTGCCCGAACTGTCGGCGCCCAGCGGCGCGTCCAAGGAATCAAGCCGATAGGCGTCGCCTGCTACCAGGCACTCGACGATCTCCTCGCGGGGGACATCCAGCACTTTAGACAGCTCGCCAGCCGTGGGGGCACGCCCGAGCTTTTGCGCGAGGTCTCCTGTAGTTCGGCTTATCTGGACGTGCAACTCACGCAACCGTCGTGGTACGCGCATGCCCCAGCTGTAGTCGCGAAAATAACGCCGGACCTCACCCATCATGGTCGGAACGGCGAACCCAATGAAGCTGGGGCCCTTGGCCGGGTCGAACCGGTTCACGGCGTTCATCAGTCCCAGACGCGCCACTTGGATCAAGTCGTCCAGGCCTTCGCCTCTCCGAGCGAAGTGGCTGGCCACATGGTCGGCCAGCGGCAGGCACCGGGACACAATAAGTTCGCGTTGCCTGCGGTATTCGTGCGATTCGGCGGGCATCTCGCGCAACGCGACGAACATCTCGACAACGTCATCGTAGGAATCGTCGGTTTGCGTGCTGACAGCTGGAGCGGGACGGGTCGCAGCGATGACATCGGTCATAGACTGCGGTGCCCCGCTTGGACCCGGCGCATCGTGTAAACGACAGCGCAAGAACAGGTTTGCATTACTGGCACACTTCCTCTGAGTCGTGTGCAGCGAGGCACCGCGGCTGTGTGCACGGTCGCCTGCACTGCACGCGTATCCGCAGGACGAAATCGTTTATCGGAAGCGCACACGCTGCTAAAGGAAGATGACCCTTGTCGCCGGAGCGACACCAAGCCCGGTGGCCGTGCGGCTAACCGGCCGCTTTGAGCTAAACGGCGACTTATCCATTACGGACTTCAAAGGTGACTATACGCCTCATCGCAGCCCCTCGCGATGGGTGCGCCGAAGCTCGGGACACCAACGTGCCCCGAGTGTTGCCGCAGCTCACCGACCGGTGTTCCGGCAAACCGTGACAGCCGGCCACCCGGTACTTGGGAAGCGGTCGTCACACCCCGCGCGAACTGCGTACCGGGCTGCGCAGCGCGCACAGGCGAATCTCTTGACTCGACACGCAGGCAAACTCACTTCGGATGAGATCATGCTCCCAAACCGTCGGTGGCGACGGGCTCGCGCGCCGCCGCCGCGACGATCCCGTGCGGTTGCTCTCAGGTTGGTGTCACCGTTGCCGAAAAATGCCGCGTCGTCATTGCGCGGCAGGAAAGCGGGTAGGAATCGGGGTGGCCGTCGAGCCGGTCAGGTTGCTGAAATTCGACGAAGTGTTCGCGGGCGGAGATGCGTTGTTATCGGTTCTCATTTCCGTCTCCGATGGGTACTGTTCGGCTAATGTTTGGCACCTGCAATCCGCGTATTGTCAGTCAGCGACGAAACGCTGTTGTGCACAATGATTTACAGGTCGTATGTCGATGAGCGTGAGCCTGCTCACGGGGCACGGCGTGGTGGTGTCCGGCGGTAGCCGTGGAATCGGACGTGCAGTGGCCGAACTGCTCTGCGGGCTCGGCGCCGGCGTGGTCGTAAACGGACGTGACGCCGCGGCCGTGGAAGAGACCGTCGCCGCGCTCACGGAGTCGGGCGGGCGCGCCACCGCGGTGATCGGCCCCGCGGACGAGGAGCGCATTGCCCATGCGCTCATCGACGAGTGTGTGGGCACGTTCGGGCGGCTCGACACTCTGATCAACTGCGCGGGGATTGCCGAGCCGCCCGGCTCCTCGATCTTGAACATCTCGACCGAAGAATTCGACCGTCTGATCGGAGCCCACCTCGGTACGGCGTTTCAGACTTGCCGGGCCGCGGCCGGTGTCCTGGCGTCACAGGGGCACGGGGCCATCATCAATACCAGCTCAGTGGCGTTTCTGGGTGACTATGGCGGCACCGGCTACCCCGCGGGAAAGGGTGCCGTCAACGGGTTGACCATGGCGATCGCCGCCGAATTGAAGACCTACGGTGTGCGGGCCAACGTGGTGTGTCCAGGCGCCAGGACACGGCTCTCCACGGGTGTCGAGTACGAAAAGCACATCGAGGACCTGCACCGCCGCGGCCTGCTCGACGAGGTCACCATGCGGGCCTCGCTGGATAGTGCCCCGCCGGCGTTCGTGGCTCCGGTCTACGCCTACCTCGCGAGCGACTTGTCGCGTGACGTTACGGGCCAGATCTTGGTCGCCGCAGGGGGATTCATCGGTAGCTTCGATCGCCCGACGCCCCGGATGCTGGGCTATCGCGACCACCATCAGGCCGGGCCGTGGTCGGTCGACGACCTGCACAAGATGCTCGGGGCGGCAGCGGCCGCCCGCTGAGCCGGGCGTGGCGATCTAATGACGCGGACGTGTTCTCAGCAATGGGGCTGCCGGTGACGTCCGAGCCGTTGCCGGTTCGACGGCCATCGCCGGATGAGCTGCCGCTCAGTGCCTGACGCCGCACGTTATGCGTGTGCGGCGCGGTACTTCGGCCTACGCTATCCGGGAATCGCAGGAGGGCTTGACAATGCAAACGAACCCGCTCGACCCAATCGCCAGCGAACGGCTGTCACACGCTGGAAAGGTATTCACGTCCGACCTCTCGATCAATGAATTCGCATTGCTGCATGGGGCCGGGTTCGAGCCGATGGAACTGGTGATGGGGGTCTCGGTCTACCACGTGGGATACCAGTTCACCGGGATCAGGCAACAATCTGAGCTGCCCGTACTGACCGATGCGACGTACCGGGCGCGCTGGAATGCGATGTCGCGAATGCAGGCCGAGGCGGATTCGCTGGGCGCGGACGGAGTGGTGGGCGTCCGTCTCGAATGGCGCCATCAGGGCGAGGGGGAGCACCTCGAGTTCATTGCCGTCGGCACCGCGGTGCGATATACCGAGAAGCCGGGAGCCTATCGACGCTCCAACGGTCAAGCGTTCACCAGCCACCTGTCCGGCCAGGATCTGACGACCTTGCTGCGATCCGGTTACACTCCGGTCGCATTCGTGATGGGCAACTGCGTGTTTCACATTGCGGCACAGGGGTTTCTACGGACGCTGAGCCAGGTGGGACGCAACGCCGAGATGCCGCAATGGACGCAGGGCAGCTACCAGGCCAGGGAGCTGGCGATGTCACGCATGCAGAGTGAAGCCGAGCGCGACGGCGGAAATGGCGTCGTCGGTGTACATTTCGCCATCTCCAACTATGCCTGGGGGCATCACACGGTCGAGTTCTACGTGGCGGGAACAGCCGTGCGGCGCACCGGCGAGGCGCAAACGCTGACACCGTCATTCGTCCTGCCGATGACCGATTGATGACAGGCTTCGATCACCAGCGAGTCGGTCAGGCCATCGGGGCGGCTCTGGCCGGCCCGGGGGGAGTCGCGCTGGTCCTGAGGGTATTTTGCAGTGTTCCCGGAGTGATCCTCATCCCGGCAAGGCGGGGATTTTTCCGGTCGCAGCCGGAACGGATCCAGATCGGCGACTGGCGCTACGAAGTCACCGCAGACGGCCGCCTCAGTGCGGCCCACCTGGTGAACGACATCGTCCTCGCCGAGGAAGTCCTCGCCGCGGCCACCGTCGGTCCGCATATCGCCCGCGCGCTCGGGCAGCTGGTCCACAGTTACGGTCCCACAATCATTCCCAACATCGATGCTGCCCTTGAAGTTCTCGAGACCGGAAACGGTCCCCCCTTCTGACGCCGAATCAGTCGGGGGCGGAGCACGGAGCACGCCGCGGCCCCGGACCAACCGCCCGGCCGTCCGGTCGACCGGGGTGGCGACTGCCGCCGGAACCTGGTGACCCCTCGGCGGGCCCGGCCGCCTGCTGTACATCAAGGCGAACGTGTATGGTCGCCGGTTGCGTTGGCCGGGCGGGAAACACGCCCGCCTCCGACGAGGAGGCGATCGAGCGCATCCATGATCGGTGATCCGCAGCACTGGATCATAGCGTCTGCCGGGTAGCGATCCCCGCTTGCGAACCGGGTCAAGC
>CAYNLB010000097.1:0-1921 GCA_964397935.1 uncultured Mycobacterium sp.
GTCCCAGCCCAGGTTCAGATAGCACTCGTCGGACGCGACCACGCAGCCTCTCTCGCGCGCCCACCCCACGACCTTGCGCAGGTGATCGACGCCCAATACGCGCCCGGTCGGGTTGCTCGGGGAGTTCAGGTAGATCAGTGCCGGGGTTTGCGGGCCCACCTGGGTCAGCGAATCTGCGCGCAAGACCCGCGCTCCGGCCAGCCGGGCCCCGACGTCGTAGGTGGGATATGCCAGCTCGGGCACCACGACCACGTCGGCGGGGCCCAGACCCAACAGGGTCGGCAGCCAGGCGATGAGTTCCTTACTGCCGATCACCGGCAGCACATCGGCTTCGGTCAGCCCGGTGACTCCGAAGCGGCGGTCCAGCGCGGCCACCGCCGATTCCCGCAGTCGAGTGGTACCGGCGGTCGTGGGATAACCGGATGCGAAGCCGGCAGTCGCCAGCGCCTCTTGGATCAGGGGTGCGACGGGGTCCACCGGAGTGCCGACGGACAGGTCGACGATTCCGTCCGGATGGGCACCGGCCAGCGCTTTCGCGTCGGCCAAGGTGTCCCAGGGAAACTCCGGCAGTGATGCCGACACTGCAGGCCGGACCCTCCCGGGCTTATGCAGCACCGCCCCGCTCAGTCGCCTTCGCCTTGCGGCGGCAGATCTTTGACCACCTGCGGGTCGTTCTCGGTCATGCCGACCTTGGCCGCACCACCGGGCGAACCCAGCTCAGCGAAAAAGTCGGCGTTGATTTGCGTGTACTGGCTCCACTGTTCGGGGACATCATCTTCGTAGTAGATCGCCTCCACGGGGCAGACCGGCTCGCAGGCCCCGCAGTCGACGCATTCATCGGGGTGGATGTACAGCATCCGAGCACCCTCATAGATGCAGTCGACCGGGCACTCCTCGATGCACGCCTTGTCCTTGATGTCGACGCAGGGTTCGGCGATCGTGTACGTCACAGACGTCTCCTCCATGTACTACTCGATGCGGGCTGCTGTTCAGTTTGCCCGGCGCTTTCAGCGCTTCAGACAAAGCTTTCGGTTACTGATACTAGACGTTGCACATACACGTCAACTACTTGGCACGCCCCGGCCACTGCCCGCGTGGCGCTACTGCGCGCGGTGGTGGTGTCGGTGCCGCCATGAGGGCGGATAGGGGTGCGGGTTGGCCCACTGGTTGGAGCGCTATCCCCGACCGGAGTGACGCCGGCCGCCATGAGCACCCGCCGCTATGCAGCAAAGCCCGCACCGCAACCGGGAGGGTGCGCCCTCGCGGATGGGGACCTCGGCCACGGACACCGAGCGGGCGGCCCGGCTCGATCTCGGTGTTCACCGAACGCGAACGGCGGCAACACCTTGCTGACCTGCAGATAGTCACGACCGCGGGGCGGCGCCCGATAGTAGTTGCGAACGGAAATGTCCACGGCGCCTGGTAGCATCAACCGCAGGCGGCAACCACTGGGCAGATGTCGTCGCCGTCGCAAGATGGTGCATTAATTGGGGAAGGTGTCCACGAATGGTGAAGCTGTCCTTGGGCAAATTGGCAGCCGCGGTCGGCGGTGTGGCAGTGGCGTTGACCGCCGCAGCCGGGGTCGCTTCGGCAGATCCGCTGGATCCGGTTGTCAACACGACCTGCAACTACGGGCAGGTGATGGCAGCGCTCAACGCGGCGGATCCGACGGCAGCGGCGCAGTTCAACTCCTCGCCGATCGCGCAGGGTTATCTGCGTCAGTTCCTGGCATCGCCGCCCCCGAAGCGCGCGGAAATGGCGCAGCAAATACAGGCCATGCCACGGGCGGCGAAGTACTTCAACGACATCCAGCTGGTCGCCGGCACCTGTAACAATTACTGAGCCACCGGCGCTGCTTGCGCAGCAATTCGGTAATCGCTGATCAGGCGGCGCACGCGTCCTAGGCTCTCCGGCCCTGCGC
>CAYNLB010000097.1:2021-17551 GCA_964397935.1 uncultured Mycobacterium sp.
CCCGCCCGTGACCGCCGGAGAAGCGTAGCGGGCCGGAAACCGCGTAACTAAGCAGCCGAGGGCGTATAAGTGGTGGTGCGTTGACGTGCCGGGCGCCCGATGCCTTCGGCGATCGCGGTCAACTCCGCCACAGACTTCGACGACCCGTGTTCTGAACCTGCCATCCGGGAAATGGTTTCCTCCATCAGCGTGCCACCCAGGTCGTTCGCGCCACCGTTGAGCATCACCTGCGTGCGCTCGACACCAAGTTTGACCCAGCTGGTCTGAATATGAGAGATGCGACCGTGCAACATGATTCGCGCCAGCGCGTGTACCGCACGATTGTCGCGGTGGGTTGGCCCGGGACGCGCCGCGCCGGCCAAATACAACGGTGAATTCTGGTGCACGAACGGCAACGGCACGAATTCGGTGAAACCGCCGGTGCGGTCCTGGATCTCGCGCAGCACGTTGAGGTGGGAAACCCAGTGCCGTGGACTGTCGACGTGTCCGTACATCATCGTCGACGACGACCGCAGGCCCACCTCGTGTGCGGTGGTCACGATGTCGATCCACATCGACGTCGGCAACTTGCCCTTGGTCAGCACCCAGCGCACTTCGTCGTCCAGAATTTCGGCCGCGGTGCCGGGAATGGTGCCCAGCCCAGCCTCGCGCAAACTGCTCAGCCACTCGTGAATGCTCAACCCGCTCTTGGTCACACCGTTGGCGATCTCCATCGGTGAAAACGCGTGCACGTGCATCGACGGCACCCGGGCCTTGACCGCGCGGACCAGGTCGGCGTAGCCGGTGACCGGCAGCTCTGGGTCGATTCCGCCCTGCATGCATACCTCGGTGGCGCCTTCGACGTGCGCCTCCCATGCGCGGTCCGCGACCTCTTCGGTCGACAACGAATACGCATCCGCGTCGCCCTTGCGCTGCGCGAACGCGCAGAACCGGCAACCGGTATAGCAGATGTTGGTGAAGTTGATGTTGCGGTTGACCACGAAGGTGACGTCGTCACCAACCGCATCGCGACGCAACGAGTCCGCCAACGCCGCAACCGCTTCCAGCGCAGGACCGTCGGCGGTTGCCAATGCCAGATACTGACTGTCGGTGCAGCCGGCCGGATCGCGTTCGGCCACCCGCAGCGCGGCCAGCACATCGGTATCGATGCGCTGGGGAGCGCGCGCGGCCAGCTCGTGCACATGCGCACGGATCGACTCCCAATCGCCGAAAGCACTGTCGAGATCGCTGCGGGCTTCGCTGTTGCGGCCTTCGGCGTCGATCGCCGCGTTGAGGTCGATCCGCCCCGAGGATTCCACGTCGTCGGGTTCCTGCCAGGGCAGGCCGACGGGATGGACGTCACGTGCCAGACCGGTCGCGGGGTCGGCCAGTGCCGCTACATGGCCCCGCACCCGCGGGTCGATCCACGCCGCACCCGCCATTACGTATTTGGGTTGCGCGGTCAACCGTTGGACCAAGTCATAACCGGCCCCGGCAGTGATGGCGGCCAACTCGTCCAGAGCGGGCCAGGGCCGTTCCGGGTTGACGTGGTCGGGTGTCAGTGGTGAAACACCGCCCCAGTCATCGACTCCGGCCCCAAGCAACGCCACGCACTCCTCGCGGGAAACCAAATTGGGCGGCGCCTGAATACGCATGCCCGGACCCAGCACCAACCGCGCAACCGCCACCGTCGCCAGGTAGTCCTCGATCGCAGCATCTGGGACGGCGGCCATTGCGGTGTGTTGTTTGGCCCGAAAGTTCTGCACAATCACTTCTTGTACATGCCCGAATTCCTTGTGCGACTTGCGAATCGCATGCAAGGTATCGGCGCGTTCGGTCAGCGTCTCGCCGATGCCGACCAGTAGGCCGGTGGTGAATGGGATCGACAGTCGACCCGCGTCGGTGAGCGTGCGCAGCCGCACCGCCGGGTCTTTGTCGGGGCTGCCATAGTGTGCAAGCCCTTTCGTTTCGAACAGCCGCCGCGATGTCGTCTCGAGCATCATGCCCATGGACGGCGCCACCGGTTTGAGGCGCGCCATCTCCGACCAGCTCATCACGCCGGGGTTCAGATGCGGCAACAGCCCCGTTTCCTCGAGCACTCGGATCGCCATCGCCCGCAAGTAGGACAGCGTAGAGTCATAGCCTCGTTCGTTGAGCCAATCGCGCGCCTCGGGCCAACGATCCTCGGGCCGATCACCGAGGGTGAATAGTGCTTCCTTGCAACCAAGTTCGGCCCCGCCGCGGGCGATGTCGAGAATCTCGTCAGGCTCCAGATAAAGGCCGGCTCCCTGGGCGCGCAGCTTGCCCGGCGCGGTGACGAAGGTGCAGTAATGGCAGTTGTCGCGACACAGATGGGTGACCGGGATGAACACCTTGCGGGAATACGTGATCGGCAGCCGGTCGCCCGCGCCGCGCGGTCCGGCCGACTCGAGGCCCGCGTCGCGTACCCGCGCGGCGGCAGCACACAAATCCGCGAGATCCGCACCGCGCGCAGTCATCGCGATGGCGGCCTCATCGACATTCAGCGCAACGCCATCACGAGCCCTCCGCAATGCCCGTCGCAGCGCAGAAGCGCTGGCGCTCGATGCGGCCGCAGCCGAAACCACAGGATAAGGAAGAGCGGTAGGCTCTTCGCCCGGAGTCAACGGCACCTTGGTGTAACTTCCCCACGATCGAGTTTCATCCGCGCGTCCCAACATGTGAAATCTTGGCACCTATGGCGGGTCCCATATGCGCAACAGTCAACAGTAGCGTCAGGCCCGCCTCGGCGAGTGGGCGACATCCCCCGCCGCAAGCACCCGACGCCGCGGTCCAGGTGACCGCGACCGGTACCCGCCTAACGTCAGCGGCGGCGGCCGCTCCGCCACAACACCCAGGCCGACGGTGCCACGCCCAGCACGACGAGCAGCAGCGCCGAGTAGGCCAGTAAGCCGCGCCCTCCCAAAACGACGTCATCGGCGGGCCCGCCCATGCTGATCACCGCCACCGTCAGAAGCCATGTCCACAACGGCAGGGCGGCCAGCCGCGGTGACCTCGTCCATCGCCCGGCGGCCCATACCAGTGCCGCGTTGACCAATCCACTGATCAATCCACTGATGGGAAAGGGAATCGAACCGATATAGAAGGGCAGCAGCAGAGCCCCGGTCAGTGCGGAGAGAACCCCGTCGACGGCTAAGAGCGCAAGGACAACGAAACGAACTGCGGGATCAATCGCACCGGCGTCATCGACCGACGCGGCGCGTGGCCGGGTATCGATCAGGTCGGAACGCTGTCGACTTGGGAGAGTATCGAGCCGATAACCCACTGCAGGCTGTCGAGCCGGTCCTGCCAGTGCTGCATGTTGGGGTCCATGTCCGGGTCCATGCGAATTCCTTCCGTGGCTGCCTGTTTGGCAGCCTACCGCGTTACGGCCGCAGTGAAACCAAGCCCGGCAAGCAGATCTGTTTCCCAGCCGCGCGCGTCGCGCTCCCCTGCGGTGCCGGCGGCCAGCACATAATGCTCTTGCCCCAGTATCGGCAGCGCGATGTTGTTCGACAGCGCACAGGCACGGCCGGTAGGTCCGACGACTACCTGGGTGGCGTGCGCGGCGAGGGCCGCCCTTTTTGCGGCGCACGCATCTGGAGTGGCCTCGACGACGGCGTCGATGTCGGAGTCTGCATACCCGAAGGCGAATTCTTCTTCCGGCGGGATCGTCCACTCGGGCCGCAAATCGTCGCTATTCAACGCGTGCAAGGCCGACCTGAATGCGCGTGTCGCGAAGACCGACCAGTAGAACTTGGGCACCGTCCAAGGCTCGCCCGGATAGTCGGTGGCGCTTGCTCCTGAACCGGCTCCCAAACCGGACGAGGCCACCGCGGCCGCGGTGATGGTGTGGGTGTGGACGTGATCGGGGTGGCCGTAGCCGCCGCCCGGATCATAGGTCACGACAACATGTGGTCGCTGCCGGCGAATGAGGGCGACCAGGGCCCCGACGGCCTCGCGTTCGTCGGCGTCGATGAATCGCTGTCGACGCCGCTTCGGCGTGCCGCGCATGCCCGAGTCGCGCCATCTACCCGCGCCGCCAAGATAAAACGGTTCGCTGACACCAAGCGCGTGCAACGCCGCGGTGAGCTCGCCGATCCGGTAGCCACCGAGTTGGTCCGCGCGGTCCACGGCGAGTTCGGCCAACCGATCACCGATGATCTCGCCTTCCTCGCCGAGCGTGCAGGTGACCACTCGCACCTCCGCTCCGCGGGCGGTGTAATGAGCGATGGTGGCACCGTTGCTGAGCGTCTCGTCGTCGGGATGCGCGTGGACGAACAGCAGCCGTGGACTCTCGGGCATGACGGCACCCTACCCGCAGCGCCCAGTTCGTCGTGAGTCTCGCCAGGTCGCACCACATAGGAACGCCAACGGCTACTATCGAGAAGTGCCGCAGCTCAGCCACGTAAAACCGAGTAGCAGCCGCCGCCGCGGCGAGGTCCTCGAACGCGCCCTCTATGAGGCGACGCTGGCCGAGCTGGCCCAGGTCGGATATGGCGGGCTGACGATGGAGGGAATCGCGGTGCGCGCCCACACCGGCAAGGCGGCACTGTACCGGCGCTGGGACACCAAGTGCGAACTGGTACACGCGGCTCTGGTCTTCGCTCTCCCGCCATTGCCCGAGCTGCGCGCCGGCCGGTCTGCCCGAGAGAATCTGCTGGCGATGTTCACCGCGCACCGGGACATCCTGGCGGGGAAGACCGCCTTCCCGGGGCTGGACACCATCCATCAGCTGCTGCACGAACCCGAGATGCGTGCCATCTTCGCCGACGCCGTGGTGCTCCCGCGCCTGAAAATCGTCGAATCGATCCTGCAAGCCGCCGTCGAAGAAGGCGACCTCGATCCCAGCACCATCACGCCGCTCACCACGAACATCGGACCGGCGCTGATCAACCATCACTTCTTGCTGACCGGGGCACCGCCGAACCGGCGGGAGCTGGCGCTCATCGTCGACACCGTGATCCCGCCGCGCGGACCGCAGGCGCCCCCCGACTAACCGGGGCCGGACCGAAGGCTATGGCCCGGTCTTGATCCACTGGCCGGCGTCGCCGACGATGCCGACCGGCACCGCACCCGTCAGGCTGACGTTTTGCACACTCGGGCCGGCCGCGACGATGGTGGTGTCCTGCAGGATCGGCAGGACGGTGGACATGTTCCACAAACGCGGTTCAACCGCGGTGATCACGTCGTTGATGTTCTTGGTTCCGTTGAGGGCGGCGTCGATGTTCGACTGGATGCTGCGATCGCAGATGCCGGTGAGGTTCGAGGGCGCCTGCACCAGCGCGCCCGGGTCCGGCGGCGGACTTGGTGACGCCGGCGTCGTCGTCGCGAGAGTGGTGCCCTTCCCGCCTGCGGACGTGGGCCCGGCGTGCCCAGGGGCGCTGGTCGTCGCCGCGTTGGAGGCCGGTACCTGCGTCGACTGCAGCGCCGGGCAGCCGTACCGCGACGCCAGCAGCGTCGCCAAGTTGCCGCCCGCCTGACGCCAACCGACGATCGCATCCACCCGGTTCTCATTGAGCGCGTCGCGGTAGAGCGTCACCGGGTCCAGCGCCTGCACGGTCGCGGCGATGCCGACGTCGCGCAGCTGGTCGGCGGCGGTGTTGGCCACCGCGACCGACGTCGGGTCATTCGCCGCCACCCCGATGACAAGCGAGAGCTGTCGGCCGTCCTTGCTGATCCGGCCGCGGATGATTTCGGGCGGTCCGGTACTTGCCGGTGTCGGCGCCGGTGACGCCGAAGCGTTGCTCTCGATCGTGTATCCCGCTGCCGCCAACATCGCCAGCGCCGCCGGCGTCGTCATCGCGGGTGGCGCGGTCGGCTCATAGCCCGGGTCGCTCGGCGACCGGATGAGGGCCTGGTCGAGCGTGACGGTGTTGTCGCTGCCCGCCCCCACCGCGGCGAGCAAGTCGACGTCGAGCAACCCCAGAATCGCCTTGCGGACCTGCTTGTCGGACAGCTTGGGCTCGTTCGCGCGCAGGGTCAGCTGCATGACCCGCGGCGTCACGATGCGGGCGGTCCGCACATTGGGGATGGCGGACAGCTGGGCGAAGGCCGCCGAACCGCCATGCACCTGGGCTACCTGGGTATCACCGTTGCGCACGGAATCTGCCAGCGCAGCCGGCGCGCCGGCACGACGGAAGAGGATCTGCGCCGGTTTAGCCGGTGGCCCCCAATAGCGGTCGTTGCGGGCTATCAGTATTTCGTCACGTTGCGGGTCGATGCTGTCCACCCGAAACTGCCCGCCCGTGACCGGCAGCGCCCGGGCCAACCCGGCCGCGAAACCGCCTGGTACGTCCTTGACGATATGCGCCGGCAGGAGGTTGCTGAACAATTCCTTCCACGCCGGGTACGGTTCGGCGAAGGTGACCACCGCCTGTTTTCCGCCCTCGAGCGACTGCACGCCGGTGATCAGGTCGTATCCGGCGGGATCGACAACCCCGGGTTGGCTGACCATCTGCCGCCAGAGGTACCAAAAATCGTCGGCGGCGATCGGCGCATTGTCGGTCCACTGCGCCTCCGGCCGGATCGTGTAGGTCACCGTAAACGGATCCTTGCTGGTCACCTCCGCGGACACCAACAGCGTTGGGTCCAGCTCCCATCGTGAGCCGGTCGGCGTATCGGGATCGGGCACCGGCCGAAACGCGCTCGGCAGCACCAGCGCACTGATCGCCGCGTTCACCGGGGACAAGTCGGACAGCAGATGCGGGTTGAAGCCGGCGCCGATCCAGTCGATACCCATGATGATCTGGCTGACGCGGGGCGGCGGCGGGGGCGAATTGCGTGGTGTATCGGTGCTTTGCGGCGCCGGCGGCGGGTTGACCGTACACGCCGACAGCATCAACCCGACCAGCGCGAGCACCACGCCGACCACCATGAAGAAGCGGCGCACTCGTCTCGGCACGCCGATCAGGGTATCGAGCGGCTGCCCAGCAGCCCGCTGCACCACGCGGTGCTAACCTCTTGCCTTGGCCCGCGCCCGGCTGCGGGCCCGGGCCGTTGCATCCAACTCGACTTTGCGGACCCGGACGACCTCCGGGGTCACCTCGACGCATTCATCGGGCGCGCAGAACTCCATGGCACGTTCCAGATCCAGTTCGAGCGGCTTGGCCAACGTCTCCATCACGTCCGCGGTCGACGACCGCATATTGGTCAGCTTCTTCTCGCGCGTGACATTGATGTCGAGGTCCTCCGGGCGCGGGTTGATTCCGACGACCATGCCCGCATAGGTGTCCTGGCCTGGCTCGACGAAGAACTGGCCCCGGTCGGCGAGCTGGAGCAATGCGAACGGCGTGATGGTGCCGGAACGGTCGGATACCAGCGACCCGGTGTGCCGGGCTCGAATCTCCCCCGCCCATGGCCTATATCCGTCGAACACCGCGTGGCCGACGCCCGTGCCGCGGGTTTCGGTGAGGAAGTCGGTGCGCCATCCAATGAGGCCGCGGCTGGGAACCACGAAATCCATCCGCACCCAGCCGGTGGTGTGGTTGGCCATATCGACCATGCGCCCCTTGCGGGCGGCCATGAGTTGGGTGACGGCACCGACGTAGGACTCCGGACAGTCGATGGTCATGGCCTCGAATGGTTCGCACAGCTTGCCGTCGATGGTCTTGGTCACCACCTGTGGCTTGCCCACGGTCAATTCGAAGCCCTCCCGGCGCATCTGCTCGACCAGCACTGCCAGCGCCAGCTCGCCCCGGCCCTGCACCTCCCAGGCGTCGGGTGCACCGATGTCGAGGACGCGGATCGACACGTTGCCCACGAGTTCGGCGTCCAGCCGGTTGCGAACCATGCGCGCGGTCAGCTTGTGGCCTGCCACCTTGCCGGCCAGCGGCGAGGTGTTGGTGCCGATGGTTACCGAGATCGCCGGTTCATCGACGGTAATGCGCCGCAGCGCAACGGGATTGGCCGGATCGGCCAGCGTGTCGCCGATCATGATCTCGGGTATTCCGGCGACGGCGACGATATCGCCGGCGATAGCCTCGTCGGTCGGACTGCGTTCCACGCCTTGGGTGGCCAGCAACTCGGTGATCTTGGCGGTCGCAGTGCCCGCTTCGCGGATCCACGCGACTTGCTGGCCCTTGCGAATGCGCCCGTTGTAGATGCGGATCAGCGCCAGCCGGCCCAAAAATGACGATGCGTCCAGGTTCGTGACCAGGGCCTGCAGCGGCGCGTCCGGGTCGCCCTGCGGCGGCGGCACATGCTTTTCCAGGACCTCGAACAGCGGCGCGAGATTGGTGCCGTCGGGGATCTGGCCGTCGGTCGGCGGAGTGGTACTGGCCACCCCGGCGCGGCCGGATGCGTACAGCGTCGGCAGGCCCAGCGCGTGCTCGGCGGCCGCAGCCGCTTCGTCGTCAAGATCCGATGCGACGTCGAGCAACAGGTCGTGACTGGCCTCCACCACCTCGGCGATGCGCGCGTCGGGCCGGTCCGTTTTGTTGACGACGAGAATGACCGGAAGGTGGGCGGCCAACGCCTTGCGCAGCACAAACCGCGTCTGCGGCAATGGTCCCTCGGACGCGTCGACAAGCAGCAGCACGCCGTCCACCATGGACAGGCCGCGCTCCACCTCACCGCCGAAGTCGGCGTGCCCGGGGGTGTCGATCACATTGATGACCGTCACGGTGCCGTCACTGTGGTGGCGGTGCACCGCGGTGTTCTTGGCCAGGATGGTGATGCCCTTTTCCCGTTCCAGGTCGCCGGTGTCCATCACCCGTTCTTGCACTTCGCCGCGTTCGTGCAGCGCGCCCGATTGCCGCAGCATCGCGTCGACGAGGGTGGTCTTGCCGTGGTCGACGTGGGCGACGATGGCGACATTGCGGAATGGCACGTCGGTGATTCTGGCAGTGGGGGCGACGGATGCGCGAACCGAGCAGCTCATCGCAGTGTGCATCCACGGTGGTCGCGCTCGGCGTGTCGTCACCCCGCGCGCACAGTCAATCCCCCGGAAAGGCCCTACCACCCGCGCGGGGGCGGCGCTGAACCGACCAAATCTCCCTCCGCCGCCGCGGCCCGGCTGCGGTAGACGATGTAGGGCCTGAACAGGTAGGCGATCGGAGCGCTGAACGCATGCACCAGTCGGGTGAACGGCCACAGGGTGAACAGCGCCATGCCGATCAGGGTGTGCAATTGGTAGTCCAACGGGGCGTTCACCATCACCTCCCCGTGCGGCTGCAGTAACCAGATGCGACGGAACCACATGCCGACGGTGTAGCGGTAGTGGAACTCTCCGCCGTGCGGCCCGGTGCCGATCAGGTCGCAGTACATGCCCACCACGATCGCCAGCACCAGCACCACATACGTCACCTTGTCGCTGGCGCTGGTGGCCATCGACACCGACGTGCGGGTGAAGCGCCGGTAGATCAGCAAACCGATACCGAACAGGGTGGCAGCGCCCGCTATCGACCCGGCGATGACCGCCTGCATGTGGTAGGCGTAGTCGCTCACCTTCAACAGGTGAGTAACCCTCGGTGGGATCAACAGCCCCATCACGTGTCCGGCGAACACGGCCAGAATGCCGAAGTGGAAGATCGGGCTGCCGATGCGCAGCAGCCGCGATTCGTAGATCTGCGAGGACCGGGAGGTCCACCCGAACTTGTCGTAGCGGTAGCGCCACCAGGTGCCGACAATCAAGACCGCCAACGTGACGTACGGCGAGATGTCCCAGAACAGGACGTTGCTAAACATCGGACGCTCCTCCTTGGCGTCTGGGCGGTACCGTCAAGTTAAACGGTTGCAGCCCAACGGCTTCCGCGGGCGGCCCGGCTTTCGCCAGCTGCTCGGCGCGACGCACGTCCTGATCGGTCGCGACGGGCAGGGTCGCGCAGACCGCTGCCACCGTGGGCTCGTAAGGCGACTTGGCGTCGGCCAGGGCACCCCGCAGCACGTCGATCGGGACTCGGTGCTCACTCAACAGCCGCCGCCCCACCTCAGGATCGACGGTGGCGGCGAATTCGAGCACCACCGGCAGGTAATCGGGTGCCTCGGCGTGGGGCGGCGTCACACCCGCATCCCGGTAGGCGGTGGCAAACGCCAGCATTTCCCGGCCGCGGTTGCGCGTGTCTCCGGCCGTCCAGTAGGTCAGGTACATGGTGCAGTGGCGCCGCATGTCGAATGTCGCCACGTATTCCATCGCGGCGGCCATCGGGTCGCGGGCACGCAATGCCGCGACCGTCTGTCCGAGCAGCCCCGCCGCGGGCCCGTTGGTGTGACTGCGCAGCCCGTCGACGGTGTCCAGACGTTCGGCCAGCCCCTCGTCCGGATATGCCAGCAGCAGCGATGCCGCCTGCCACACCAGTCGGTCCCGCATCGTGCGGCTGCTGTGGCGTTCCCGGAGCCGGGACAGCACCCTCATTGCTTCTGCTCTTCGGGGAACATTCCGGCGGGTACCTGGCGGCCGTCCCAGTTGAGCAGGTTCACCCGCGCCGACCGCTTTCCGTTGGTGGCTTCGCCGCCGTCGGGGTGTTGCTTGAGCGTGTGGAACGTCTCCACCGCGACGGGCACCGCTTCGCCATCGGCCGCGCCATAGGGATCCGATTCGTACATGCCGGGCCCACCCTCGCCCGACAACGAGCAACCCATCTGCTCGAGGTCACGGGCCTGCGGGTTGAAGGCAGTCGGAATGACGTACCGCTCTTCGTATTTCGCGATGGCGAGCAGCCGGTACATCTCGTAGATCTCTTCTTCGGTCATCCCGACGGAATCAGGTATGTGCGGCTGGGTTTCCCGCCCGAGGTTGATGTCGCGCATGTATGACCGCATCGCGGCGAGCCGCCGCAATACCCCTTCGACCACGGCGGTGTCACCGGCGGTGAACAGTTCGGCCAGGTACTGCATCGGGATACGCAGCGCCTCCAGCGCGCCGAACAGGTTGCCCACGTCCTCGCCGTCGTGACCGTCGCGGCTCACAGCATCGACCACCGGCGACAGCGGCGGGATGTACCAGACCATCGGCATGGTCCGGTATTCGGGGTGCAGCGGCAGCGCCACCCGGTAGGTGTTGATCAGCGCGTACACCGGGGATCGCTGCGCGGCCTCGATCCACTCGTCGGAGATGCCTTCCGCCCGGGCGCCGGAGATCACCGCAGGGTCGTTGGGGTCCAACAGGATCTGACGCTGTGCCTCATAGAGGTCGGTGTCGTTTTCCACCGACGCCGCTTCGAGCACCCGATCAACGTCGTAGAGCACCAGGCCCAGGTAGCGCAGCCGGCCCACACACGTCTCCGAACAAATGGTCGGCAGACCGACCTCCATCCGCGGGTAGCACAGCGTGCACTTTTCGGCTTTGCCGGTCTTGTGGTTGAAATAGACCTTCTTGTAAGGACATCCGGAGACACACATCCGCCAGCCGCGACAGCGGTCCTGGTCGACCAGCACGATACCGTCCTCGCTGCGCTTGTACATCGCACCCGACGGGCACGAGGCCACGCAGGAGGGGTTGAGGCAGTGCTCGCAGATGCGCGGCAGGTAGAACATGAAGGTCTCTTCGAGCGAGAGTTTCACCTCCTCGCTGACCTTCTTCAGGATCGGGTCTCCGGCCAGGATCTCCGGAGAGCCGGACAGGTTGTCGTCCCAGTTGGGCCCCCAGGTGATCCTCATCGGCTTGCCGCTGAGCAAGCTTTTCGGCGCGGCCGTGGGGAAGGTGTCACCTGCCGGCGCGGTGGTCAGGTTCTCGTAGTCGTAGGTCCACGGCTCGTAGTACTCCTTGATCGTGGGCAGCTTCGGGTTGGCGAAGATCCGCAACAGTTTCTGAATGCGGCCGCCGTCGCGCAACCGCAGCCGGCCCTTCCTGTCGCGGATCCAGCCCCCACGCCACCGCTCCTGGTCTTCGTAGGTGCGCGGATAGCCTTGGCCCGGACGAGTTTCGACGTTGTTGAACCATACATACTCGGTGCCGGAGCGATTGGTCCACGCTTGCTTGCAGGTGACCGAGCACGTGTGGCAGCCGATGCACTTGTCGAGGTTCATCACCATCGCCAACTGCGCCATTACCTTCATAGTCAGTACCGCACTTTCTGGCTGCGCCGGCGCACCACGGTCACCTCGTCGCGCTGGCTACCGGCGGGGCCCAGGTAGTTGAAGGCGAACGCATGCTGACCATAGCCACCGGCCAGGTGGCTGGGCTTGATGCGCACCCGGGTCAGCGCGTTGTGGTTGCCGCCACGCTTGTTGTTGGTTTCGGTGCGCGGCGTGTCCACGGTGCGTTCCTGAACGTGGTAGACGAACACCACGCCATCGGGCATGCGGTGCGACACGATCGCCCGGCACACGTAGATGCCGTTGGCATTCACCGCCTCAACCCACTCATTGTCGCGCACTTTGATTTTCGCCGCATCGCCGGGACTCATCCACATCGTCGGACCGCCACGCGACAACGTCAGCATGTACAGGTTGTCCTGATAGGTGGAGTGAAACGACCACTTGGAGTGCGGGGTCACGTACCGAACGGTCAGGCCGATGCCGTCATCGGTCGGGCCGAGCTCGGGCTGACCGAACAACCGCGCCATGTCCAGCGGCGGACGGAAGACGGGCAGATGCTCGCCGAGTTCCTCGACCCAATCGTGGGCCAGATAAAAGTGCATCCGCCCGGTGAGCGTGTGAAATGGCTTGAGATTCTCGATGTTGACGGTGAACGGCGCGTAGCGGCGACCGCCGGTTTCGCTGCCCGACCATTCCGGGCTGGTGTTCACCTGGACGGGACGCGCCTGGGTGTCGGCGTAGGTGATGCGGCGGTCTTCGCTGCCCTCGGCCAGGTGGGCGAGGCGCTGACCGGTGCGCTTCTCCAGCTCCCGGAAGCCCTCGACCGCGAGCCGGCCATTGCACGTCCCAGACAGCATCAGCATGACATCGGCCATCCGCTCATCGGTGGTGACCGCTGGGCGGCCTTCCGCCGCACCGGAATTCATCACCCCGAATTTGGCGGATAGTTCCTCTACCTCGCGGAACGGGTGTACCGTGACACCCTTGGTGGTCACCCCGAATTGGTCGACGAGCGGGCCGAGCGTCCGCCACTTGTCGTAGACGGCGGTGTAGTCGCGCTCCACCACGGTGAGTTTGGGCATGGTGCGCCCCGGTGTCGGCGTCGCACCGGTGTGCAGCCAATCGTTTTCGGAGCCATCGGGATAGACCATCGCGTCTGGGGTGTCGTGCAGCAACGCGGTGAGCACGACGTCGCTGCGGGTTCCCAGGTGTTGCTTGGCCATCGCGCTGAAAGCACGGGCGATGGCGCCGAAAGCCTCGAAGTCCGAACGGGTTTCCCAGGGCGGGTCGGTCGCGGCGCTGAAGGCGTGCACGTACGGGTGCATGTCGGTGCTGGAGATGTCGGCCTTCTCGTACCAGGTTGCCGCCGGCAGCACCACGTCCGAGACCAACGTCGTCGAGGTCATCCGGAAGTCGATCGACATCATCAAGTCGAGTTTGCCCTCCGGAATGTCCCCCTCACACGTCACGTCGACGGGCCGTATCCCATCGGCCGGCGGATCGGCCTGCACGTTGGAATCGGTTCCCAGCAGATGGCGCAGAAAGTACTCGCCGCCCTTGCCCGACGAACCGATCAGGTTGGCGCGCCATACCGTAAGTACGCGGGGCCAGTTCACGGGATCGTCGGGATCGGTGACGGCCAACTTGAGCTCGCGCCGGCCGAGTTGCTCGGCGACGTACTCGGCGACACCGCGGCCCGCGGCCAGCGCCTCGTCTGCGACGTCCAGGCTGGATCGGTCGAACTGCGGATAGTACGGGCTCCAGCCCATGGCCGACGCCGAGGCCAGCAGGTCCATGGTGTGCTTGCCCGCGAACCTGCCCCGGCCTACCGGGCTGGCCAATTTGGCTGCCTCGTAGCCGTCGTAGCGCCATTGGTCGGTGTGCGCGTACCAGTAGGAGGCGCCGGGAAGCTGCCGCGGCGGGCGCGCCCAGTCGGTGGCCATCGCCATCGTCTGAAAACCGGTGAGCGGACGCACTTTTTCCTGTCCGACGTAGTGGGCCCACCCGCCGCCGTTACGTCCCATCGATCCGGTCAACATCAGCAAGGCCAGCACCGTGCGGTAGGTGGCGTCGCCGTGAAACCACTGGTTGATCCCGCTGCCCATGATGATCATCGACCGGCCACCGGATTCCTCGGCGTTGCGGGCGAACTCCCTGGCGACCCGAATGGCCTGTGCCGCCGACACGCCGGTGATCGGCTCCTGCCAGGCCGGGGTGTTTTGCTGAGTGGGATCGTCATAGCCAGTGGGCCATTCGCCGGGCAATCCCGGGCGCGCCACTCCGTAGTGCGCCAGCATCAAGTCGAATACGGTGCACACCAGATGCTCACCCACACGGCGCACCGGGACACCGCGTGCCAACGTCGTGCCTTCGCCACTGACTGTGTCGAAGCTGGGTAGGTGTACGGGCGCGGTGCCGTGATCTGCGCTCGCGCCGTGTCCATCTTGCACGCTGAGCGCCGGGACCAGATCACCGAGCTCCAGGTTCCACTTTCCGATGCCGTCCTCGCCGTAACGGAATCCCAGTGTGCCGTGCGGGATCACAACGGAGTCGGTGACTTCGTCGAGCACCGCAGGCTTGAGCGCCGCGTTCTCGACCACCTCACCCACGTCTGCTGCCGTGAGGTTCTTCCCCGGCACCAGCATGTCGCCACGTTCTTCCAGCTTGATCAGGAACGGCAGGTCGGTGTAGCGGCGTGCAAAGTCGCTGAAGAACGGAACCCGCTTGGCCACATAGCATTCCGAGAGGATCACGTGGCCCATCGCCATAGCCAGCGCCCCGTCGGCTCCAGCGGCGCACGGCATCCACTCATCGGCGAACTTGGTGTTGTCAGCGTAGTCGGGGCTGACGGTGACCACCTTGGTGCCCCGGTAGCGAGCCTCGGCCATCCAGTGCGCGTCGGGAGTCCGGGTGATCGGCACGTTGGAACCCCACATCATCAGGTAGGCCGCGTCCCACCAGTCCCCGGATTCGGGCACATCCGTCTGGTCGCCGAACACCTGCGGGGAGGCCACCGGCAGGTCGGCATACCAGTCGTAGAACGATGTCATGACGCCGCCGATCAACTCGACGAACCGCGAGCCGGCGGCATAGGACACCATCGACATCGCCGGAATCGGGGAAAACCCGGCGACCCGGTCAGGTCCGTAGGTCTTGATCGTGTGCACGTGGGCGGCGGCGATCATCTCGGTGGCCTCGGCCCAGCTCACCCGGACCAGCCCGCCCTTGCCACGGGCCCGCTGGTAGCGGCGACGGCGCTCGGGATCGGCCTGGATGTCGGCCCACGCCAGCACCGGATCGCCAAGCCGTGCTTTGGCTTCCCGGTACATCTCGATCAGCACGCCGCGGGCGTACGGATAGCGCACCCGGGTGGGCGAGTAGCTGTACCAGGAGAACGACGCGCCACGCGGACAGCCGCGCGGTTCGTATTCCGGCCGGTCCGGGCCCACCGACGGGTAGTCGGTCTGCTGGGTTTCCCAGGTGATGATCCCGTCCTTGACAAAGATCTTCCAGGAGCACGATCCGGTGCAGTTGACGCCGTGGGTGGAGCGGAC